>JBBRCI010000173.1:0-1582 GCA_038204935.1 Sphingobacteriales bacterium | reverse complement strand
TTTAAAATTTCCGGTTGCGGTTAAACCGGATGCCGGTATGATGGGATTTATGTTCCGTAAAATGGATAATGCAGATCAACTGCAGCATTATCATAAAAGTATGACTGTAGATTATATTATTCAGGATATGATTGACTACCCAATGGAAGTCAGCGTTTTTTATTACCGTTTTCCGGATCAGGAAAAAGGTACTATCACAGGATTTTTGAAAAAAGAATATTTAGAAGTTACTGGCGACGGAGCTTCAACGCTTGATCAATTGATCAATAATTATGATCGGGTAAGTTTCAGAGTGCAAGAAATTAAATCAAAGTTTAAAAACCGCCTGGATGAAATCATCCCGCAAGGAGAACGTTTTTGTTTGTCGTATGCGCTAAATTTAAGCCGCGGAGGAAAATTAATTAGTCTGGCCAAAGAAAAGGACATTCAGCTGTTAAAAGTTTTTGATGATCTGAGTCATTACAGCAAATCGTTTTACCATGGCCGGTATGATATAAAATGCAAATCTGTTGAAGATTTGAAACAGGGAAAAAATTATTCAATTCTTGAATTTAATGGAAGCGGTGCCGAGCCGCATCATGTCTACGGTAATGGAAATACACTTTTTCAGGCGTATGGAATTTTGCTGCATCACTGGAAAGTGTTATTTCAGATTGCCCGGATGAATAATAAAAACGGTTATGAATATTGGGGGTTCCGACAGGGATGGGCTTATTCACAACAAGCCAAAACTCATTTTAAAGCTTTAAACAAACTGGATTCTGAGTATCAATATCAATAGAAAAGGATTCTTGGCACAAAATTTCGGGGTTAAGAGATCTACCTATCTATTAATACTATGCTTACAGTTAATCCAGAAACCGTTCGCAATGAATTCCTTACTTTTATAGAAAACAGGGATTTTCCTTGCGTAGCCGCAAAAGCTGCTTTGGCTAAACAGAATATTCAAACTTTTATCGCAGGCCATATGGCATGTCCCAGCGACAATGAGGAGATCATTCAGTTTCTTTATGATTTTGTAGATCAGTTTAGATCTTCCGAACAATTTTATCATAGCGCAGCTGTTATTTTCCCTACTACAGAAATATTTTCTGAAGCCATGTTCGATGGTTTTTTATGGCCAAAATTGCAGGCGATCTCAGATTTGGATGCAAAGAATTTTAAATTTGACGATCGTGTCGCTTCTGATGTACACTCCTCAAATTTTAGCTTCAGCATTAAGCAGGAAGCGCTTTATGTTGTAGGTTTGCATCCGGAAAGCAGCAGAACGGCAAGGCAGTTTAAGTATCCGGTACTGGTGTTTAATCCGCATGATCAGTTTGAAACTTTGCGTGAAAACGGTAAGTACCAAAATATTAAAAATGCCATCCGTAAACGGGATGTGGCTTTGTCAGGTTCAGTTAACCCGATGCTTGAGGATTTTGGTGATACATCTGAAGTATTTCAATACAGCGGCCGCAATTATAATAAAAACTGGGAATGCCCATTAAAATTAAAACATGCAGGAACTAAACATCATCCAGCCTCGTAGCGGAGTTTCATTTATACTAAAAAAAGGTCAGCGTTTAAAAGTTGTTGATAT
>JBBRCI010000172.1:0-1950 GCA_038204935.1 Sphingobacteriales bacterium | reverse complement strand
ATAATTTGTTTTCCATTCTCCAAATTAATGGTCACTTTTTTAAATAACGGAGCGCCCAAAACATATTGATCTGTTGCTGGCGTAACCGGATAAAATCCCATTGCCGAAAAAACATACCAGGCAGAAGTTTGTCCGTTATCTTCATCTCCACAATATCCGTCGGGAACAGCTTTATATAATCTGTTCATTACTTCGCGAGCCCAGTATTGCGTTTTCCAGGGTTCACCGGCATAATTATACAAATAAATCATGTGCTGAATGGGCTGATTTCCATGAGCATATTGTCCCATATTGGCGATCTGCATTTCCCGAATCTCATGAATAATACCACCATAATAACTATCATCAAAAATTGGTGGAAGGGTAAAAACAGAATCTAATTTGGCGGCAAACTTTTGCTTTCCACCCATCAGGTTAACCAATCCCTGCACATCCTGAAAAACGGACCAGGTGTAATGCCAGCTATTCCCTTCGGTAAATGCGTCGCCCCATTTAAAAGGATTAAATGGCGACTGAAATTCGCCGTTCTTATTTTTCCCACGCATTAATCCGCTTGACGGATCAAATAAATTTTGATAATTCATGCTTCGCTTTGCGTAAATATCTATTTCTGAGGCAGGCTTTTTCAACGCTTTTCCTAATTGATAAATGGCAAAATCATCATACGCATATTCTAAAGTTCGGGCGGCGTTTTCATTGATCTTAACATCATAAGGAACATAACCCAATGTATTGTAATATTCCACACCTGCCCGCCCAACAGCTTCAATTGGTCCTTCATTATTTGCTCCGTGAATTAAAGCCTGGTAAAGCGTTTCGATATCATAACCACGTAACCCTTTTATGTAGGCATCGGCAACTACCGAGGCCGAATTATTGCCGATCATAATATTTGCGTACCCGGGACTTGACCATTCCGGCAGCCAACCTCCTTCTTTGTAATCGTTTATCAAACCCTCCTGCATTTCTTTATTTATGGAAGGATAAACCAAATTCAGAAAAGGATAAAGTGCCCGAAAAGTATCCCAGAAACCAGTTCCGGCGAACATATATCCCGGCAGGATTTTGCTATTGTAGGGGCTCCAGTGAACTATTTTTCCGGCAGAATCTATTTCATATAATTTATTGGGAAAGAAAACGGTTCTGTAAAGGCAGGAATAAAAAGTTTTCATTTGCTCATCCGTACCGCCTTCAACTTTAATTTTACCTAAAGTTTCATTCCACACCTTGCGGGATTTTTCTTTGGTCTGTTCAAAAGTATCCTTGCCTACTTCGCGGCTTAAATTTAACTCAGCCTGTTCAAAACTTATAAATGAAGATGCGACCTTCACATTTAACTTTTCTCCTTTTTTTGTATTGAAACCTATCACCGCTCCGGTATGATTTGACTGAAGTTCTGAAATTTTTACATCCAATTTACTTCCATCCCAGGTACCTGAAGTTTTAAAATCTTTATCAAAAACAAGAACGAAATAATTCTTAAAACTTTCGTATTTTCCACTAGCATATCGGGTTGTATAACCAATAACTTTCCTTTCTGATGGAATAATCTTCACGTATGAACCTTTATCCAGTGCATCCAGAATTACAAATGCGCTGTCGGATTTGGGAAAGGTAAATTCAAACTGAGCAGCCCTTTCGGTAGTTGTAATCCCGGCTGTTATATCATGGTCTGCCAGATAAACGCTGTAGTAATACGGTTTTACAATTTCAGATTTATGAGAGAACCAACTGGCCCGGTCATCCTGATTAATTTTTAATCCGGTTACTGGCATAATAGCAAATTGACCGTAATCATTCATCCATGGCGAAGGCTGATGAGTTTGTTTAAAGCCTCTAATCCGGTCGGCTGAATACATATACGCCCAGCCATCACCCATTTTTCCGGTTTGCGGCGTCCATAAATTCATCCCCCAGGGGACTCCAATTGCGGGATATGTGTTTCCATTG
>JBBRCI010000171.1:0-1981 GCA_038204935.1 Sphingobacteriales bacterium | reverse complement strand
GAGGCAACTGTATTTTTATCGTTTTCCGGATACACATTATCTGAATGAACTCTTTCTCTGGCAGCACCCGAAGTTGGTTCGGCACCATCCCAGAAATATTGAAAAGTTTGTTTTTGAACTAAGTCAAGAAGCTGATCATCTGTTAAGCCTTTTTTTATTGTCAAAACTTTTGTCTGACCGTTAGTTTGCGGGCCCGATGTTGAACAAGAAGAAATCGCGAAAACAAGAATAATTAAGAAAGTATATTTAGGCATAATTCAATTCATATTTATAAATGCGGGCTTTGGAATCCGAGATTTTTCATTCCAGTTTTTACTTCAGGGCAACTCATAAATAAATTCCATAACAAGCCGCTTCGGTAATTTTCGATCATGATAATAATCGGCCCCTGATCTATTGCCAATGTAGAATTTGCAAACCAAGCCTGATTCAAATTAAAAGCATCGTAAAAACCATAAGGTCCCCATGTTTTATCTCCCAGTTTATAATAGAAAAACTTAAGAGCTTTCATGGATTCTACCGGAGTATAGGGAAACGATGATAAAGCTGCCGTTGGCGAAATTGTCCCATTATCATTATTGGGTTCATGAGCCAGATAACCACTTTTATCATCACTCGCAGTTAATCCCCAGCATTGATCTGAGTATCCTGCGAAGTTTCCCGGATTGGCAATGCAATAATTGTAATTGACCAGTGTATGCGCCTTATTTTGGGTTTCATAATTTGCATAAGTATCTGTTAATGACGTCGGATTTATTCCCAAAAATGAATAATGAGCAAAGAAAAGCGGTCCGCCTTTATCAGGACCTAAAGGCAATTGAACGCCAAAATAAGTATTTCCATTTTTTATAGCTCCGTTTTTTGCCCAACCATTATCATAAACAGATTTAGGAATAGAGTAATTGTTTGAAGAGGCACCGAGCACATAGGTTATCAGGGCTTCGTTCCAACCCTGAACTTTTAAGTTCATATCCCAATTAAAATTCGGACTCCAATGCCAGTATAAAACCTGCTCATCATTTTTCCGGAACCAGCTCCATTCTACCGCATTCCATAATTTATTGATTTCGCTTCTCAGATCAGCTTCTGAAGCATCACCCCCATTAAAATACTGCCGGGCAGTAAGTAGTCCCTGCATTAAATAAGAAGTTTCTACCAGATCGGCACCGTTATCTTTTTCGCTAAATGGAATCACAGCTCCTGTTGATCCATTTAACCAATGCGGAAATGCCCCATGATAGGTTTTTGCTTTTGTGCTCAAAAAACCAACGATTTTGTTCATTCTGGCTAAGCCTTCCGCCCTGCTGATAAAATTACGGTCAACACCTATTACAATACTCATAATTCCAAAACCCGAACCGCCAGATGTTACTAAATCTCCCGAATTATTTCTTTCCCTTGCAAGTCCACTTTCCGGATGACCGAAATCCCAGAAATATTTAAAAGTTTGTTTTTGCACAAGAGTTAATAACTCATCATCAGTTATTTGAGGGAATTTATCGGTTAGGTCTAAACCGGTAGAAATATTAACAGTCACGGAATTACTTAAAATACTTCCTTCGGTTGATTTAAGATTTGAAACAGTAATTGTGTAAGTACTTAATGATGATATAGAACCTACAGGACTAATTACCAAAATATTTCCATTTTCCAGGGTTGCATTAAAAGGTATTGCAGTTCCAGTAGATAAATTGAAAAGTATACTTGATTTAATATCAGTTGGGTTTAAAGGCCCGCTAAATATTAATTTTATAAGAGGATTTAATGCAACGTTTTGATAGGAAGAATTTGCATTGCTAGTTCCGTTTACTGAGCTGGAAACAAAAGTTAGAGGTTTTTTAGCAGGCGTGGGAGTAGGATTAGTACTTGATTTTTTGCAGGCCCCAAAAATTGTAATTGCCAGAAAAAAAATAACAGATGAAAATTTCATTAGGGCGAGGTTAGATTTTGCGCATAAAAAGCAAGTGTAATGTGATTTAAA
>JBBRCI010000170.1:0-2008 GCA_038204935.1 Sphingobacteriales bacterium | reverse complement strand
GGAATGGGAAAACGGGAAGTAGATATTTTACTGGATAACTGCATTTACGGCGATATTAAATTTCTTTATTTGTCGCCGGAACGTTTGCTTTCTGATCTGGTCAGGGAACGCATCCGACACATGAATGTGAATCTCATCGCGGTAGACGAAGCGCATTGTATTTCTCAATGGGGATATGATTTCCGCCCGCCATATTTGCATTTAAATGAGCTGAGGGAGTTGCATCCCAAAGTCCCGGTTTTGGCCCTAACAGCTACAGCCACGCAGCGGGTTATTTTGGATATCTGCGAGAAGCTTCATTTTAAAAATTTCGAAATTTTCAGAAAATCCTTTGAACGGAAAAATCTGAGTTATGTGGTTTTTAATCAGGATGATAAGTTCAGGAAGCTTATCGCGGTAGCAAAAAATATCCAGGGAAGCGGAATTGTGTATGTGCGCAATCGTAGGGAAACGCAGGAAGTTGCCCGTCAATTAAATATACAGGGCATTTCTGCCGATTTTTATCATGCAGGTTTGGATACGCCTTTGCGGATGAAAAAGCAGATGGACTGGAAAACCGGCGGCATACGGATTATGGTTGCTACCAATGCTTTTGGGATGGGAATTGATAAAGCTGATGTTCGTTTTGTGGTTCATCTGGATTTGCCCGAAAGTTTAGAAGCGTATTACCAGGAAGCAGGTCGCGGCGGTCGGGATGAGAAAAAAGCATTTGCTGTGCTGCTTTATAATTCTGCGGATAAATTTCAGTTGCAGAAAAAACTTGAGCAAAGTTTCCCATCGGTAGAAGAGATCAAGCAAGTTTATCATCAGTTGGGAAACTATTTTCAGCTGGCCTATGGCGCCGGCGAAGGTTTGAATTTAGAATTTGATGTGGCGGATTTTTGCGTCCGCTTTAAGCTTGATGCCATCCGCACGTTAAACGCCCTGAAATTTTTAGAGCGGGATGAATACATCGCTTTAAGCGAAAATGTGTTTTTGCCTTCGCGGATTCAGATTATTGTAGGTCAGGAAGATCTATATCATTACCAAATTGAGCATGCTGAATTTGATCATTTAATTAAAACTTTGCTTCGCTCTTACGGCGGAATTTTTGATCATTTTGTTCCTGTAAAAGAAAGCGAACTTTCAACCAGAAGTAATATTGGGCGTTCAGAATTAAAGATCAAATTGGATAAGCTGCAAAAAGATCTGATTTTGAATTATTTGCCGCAAACGGATAAACCTCAGTTAACTTATTTGAAACCCCGGGTTGATTCACAGCATTTGTTCATCAACGGAAAACATATCGCCGAAAGGCAGGAATTATTTAAACAGCAAATTGAATCTGTAATTGCTTACGCGGAAGTTGAAGTATGCAGAAGTAAACAATTACTTAATTATTTTGATGAGCCGAATGCTAAAATTTGTGGCGTTTGCGATGTATGCCTGGCAGAAAAACGTTTGGAGAAACAGGATCGGATAGAAGAATCTATTATGCAGGAAATAACAGATATTTTAAAAACTGACAAACTTCTGTTAAATGAATTGATAGTTTCGATTCGCTCAGGAAATGAGAATGAAAAATTAGCTGTAATACGGAATTTGCTGGATGCCGGAAAGATAAAAACAGAAAATGAACGTTACTTTTTGTAAAGCCATAAGCATATTTATTATCCCTGAAAATTGAAAATTAAACAACCCGAAATTGAATGTGAGCGGATAGTTTTAAGAGAATTACTAATCTCTGATGCTTCTGAAATTCTGTTTTTACGCTCCGATTCAGGAGTAAATAAGTTTGTTAAGCGGGAAGCACCTGAAAATTTGAATGAGGCAAGTGAGTTTATCCGCAGGATAAGGAACGAAATTGAAAGTTCTAAAATTTATTACTGGAGCATTGCGTTGAAATCTCAACCCAAAATGATCGGGTCCATTTGCCTCTGGAAAATATCAGACGACCGGAAATCTGCAGAAGTTGGTTATGATCTGCATCCTGATTTTCAGAAAAAAGGAATTATGGATGAAGCTTTAC
>JBBRCI010000169.1:0-2171 GCA_038204935.1 Sphingobacteriales bacterium | reverse complement strand
AGAATATCAAACTCACTGATCCTGTCAAGGGCAAAAGTTTTAATAATTTTATCAGCCTCAAACCAACCCAGAACGTACCAGCGGTTGCGAAATTCTTTTAGAAAATACGGGTGGTAGATGTAGGATTTTTCCTCCTCGGTATTATACTTTCTATAAGTCAGGTTTAATACCTGCTTATTTAAAATAGCCTGCATTAGTGGATTTACTTTTTCCTGTCCGCAGCTTGGCGGCACCTGCTCAAAACAGATGATCTTTTGTACTTCCTGATATGTTTTATTGTGAACCTGCTTTTCCAACTTATTAACCAGGGTTTCAACTTCATTAAAAAATTCGAGACCTTTATAAGTCTTAAACATTTTTATAGCTGCCGCGATATTTTGAATATCCTTTTTAGATATGGTCGCATTGCGGATTGAGAAATTTTTATCTCCATAAAAATAAGAGCCATTTTTCAGAACTATGGGTGCGTTATATCCTAAAGTGTGGCCACGCATTACCTTAATATCGCCTTCAATAGTTCTTTTGCTGACGGTATTTTTTAAGTTTTTACCGGTTTGCTCGATTATTTCCAGAGTGCATTTTTCGGACAAATCTTCCCAATTCCATTTTCTTCCATGATTCTGTAAACATTCATCAATTACATGATAGCGAAGTAAAGCATCTAAATTTGTCGGCATTTTTTAAATGGGTTATGGAAATTAAGGTACATTGATTTTTTAACTAAAAGTATTTATTTTTTCAATATTATCAGCATCAAAGCTGTTTGCTGATTTTATTTTTCATTTAACTTTCGATTCGATAAATGCAAAACTCGGAGTGATATTTAAGCCATCCTGAAAAAAATACATTCAACAACTCTGAATTACAAGGTTGCAGTGATTAGTACGACACTCTTTTTTGGATGACATTTGATTTATCAAAAACAAAAAAATGGAAACTTAATCAAATACAACCTGTGAAAGCACAAAAAGAAAGAACATTTAGCGACGTGGAATTTTTAACCGGTTTGCGTCCTTACCGGAATTATCAGAACCTGGAATCCCTGGAAAAGGTATGTGATTATATAAAGGCTGAATTTACAAAAGCAGGTTTACAACCTGAGGAGCAAAAATGGATTGCCGACGGAAATGAGTACAAAAATATTATTGCCAGTTACAATAAGGGAAAAAAGAGAAGGCTGATTGTTGGAGCGCATTACGATGTGTGTGGAGATCAGCCAGGTGCCGATGACAATGCCAGCGCCGTGGCGGGTTTATTGGAAACAGCAAGATTAATAGCAGAAACCCAACCGGATTTAGACTATCAGATCGATTTTGTAGCTTACTGCTTAGAAGAACCACCGTTTTTTGGAACCACAGAAATGGGAAGCTATGTTCATGCAAAATCTCTTCATGATGCAAATGTGGATGTAATTGGCATGATTTGCTTTGAAATGATTGGTTACTTTTCTGATGAACCTAATTCGCAACCATTCCCATCACCGGAATTAGCAGCTTTATTTCCGCATGTAGCCAATTTTATTGTCGTGGTTGGAATTGAGGAATTTAAGAACTTCAATCAAAAAGTACATCAGCTTATGTCGGACAAATCTGAAATTGATGTACAAGTTATCAGTTTCCCTAAATCAAATAGTCTGGCCGGTTTGTCTGATCAGCGAAACTACTGGAATTTTGGCTACAACGCACTGATGATTAATGACACCTCCTTCGTCCGAAATCCAAATTATCATCAGAATTCCGATACGATTGAAACGCTTGATTTTGTGAAGATGGGATTTGTAATCGACAGTGCATTCAGGATGATAATTGGAATGTCTTAATCTTTATGAAAAGAATAAAGTAATTCTTAACAGCTGCCTGGTATTATCTGCCATTCACTGTTTTTATTTAAAGTTTTTTTTGATTGTATTTCTAAAAGAATAGTTTCGGGTGTAAATTTTAAATAAATCTAAATATTAGAGTTTCAAGTTATTTCAGTTACGCTTTGTGAAACATTTACCAGGTCACATTTTGACTGGGTCTAAATTTAGCTTTGTAGAAAAACAATATGTCACGTAGAGAAGCATTATTACGATACAATCTGATTATTAATAAGCTCAGGAAAGCTCCCTCAAGTTTTTTAGAGATTAAGCAGTATTTGGCTCAAGAATCCGATTTGTTAGGTTATAATTT
>JBBRCI010000168.1:0-2217 GCA_038204935.1 Sphingobacteriales bacterium | reverse complement strand
CTCTGTCTTTTCAGGCAGAGGTTTTTTTTATAACCGGAAATTTAGATTTGGAAAATCACGCATTAATACTATTTCTTGTTAAATAGTGTTAATTCTTAGTATTTAACATTTAAAAGAATAAATTTGCATCCGTATGAAAATAAGAAACATATTTTTGCTTTTTATGGCTTTAACATTTGGGTTAAACGCATGTAAAAAGAATAATTCCCTAAGCCCTGAAGAACAGCTAACTAAGGACGAATCCCTGATTAAAGAATTTATAACCAAAAATAATATTCCAGCCATCAGACATCAAACCGGAGTTTATTACCAAATAATTGAACCAGGAGCTGGTAGTGCAGTTTTTTCTGCAAATACAAGTGTGAGTGCAAAATATACAGGTCGTTTACTGAATGGAAATATCTTCGATCAAACATCAAATAACGCAATCTCTTTTAAGTTGGGTGGAGTAATTCCAGGATGGCAAATTGGTGTTCCACTTATTCAAAAGGGTGGTAAAATAAGGTTGCTGATACCTTCCGGATATGGATATGGTGACCAAAAGGTAAGTTCAATACCCGCAAATTCAGTTCTTGATTTCGAGATTGAACTGGTTGATGTTCAAAATTAATTGAACTTCGAAAAGATTTTAATCCCTAAAAACTAAATGAAAAATTTATTAAAATATAATATAGTTGCTGTTTTTGTTCTTTTGGCATTTTCTGCATGCAAAAAAGAATACGAAAGTATTGAGCAGATAGATGAAAGGAATATCCAGACGTATATCCAAGAGAATAATCTGACAGATATGAAGCAGTTTGAGAACAGCGGTATTTATACTCAGGTTGTTAATCCCGGCACCGGGATAGCTCTGGATTTTTCTAAGCCGGTATCAGCTATCTTCACTATACGGTCATTAAATGGTAAATTCAACGCAACGGACACAATGTCTTTTTATAACAGGTATTATGGTTTTTTGGGTTATCTGCAGCCTAATGGAAGAGAGAGGTTTTCCAGTAAAGAACTGATTCCGAGAATTGTAAAATCAGTTTTACTAAATGAAGGTGGTACTCTACGTTTAATTATACCCTCCAATGAAGCTTATGGTAGAAATGATATTGCTGCAATTCCAGGATATCCAGGCATCAAACTAGATGGTAACTCATCTCTTGATATTTCTGTAAAGCTTTTAAAAAGCGATAAACTAGAACAATATGCCGATGAATCAATACAGCAATATTTGCAAAAAAATACTCTGAATGGTTTTACAAAAACAACTTCCGGTGTATATTATAAGATATCAAACCCGGGCTCGGGTAATTCAATTACTGTTGATTCAATTATAACAGTTGAATACACGCGAAAATTACTTGATGGAGTAGTTTACGAAACCACTACTTCAGCCAATCCTTTAATACAGCCATTGTCTGGTTTGATACCTGCTTGGAGAGAAGTTGTGCCTTTAATTAAACAGGGAGGTTCTGTCCGTCTAATAACCCCTTATAGGCAGGCGTATGGAAATTTGGGAGCTCCGACACGTGGTATTGCTCCATTTTTACAAATGGATTTTGATATTAAAGTTACTGATGTAAAATAACTTTTTAGAGTATTTGGTAATTATATTCGCCTGAAAATTCAACTGAGAGTCATATCAGTGAGATAGGAAAAACAAGAATTTTCTGCTTAGTTTGACAATTATTAATTTTCATTTTTTAAAATTAGTATATATTACATCCTTAGATTTTTTTTTGTATTTGAGGTATGATATTCTATCAATGATTGGTTTACTAAATGAAGGATGCTCGTCTTATCTTAATACTTTAGCGCTTTTTTTATTTAGATAAAGCTTCCTTAAAAGCCTTTAAAACTCTTTCTCTTGCAAATTTGTGATCAACAATTGGTTGGGGGTATTTAAAAGGATCAGAAAATTCTGGGATCCATTTTTTAATATATTTTAGATCCGGATCAAATTTTTTAGTCTGAAGTTCGGGACTGAAAACTCTGAAATACGGTGCCGCATCATTGCCGCAACCGGCTGACCATTGCCAGCCACCAATATTACTCGCCTGCTCATAATCCAGAAGTTTGCGTGCAAAGTATGCTTCGCCCCATCGCCAATCAATTAATAAATGCTTGCTTAAAAAGCTGGCAGTAATCATCCGCAAACGATTATGCATAAAGCCAGTAGTATTTAATTGGCGCATTCCTGCATCAACAATAGGATAGCCTGTTTTCCCT
>JBBRCI010000167.1:0-2312 GCA_038204935.1 Sphingobacteriales bacterium | reverse complement strand
TTAGATATTATATGCTGTGTATTTTCACTATGCTATGCTTACTTAATAAAGCATAACTTTGATATAACACAAGTAGATGTTTCCGAATTGAGCAGAAATCTGCTCATTTTTATTGTTATAAACTCAATTGTTTTTTATAGCATAAAAACCTATTCCGGCATTATCAGATATACGAGCGCACAGGATTCTTTCCGCATATTATTTGCAATCGTTTTAAGTAATTCGATTTTTTTTATAGCTAATTTATTGCTGTTTTCTTTTGAGAAAAGACCGGTTATTTCAAATTCTATTTTAATAATAAATGGTCTGAGCAGTTTTCTTTTTTTAATTACCTACAGAGTTTTAGTAAAATACTTTTTTCTATACATCAAGAATTTAAATATTGATAAACGACGGGTTATTATTTACGGGGCTGGAGAAGTTGGAATAGCTGCAAAGCGTACTCTGGATCATGATCCAAAAATAAATATGAATTTAATCGCTTTCATTGATGATGATTTGCGAAAGGCTAATAAGGTTATTGATGGAATTAAAATTTTTCCAACGGATGAATTGCATGATTTGGTTCTTCAGGATAAAGTTGATGATCTTTTAATTGCCAGTCAGAATATACCTCCCGACAGGAAAAATCAGATTGTTGATTTTTGTTTGGAGAACAATATTAAAGTTTTAACTCTTCCGCCGGTAGATACCTGGATAAATGGCCAGATAAGCACCAAACAAATTCAGAATATTAAAATTGAGGATTTATTAGAGCGTGAACCCATAATTATCCATAATGATGAAATTAGCATTCAGTTGTCAGGTAAACGTGTTTTAATAACTGGAGCAGCCGGATCTATTGGTAGTGAAATTGTTCGTCAGGTTTCTAAATTTTCTCCTCAAATGATCATATTAAGTGATCAGGCGGAAACACCACTTTACGATATTCAATTAGAGCTTCAGGAAAATGATATGAAGAATAATTTCCATGCCTTTATTGGAGATGTTAGAGATCCAAAAAGAATGGAATTGTTATTTCAAACGTTTAAACCTCATTATGTTTATCATGCCGCGGCTTATAAACATGTTCCCTTAATTGAGCACAATCCTGCAGAAGGCGTTCGTACGAATGTAATGGGTACAAAAATTATCGCAGACCTTTCAGTTAAATACGGCGTTCAAAAATTTGTGATGATTTCAACAGACAAAGCTGTAAATCCAACAAATGTGATGGGTGCTTCAAAGAGGATTGCTGAAATTTATGTTCAGTCTTTATTTACACACAACTTTAAAAATTCTTCAGGTTCAAATGGAGTAGAAAAGTTAAATGGAGTAGAACAATTGTCGCAAACCAAATTTATTACTACCAGATTTGGAAATGTCCTGGGATCAAATGGTTCAGTAATTCCTCGTTTTAAAGCCCAAATTCAAAAGGGTGGACCAATAACGGTAACACACCCTGATATAACGAGGTACTTTATGACCATTCCTGAAGCTTGTCGTCTTGTTTTAGAGGCTGGTTCGATGGGGCAGGGTGGAGAAATATTCATATTTGATATGGGTAAGAGTGTAAAAATTGTAGAATTAGCCCGCAAAATGATTCGCCTAAGCGGATTAATTCCGAATGAAGATATAGCAATTGAATACAGTGGTTTACGTCCCGGAGAAAAATTGTACGAGGAATTATTAAATGATTTAGAAAATACAATTCCTACTCATCACCAAAAAATAATGGTGGCCAGAGTTAGAGAATATCACTTTGAATCAGTTAAAGCTCATATAGAAGAACTCATCCAATTGAGTTGTGAATATAAAGACAGACAGGTTGTTGTGAAGATGAAACAAATTGTTCCGGAATTTAAAAGTAACAATTCTATTTACGAAGAATTGGATGAGAAAAAGATTGAATCTATTCCTCCTCAAGTTTTAAATTGAAGTTTTGGGGCAAAAGATTAAAGTAAATAATGTACATTCAATCGTCTATTAACAAAATTTTAATGAAAAAAATTCTACTTCCACTTTTATTTGTTTTTTTAACTATAACTACCTATTCTCAATCACAAACCTTTCCTTATTCTTACCATTACTATCAAAGGGTAAATAGCACTCTATATAATTTTGATACCAGATTACATACTTCAATTAAGCCAATCCAGTTTAATGATTCCATTTCCTACAATGCCCTGGATTCGGTATCAAATATTTATTCAGAAGGTGAAAATAAGTCATGGGTCTACCGGAAAATTTTTAATGAACATTTGGTAGAAATAGAAAAAGAAGATTTCAATGTTTATATCGATTTTTTGCCGGATTTTCAGATAGGCAGAGAT
>JBBRCI010000166.1:0-2376 GCA_038204935.1 Sphingobacteriales bacterium | reverse complement strand
GGAGCCGAATATTTCTCGTAATTCCACAGTTTCTCCAAGCGGTTTTTTATGTCATCCCGGAAAGGAATTTTGGAAAGATAGTTTTGAGTTACTGCATTTTCTGCTGTTACCCAGGCTTTGGTATCTTCAGCCCGGTCGTCTTCTAACCAGCGGTACGGATCTGTAACAGTTGTTCCAAAGTAAGTGTCGCTTACATCTGATTTTTTAGTTTTAGGATAGGTCATTTTTTCTGGTAAAGTGCTTGAATGTTGGGCAAATGCACTTCCCGTAAGGTAAAATAGTGCTGCCGCGAGGCAAATATAGCGATGTTGTTTCATGGTAATTTTTATTTGGTTGTTTCTAAAATAATGATTCCTGTTGTTAATCCCTTAAAAAACATGAAATTGAGTTTGATACTACAAAATGTTCTCATCTGAATTTTTATGTATTTTTGGCGCCTATGCCTTCAGGGAATAAAAAAATTTATTTTGCATCAGACTTTCATTTAGGTGTTCCAAGCCATCAGGCCAGCCGGGAACGCGAAGACCGCATAGTTAGATGGTTAACAGAAATCGAAAAAGATGCTTCGGAAATATATCTTTTGGGTGATATTTTTGATTTCTGGTTTGAATATGCTACCGTGATACCCAAAGGATTTATCCGTTTACAGGGTAAACTTGCAGAGCTTACAGATTCTGGAATCCGGGTTTGCATGTTTAAAGGGAACCACGATATGTGGATGTTCGATTATTTCCAAAAAGAATTGGGCATAGAAATAATTCCGGATGAACTGATTATTGAGCGGGAAGGAAAAAAGTTTTTTCTGCATCACGGAGATGGATTAGGGCCCGGTGATCCGGGATATAAATTTCTGAAATCATTCTTCAGAAGTAATTTTTGCCAATGGCTATTTGCCCGTTTACATCCTAATTTTGCTATCGGAATTGCAAAGTATTGGTCGGGGAAAAGCAGAATTGCCAACAATGTAAAAGAGCAGCGTAAAATTGATGAGCAGGAATGGCTGGTTAATTATTCTGAAGAAGTTTTAAACAAGGAGCATTTTGATTACCTGATATTTGGTCACAGGCATTTGCCTTTGGATATTCCCTTAAAAAACGGTAGCCGGTATATAAATTTAGGAGAATGGATCAATTATAACTCGTATGCATTTTTTGACGGGAATGATTTGATGTTGGCGTATTTTGAGAAAGATCAAATTGAAAACCAAATCGATAAATAATTCTGGCGTTAAACTCCCTGCTTCTCAGTTTAAAGTCAAGGATTAACAGGCTCTTAAAATATTAACTTAAAAAGGCTTATTTTTGTACGCTTTTTGGCACAGGCTTAGCGGAAATAAACCCGATGGCAGCGATACCCCCGAAGTAAAACGGAGGGAGTATAAGCGGACAGCGGGAGGATGCTTGAATAAGACCTCTGTATTAGCTTTTCAAATTAGAATATGTTAAAAAAATTAGAATTAATAAAACAGCGCTGGCAGGAAGTAGAGCGGGAACTTAGCTCTCCGGATGCGATGAGTGATATGAAACGCTTTGCCCAGCTAAATAAGGAGTATAAAGATCTTTCTAAAATTGTTGAGGAATACCACATCTACAGCAATATTATGAGCAATATTGATACAAATAAATCTTTATTGGCTTCGGAGAAAGATGATGAGATGCGTGATATGGTGAAAACTGATCTGGACGAATTGCTGGAGCAGCAGGATGAAATGGAAGAAAAGATCCGGTTGATGCTGATTCCAAAAGATCCGGAAGATTCTAAGCATGCAATAGTTGAAATTCGTGGTGGTACCGGTGGTGATGAAGCGGCTTTATTTGCTGGCGATTTATACCGTATGTACACCCGTTATTGCGAACGTCGCGGTTGGAAAATGGAAGTTATGGATGTAACGGAAGGTTCTGCAGGTGGTTATAAAGAGGTTGTATTTAACGTGGTTGCCGATGATTCTTACGGTCAGTTGAAATACGAATCAGGTGTCCACCGTGTGCAGCGTGTGCCTGATACCGAAACACAGGGACGTGTGCATACATCTGCCGCTTCGGTGGTGGTTTTGCCCGAAGCTGATGAGTTTGATGTGGACGTAAATATGGGTGATATCCGTAAAGATTTGTTTTGTTCATCCGGGCCGGGTGGTCAGTCTGTAAACACAACTTATTCTGCTGTAAGGTTAACGCACATTCCTACCGGGATAGTTGCCCAATGTCAGGATCAGAAATCTCAGCTGAAAAATTTTGATAAAGCTTTTGCGGTTTTAAGAAGCAGAATTTACGAACAGGAACTTGCCAAAAAGAATGCAGAAGATTCTAAGAAACGGAAAACAATGGTAGCTTCCGGCGACCGTTCTGCCAAAGTCAGAACATATAATTATCCGCAGGG
>JBBRCI010000165.1:0-2399 GCA_038204935.1 Sphingobacteriales bacterium | reverse complement strand
CTCAAATCCGACGTTTTTAATATCCTATTATAACTAAATACAACATCTTGAGTTGTGAAATAATTCTCGGGCTTAGGATTACCTTTTATTTCAAATACCATTCTTGAAGTAGCATTGAATCCAGTTAAACCGAACTGGTCTTTATTTTCTTTAATGAAGGTCATCGTATTTATGTTGGTATACAATCTGGATTGATTCTTAAAAATTAAATTTAATTCATTGAGAACTGGTAAAAGATGGGCACATGGTCAGAAATCAACCTCGCTTCCTTGTGATCCGAAAATGCTTCATAAAAAGGGATAATGCCAGACTTATGCTGCCTAAAAATCGATTTTTTAAAATAAAAATTATCTAACTCAGAGGCTAGGCAATCGTTGGCGATACAGGTCTGCTTTAAAGAAGTCTTCTGTCCCATCATGGCTGATGAATACCCCATTTTACGCAACGGATTAAATACCGTATGCGATTGTGGCACATTGAAATCTCCCAGAAATAACAAATTCTGTTTAGGGTAAAGTGCCGGCAGAAATTTAAAATATTTAATTTCCGTTTCCGGTTGCTTCGACTTAGGGATGGCATGAAAATTAACCAATGTAAAGTATTTTCCCGAAGCATTCAGGGTAATATAATAAGGTTCCCTTTCAATTTCCAGATGATATTTCTTTTCCAGCCAGGCTTCCCCTACTTTCTTTAAGCGGCTGGTTTTCCAGATGAATGCATATCTCTCCACCTTATAAGCATTGGCTGAAGAGGTTGGATCGCTTACAACATAATCCCATTTACTTCCCTTGCGGTTTAAAGCATCATGAAGCCGGGCAACCGCCTGTGCCCCGCCATAACCGGCAACCACTTCTTGAATGGCGATCACATCAAACCCCTTGATAGTATTGGCGATAAAATTAATTTCCGAATCGTTTTTACTATTACCAAAATCTTTTAAGTTCCAGGAACAGATGGAAATATTCGTTTGGCTGAAGCCTGACGAAAAAGAAAAAATTAACAGAAGGCTGAGGAAAGTGGAAGATCGCTTTATCCGGAGAATTGCAAAGATAAATTTGGTCATTTAAAATTAGATTACTGTAATATGCAAACAACCATTTTTCTCAAACTTAACATAACACCTACCCTGCAATCGCATATCACGGAGTACAGAAATAAAAGCTTCGTTCTGTTTATTATTGTTATTAAAAGCACGGTAGCTGATATCAAATGTTTTTCCTCTTAGGTGAGCACTATTTTCTATAGAATTCAAATTCACGGCTCCAAGCCTTTTTACGGATTCAATAGAACGGGTAACACTTGAAATTGTAAAAGGAACATAATTTAATGAATCCCTGATACATTTTTTCTCATATAGTCTGGCTAATTCATCAATGAAAATTTGTCCCTTTAGCAGGATAAATGGTTGTGAATGACTTAATGGGCGAACGGTATACAATGGCGTGGATGTTAATTTCAACAATTTTCTTTTCTTAAATAAACTTTGCAGACCATCATCATTTTTCTGCTGTTGAATGCCCTCCCCTTTATAGGCTTGTTGGTGAGTTTTAACATTGTCGGTAAATAAAGTACTGCACTTCTTGCAGCTTCCGGTTCCAGTCAACGTAGATCCCAAATGATAACCCAGTAAGACTTTTACGTTCCTGATTATTTTATAGCGATAAGGAAAAGCGAGAATGGAAAGTATGCTACCTAGAATAAAAATGGTTAAAACACTTGCTTTAAAATATCGTCGTTTTTTCAATGTAAATTTTCAAAAGTGTTATACAAATTAAACTGTCTAATAATTATTATTTATTGATTATAGTATCATTATATTTTAGGAACCCATTCTTAGCATAAAGAGTGCTTCCGTTTCATAAAACAAGAAATAAATAAAATTTCCCTTTGAAGTAGCAAACATTTTAACCTTTTGATGATATTTAACTAATTCTTGAATTCACCTATCTTAGGGGTGATTTGTATTAAAAATTTCCTGTTATCAGATTCATCATCAGTATTCCTTGACTTGCCGAAATATCCACTACCGGCTATTATTATTTCACAGTTTTTAAATTTCTTAAAATCGTATCCCCGATCTTGCCAAAAGTTTACTAATGAAAGGGCCCTGTTATAGCTTAACTTATATCCAACATCAGGCATGATCCGTTGATTGCCATTAAACCTTTCTGTAGTTCCTTCTATAACTAGTAGATAGTCTACTTTTAAATCATTCGACTTAGCTTTTTTATCTAATGCATCCATTTTATGAAAAAGTTGTTTACCGGCTATTTCGAGGTTGCTTCTTACTTCGGAAGTCAAACTCAAGATATTCGCATTGTTTGTTGGAAATTGAACATCAATTTGTAACTTATACCTGCTTGTTTTTTTGTCATAGGCATAATAATTTGAGTCAAGTT
>JBBRCI010000164.1:0-2815 GCA_038204935.1 Sphingobacteriales bacterium | reverse complement strand
CGCGATGAGATTCACATTCATGTGTCGGATGCGTTCCCTGACCAGATCAGAAAGCAAACGTTCCGGCGACAAATAAAGAAATTTAATATCGCCGTAAATGCAGTTATCCAGTAAAATATCTACTTCCCGTTTTCCCATTCCAGAGATAATAGCGATGGCTTTAATTCCTCTTTCCTTCAAGTTTTCCACTTGATCTTTCATCAAAGCGATCAGCGGAGAAACCACAATACAAATTCCCGGATTTAATAAAGCAGGAACCTGAAAACAAATGGATTTACCACCTCCGGTCGGCATCAGCGCAAGCGTGTCCTTTCCGTTTAAAACAGATTGAATGATATCTTCCTGCAAAGGACGAAATTCTGAAAATCCCCAATATTGCTTTAAAACCTGCTGAATGCTCATAAATTGTATGGACGCAAGTTAAGTGTCTGGAAGAAATAATTAGGAATAAAATTAAAGAGGAAAATATTCTGAAATAGAATTCAATAAAATACCCTTTTTTCATTTTATGATTTTTGTACAGCTGTTTGTCTGTTACCTTATTTTCTTTTTTTATTCAGGTTTTATAAATGAATTAGAATATATTCAAACTTATTTTAAAACCAATGCTTGCTATTATCAGGCATGGCAATAATTGTATGGATATAAAAAATTACAGCACGCTTCCTTTTTATCTAAAACTGGCCTGTATACTTTTCAGTCTTATAGCAATTGGATATATAGTTATTATAGCAAAAGATATTTTATCTCCCGTTATTTTCTCATGCCTTTTTTCCATCTTATTATTACCGCTGGCTTCTGTATTTGAGTACAAATTAAGATTACCCAGAAGTGCAGCATCCATGCTTGCGGTTATCTTATTTCTGACTTCGGCAGGAATAATAATCTATGTTTTAGCCTCTCAAATAACCTCATTAGCTAATGACTGGCCACAATTTCAGGATCAATTGGATAAATCCATCGATACGGTTCAGAACTGGATTTTCCATACATTCAACATCACGGCTTATAAGCAATTAACGTATGTACATAATGCAACCAGCAAGATCATAGAATCCGGAACTTCAGTTGTAGGAACAACTTTACTCTCTATTTCATCTATTCTGCTTTTCCTGGTTTTTACTTTCATTTATACATTTTTCTTCTTGCTTTACAGACGGCTGATCATGCGATTTTTAGAATCTGTATTTCTTCCGGAAAATAAAAAGCTCGTTCACGATATTATTGAGCAAGTTCAGTTCATTATCCGGAAATACATTATCGGCTTAATTATAGAAATGCTGATTGTTGGTGTTACAGTAAGCTTTATATTCTGGTTACTGGGAATTAAATATGCAATACTTTTAGGTTTAATAACCGGAATACTTAATATAATTCCCTATATCGGAATATTTAGCGCTTTAATAATCAGCACAGCCATAACATTTGCCACAGCAACGGTGGTTAGTAAAGTTATTCTGGTTATTGTAACACTTGTAATCATTCATCTTATCGACAGTAATATTTTACTTCCCCTTATAGTAGGATCAAAGGTGAGGATAAATGCATTGATCACAATTATGGGAGTTATAATCGGCGAAATGATCTGGGGTATTCCCGGCATGTTTTTATCCATTCCGGTAATCGCCGTCCTTAAAATTATTTTTGACCGTGTGGAAAGTTTACACTCCTGGGGAATAATTTTGGGCGATGAAGAAGTAAAACAAAACAGGCTGGCAGAAAGATTTAAAAATAAGCCCAAAGCCAGCAAGAATTAAGAAGGCAATTCTTTAAATTAATTAATCTAAAGCAGTCCTTTGCCCATTAATTTAAATTCCTTTAGAAATATTGGCTTTATCTTCAATGTTACCTTCACGGAATGAATAATTATTAAATTGCGAATTCAATATCCTTAAATATGAATAAAACTCTCCTCAGCACATTTAGTATTATATTATTCAGCTCCCTGGCATTTTCTCAGGAGAAAGCAAAAGAAACTCCAAAATGGGACATAGAAAAACCTTCCGGTCCGGTTAAAAATATTCAGTTTACGACTAATGAAGGCACATGGATGAATCTGGATGTATCGCCCGACGGAAAAGAAATTGTGTTCGATCTTTTGGGCGATGTTTATAAAATGCCATTCGGCGGAGGAAAAGCCACTCTTTTAGCAGGTGGAATGGCCTGGGAAATTCAGCCACGATTTAGTCCGAACGGAAAATACATTTCCTTTACCAGTGATAAAGATGGCGCAGACAACATTTGGGTGATGAATGCAGATGGTTCTACTAAACATGCCGTAACCAAAGAAAACTTCAGATTGCTGAATAACGCAGTTTGGACTCCCGACAATCAGTATATAATTGCCCGCAAACATTTTACCGGAACCAGATCTTTAGGTGCCGGAGAAATGTGGATGTATCATATTTCTGGTGGTACAGATGGCATTCAGTTAACTAAGCGCAAAAATGATCAGCAGGATGCGGGAGAACCCAATGTTTCGCCGGATGGCAAATACGTTTATTTTTCTGAAGACGTAACGCCGGGACCGTACTTTCAATACAATAAAGATCCTTACGGTGAAATTTATAACATCTGCCAGCTCAATCGCGAAAGCGGAGAAATTAAAACCGTTGCAGGCGGACAAGGCGGTGCTTTCAGACCTCAAATATCTCCTGACGGAAAATTTCTGGCATTTGTAAAACGAGTTGGTTTAAAATCAATATTGTTTTTACAGGATCAGCAAACCGGAGAAGAATGGCCGGTTTACGATGATCTTTCTCACGACCAGCAGGAAGCATGGGCCATATTTGGTGTGTATCCAAACTTCTCCTGG
>JBBRCI010000163.1:0-2918 GCA_038204935.1 Sphingobacteriales bacterium | reverse complement strand
TATAATCGTTTAAAAAAAGCCCGCTTACCAAACCAGCCACATTTCCTAACTGAACGACCGTATCTTTCAATGAAATTTTAGAACGGATCATTTGCCGGGCATCTTTTGTAGGCACATTTACTTCTGGATAAACAATTGCTGAAAATAAATCGGCAGGATAAGGCAGCGATATCAGATCCAGAGGTTCATAACTTCGAATTAATACAAAACCTCCCATTAATGCCGGTGCTACATTATCGGCATGACCGAAACCACAGGCCAGCTCCTCACCTTTCATGGCAAAAGGAACAAGCTCTTTAGCGCTCATTAAATTTCCCATTAATTGGTTAATTGCATATAAACCTGCAACTGTGCTTGCCGAACTTGACCCCAAACCACTGCCAATCGGCATTTTTTTATGAAGTTCGATTTCAACGCCGATATCCGGTCGGTTAATATGTTCCAGAAAATATTGAACACTGGCACTAACCGTATTTTTTGCAGAGTTCAGGGGAAGCTTTCCTTCATCACCTGAAATGCTGATCAGATTTACACCCGGTTTTTCTGTCAAGCGCATTCTTACTTCATCTCCGGGTTCATTCACCGCAAAACCTAATACATCAAATCCACAAACCACATTGGCAATTGTGGCCGGGGCAAAAACCGAAATTTCAGTCGCTTTACGCGGATTTTTTTGGTCCTGTTTTTCTATTGCTGCTTGTGCGATTTTCATATTCACGTGGAATTAATTAGAACCCGTATTGATTATATCCGCAAAAACTCCTGCTGCTGTAACTTCGGCACCGGCGCCCGGACCTTTTACAACCAAGGGCCTTTCTTTATATCGTTCTGTGCTAAAAGAAATTATATTATCGCTACCGGAAAGTGTAAAAAACGGATGCTCTTCAGCAACCATTTGTAAAGTGATTGAAACTTTTCCCTGCTCCATTTTGCCAATATAACGGAGAACCTTTTTATTATTCTCAGCTTCCGATTTAAGCTGATTAAAATAACCGGCATTCAGTTCCAGTTGCTTGTAAAAATCCTCAACTGTTTCAGCCTTTAAACAAGCTTCAGGAAGCATATTTTCGATGGAGATATCTTCTTCCTCCAAAGAGAATCCGGCATCACGGGCTAAAATGAGCATTTTACGCATAAAATCTTTCCCATTCAGGTCATCCCGCGGATCTGGCTCTGTATAACCTTTATCTTGTGCCTCTTTAACTACCTGATGAAACTGAACATCTCCTTTAAAATGATTAAAAATGTAAGAGATGGTTCCCGATAAAATGGCTTCAATCTGCTCAATTTTATCTCCACTCAACATCAGATCTTTTAAGGTTCTAATGATTGGCAATCCTGCCCCAACATTGGTCTCATAGTAAAAATCTACTCCATGATTTCGGGCCGCATTTTTAAAATTTTCATATTGCGAATAGCTTGCCGAGTTTGCAATTTTATTACAGGTAACCACAGAAATGCTCGATTCAAAAACTGACTGATAATAATTAACAGGTTGCGGACTGGCCGTATTATCTACAAAAACAGAATTGGATAAATTCATGGCCTGCATTTTTTCAATAAATAAATTAAGATTCGCCGGCTCGCCTTCTTCATTCAGAATTTCTTCCCAATTTTCCAGGTCAATTCCGTCTTCTTTTAAAAGCATTTTCCGGGTGTTGGCTATACCTCTTATTTTCACTTGCAGATCATTATTCTCATTTAAAAACGGCATTTGCTTTTGTAACTGCCGGAACAAGGTTTTACCAATATTACCTGTTCCCAGACAAAAGATATTTAAGGTTTTATTCAGATTTGTAAAAAACGCATCGTGAACCGCATTTACCGCTTTTGAAAGATCTTTGTTGGCCAGAATTACCGAAATATTATACTCTGACGATCCCTGCGCAATGGCATGTACATTTACACCATTCCGCCCAAGCGCATAGAATAGCTTTCCGGAAATTCCGGGAGTGCGTTTCATGTTTTCGCCAACAATTGCCAAAACCGACAAACCGTTCTCAATAACCGGCGTATCCAAATTTTTTGCTTTCAGTTCCAGATCAAATTCGGTTTTTATTAATCCAATCGCTCTGAGGGCATCATCCGGTTTAACCGCAAAAGTTATGCTGTGCTCTGATGAAGATTGGGTTATTAAAATAACATTGATTTGCTTTCGCGATAGCAAAGAAAACAAACGGCCACTAAAACCGGCTTTGCCAACCATTCCACTGCCCGTTAAGTTCAAAATGCTTATTTCATTGATGGATGAAATTCCTTTAATGGGCTGCGCTGATGTTTTTGCGTTCTGGCGGATATAAGTTCCTGCAAAATCAGGATTAAAAGTATTGCGAATAACGATGGGAATATTCTTTAAAAATGCGGGAGCCATAGTTGGCGGATAAATTACTTTTGCCCCGAAATAAGAAAGCTCCATGGCTTCGGTATAGCTCAGCTCAGCTAGAGGGAAAGCTTTCTTTACCATCCGCGGGTCAGCGGTCATCATTCCATCTACATCGGTCCAAATTTGAATCTCATCAGCATCCAATGCTGAGCCCAGAATCGCTGCAGTATAATCACTGCCTCCACGACCCAAAGTGGTAATGCGGTTATCAGAATTGCTGGAAATAAATCCGGTTACGAATAAAATTTTATCCTCATTCTGATGAAAATATTCTTTTACAAGCAAATTACTAGGGGCAAAATCTACTTCGGCCTGACCGAAATTGCTATCAGTTTTGATAAAAAAGGAAGCGTCAGCAAATTCAGCTTCCGGATAATGTTGCTTTGCGATATAGGTCAGCATGTAAGCAGAACATCGTTCGCCGAAACTCAAAACCATGTCGCGGGACTGCATGCTTAATTCTTTTAAATTATAAATCGACTGCAGAATTTCTTCGAGCTCGTTAAAATAGATTTTGAGTTTAGTGAGCACCGGA
>JBBRCI010000162.1:0-2964 GCA_038204935.1 Sphingobacteriales bacterium | reverse complement strand
ATGAAAATTGAAGAAGAGTTAAAGCATCATTTCGTAAGTCCGCAACAAAGAGTCGCTACCAATATTGTTTTTACATCTAACTGGATCTTAAACAAAATCGCGATAGCATTAAAACCTACAGGTTTGTCTTTACAGCAATTTAATGTGCTAAGTATTTTAAATGGGCAACCCAAACAAACTGCTAATGTTAACCTTATTAAAGACAGGCTAATCGACCGAATGCCCAATGTTTCCCGCTTGCTAAATAAACTAATGGAAAAAGGCTTGGTAACTAAAGAGAGAAATCTTTCAGATCAAAGGGTTGTATATATCAAATTAACAGAACAGGGCCATCATTTAAAAGAGGAAGCCAGAATTATTATTGATAAAAACATTATTCAACTAAGCGAAGAGCATTCTGATTTACTGAATGATTTGCTTGAGAAAGTAAGGAAATAATTTACCCATCCGGTGTTTCTATCCGGCATAATATTTAAGACATGAACAAAGTAATTTTATTAGATAAAAGGCCACAAGGGAAACCTACGGTTAACGATTTTAAATTTGTTGAGGAGGAAATGCCAAAAATCTCTGAAAACGAGATGGTCCTTAAAACCTTATATGTATCAGTTGATCCATATTTACGAGGGCGAATGAGTGAAGCAAAATCGTATGTAGCATCTTTTGAATTGAATAAACCAATCCATTCTGGAGTTGTTGCAGAAGTTATAGAATCAAATATTCCTGATTTTAAGAAAGGCGATTTCGTTTCCGGGATGTTAGACTGGAAAGAATTTCAAAATCATAATGGTAAAGGATTAAATAAAGTAGATAGAAACCTAGCAGACCTTTCTGCTTATCTGGGAGTTTTAGGAATGACCGGCTTAACTGCTTATTTGGGCTTAACCGAAATTGGCAAGCCCAAAGCCGGTGAAACAGTAGTTATTTCTGGTGCCGCCGGCGCTGTGGGAAGTATTGTTGGTCAGATTGCGAAAATATTTGGTTGCAGAGTAGTTGGAATTGCAGGCACAGATTCTAAAATTGAACTTCTAAAATCAAAGTTCAATTTTGATGAAGGTATCAACTATAAAACCAACAAAAATATGAAGGAAGCTGTTAAATCAGCGTGTCCGGATGGAGTTGACATTTATTTTGATAATGTTGGAGGCGAAATTTCTGATTCTGTTTTAGCAAATTTGAATAAATATGCCCGTATTCCACTTTGCGGTGCAATTTCTCTTTATAACAATACAAGTCAGCAAACCGGCCCAGTACTACAGCCGACTTTATTAGTTAAAAGTGCTTTAATGAAGGGATTTATTGTTTCAGATTTTGCGGATAAGTTTCCACAGGCAATTGCAAAACTTGCACAATGGCTGAAAGAAGGAAAGTTAACCTATTCAGAAACAATTGTTAATGGATTTGACCAGATTCCAAAAGCTTTTATCGATTTATTTGAAGGTAAAAATGAAGGAAAAATGGTGGTAAAAATTTAAAATATGAAAAAGATTAAAATAGATATAGTTTCAGATCTGGTTTGCCCATGGTGTTACATTGGTCAAAAACGTTTGAATGATGCATTGTCTGACGGAAAATACGAGGCAGAAATTTCCTGGAAACCATTTCAGTTACATCCGGAATTAGAAAAGCAGGGGATGGAGAAGGATGCTTTCCTAATGCAGAAATTTGGTGCTAAAGGAAGTTCAATTTTCGATCAGATGAAATCGGTTGCTGTTTCTGAAGGTTTAGAAATGAATCCGGATGAAATCAAAAACATTCCAAATACCATTAACGTGCACAGATTAATGTGGTTTGCCCGAAAATTTAATAAAGATCAGGCTTTAGCTAAAGCATTGTTTACGGCCTATTTTTCTGAAGGAAAAGATTTCAGTAAAGACGTAACGTTACTTGAAATTGGGGAACGAGTAGGTCTGGACAAAAATGAAATCGCGGGATTTTTAAATAGCCAGGAAGCTTTCGCTGAGGTTGACCTGGAAGAGCAAAGCTACCGCGAAGCAGGGATAAATGCGGTTCCAACTTTTATACTGAATGATAAATATATGATTCAGGGTGCGCAGAGTGCAGAAACATTCAAAAAAGCTTTTGAACAGTTAGAAGTTGAAATGAATGCGGATTTTCAATGTACAGGTGATAATTGTTAATAAAAACTTAAAAGACATGTTAAATTTTGAATTTAAAAACCCCACCAAAATTATTTTTGGAAAAGGACAAATAGAAAATATTGCAAAAGAAATTCCAAAGGATTCTAAAATATTAATGCTGTACGGTGGCGGAAGTATTAAGAAAAATGGAATTTATGATAAAGTTAAAACAGCTTTAAAAGATTTCGAACTTCTTGAATTTGGTGGAATTCCTGCCAACCCGGAATACGAAGTTTTATTAAAGGCCCTTGACGTTATTAAAAAAGAAAAAATTACGTATTTACTGGCAGTTGGCGGTGGTTCTGTAATTGACGGAACTAAATTCTTATCCGCAGCGGCTTTGTATGATGGAGATAATCCTTGGGATATTTTAAAGAAAAGTATTAAAACTGAAAAAGGAATGCCCTTTGGAACTGTTCTAACTTTACCTGCTACCGGATCTGAAATGAACTCTGGAGCAGTTATAACCCGGTCAGAAACTCAAGAAAAATTTGGTATGGGTGGCCCAGGATTATTTCCTGAATTTTCTATTCTGGATCCGGAAGTTATCAAGTCAATTCCGCAAAAGCAGTTAGCAAACGGTATAACAGATGCTTTTACTCATGTTTTAGAACAATACATGACCTATCCAGCTGACGCTTTTTTACAGGACAGATTTTCGGAAAGTATTATGCAAACTCTGATTGAAATTGCACCGCGAATTTTAAAAGATACAAGTGATTTTGATGCAGCATCTAATTTTATGTGGAGCTGCACCATGGCTTTGAATGGTTTAATTCAGAAAGGTGTACCTACAGATTGGGCCGTGCATGCAATGGGGCAT
>JBBRCI010000161.1:0-2987 GCA_038204935.1 Sphingobacteriales bacterium | reverse complement strand
CGATGGATAATTTTATAGTTTCAGCAAGAAAATACAGACCGGCAACTTTTCAGACAGTTGTTGGTCAGCAGCACATTACCAATACGCTGAAAAATGCTATCAAAAACAATCAGTTAGCCCAGGCATTTTTATTCTGCGGACCACGCGGAGTGGGAAAAACTACCTGCGCACGTATTTTAGCTAAAACCATCAATTGCCAGAATTTATCAGAGAATGCCGAAGCTTGCGGAGTTTGCGACTCCTGCCGCTCTTTCCAGAATGGCAACTCATTTAATATCCATGAGCTTGATGCCGCTTCAAATAACTCTGTAGATGATATCCGTAGTTTAATTGAACAGGTACGCATCCCGCCACAGGCCGGAAAATACAAAATTTATATTATTGATGAAGTTCACATGTTATCCCAGTCGGCATTTAACGCTTTTCTGAAAACATTAGAAGAACCTCCATCTTACGCCATATTTATATTAGCAACCACAGAAAAGCATAAAATTCTCCCAACTATTTTATCCCGTTGTCAGATATTTGATTTTAACCGGATAAAAGTTGACGATATGGCCAATCATTTGGCCAGTATCGCACAAAAAGAAAATGTGCAATATGATTCTGATGGCTTGCATTTGATTGCCCAGAAAGCAGACGGAGGTTTACGCGACGCATTATCAATGTTCGATCAGATAGTCAGTTTTTCCAACAAAAACGTAAACTATAAAGCAGTAATTGATAATCTGAACATTCTGGATTACGATTATTATTTCCGTTTAACGGATGCTTTACTGGCTGAAAACGTTTCTGAAACGCTGTTGATCTTTGATGAGATATTAAGTCATGGTTTTGATGGCAATCATTTCATAACCGGTTTAGCCAATCATTTCCGGAATTTATTGGTTGGGAAAGATGTTGTTACTATGAAACTGCTCGAAGTAAGTGAAGGTATCAAGCTAAAATATCAGCAACAATCACAGGCAACATCAGCATCATTTCTCGTATCCGGATTGAATATTGCCAACCAATGCGACCTGAATTATAAGACCAGTAAAAATCAGCGGTTGCAGGTTGAGCTTGCGCTGATTAAGCTCTGTCATATAAAATCGGTTCTGAATATTTCAACTTCATCCACACCGGTTGAAGTAAAAAAAAAATCTGATAATTTCGTAGCTCCTACTGCGCCATCTGCTCCAAAGGTAAATCCGGCGGTAATAAATAAGTCAGAGGACAAAAATGCTGAAATACCCGAAACAACAAAAAATCCTGTTCCGGAGATTCCCAGACTGGATATTCCTGTTCTTGAAACTCCGCCTACACTAGCAACAGAAAAGCCCAAAATCAGCCTTCCAAAACCAGGATTAATGGCTGGCAGCTCTATTATTCCGAACCTGAATGACCTAAGTGCCAATTATTCTAAAAAAGAGGAAGAGAAAATTGATTTCATTTCTGGCGACAGCAAAAATGATTTTACCGAGCAAAAAATGCTGGAGCTTTGGAACCAGTACGCGGAGAAAAGAAAAAAAGACGGGAAAATAAATATCTTCACTCTGATGACTACACATGCTCCAACTTTACTGGATAATTTTGTCATCGAGGTAACTGTTGAAAATAAAATTCAGGAAGAGCTTTTATTGCACGAAAAGATTGATTTACTAAACTTTCTTCGTGTTAAACTGGAAAATTTTAACACCAGTATCCGCACCAAACAAGTGGAACAAAGCAATAAAAAACGTTTGTACACTTCTAGTGAAAAATACGATCATATGGTGGAAAAAAATCCTAAGCTTGAAGAATTAAGAAGACGGTTCAATCTCAACATAGATTAAAAAATTTCATCCGGACATTAGGGATTTTCCGGTAAATCCGGATGAAAAATTAAAACTCTATTTTTTTTCCATATCGTTTTTAGGATAACCTTCTTCATCCAGATCATCGCGGTCATCTTCCGGAGTATGAGCCAGTTCTTCGTCAATCTTGTTTACCTCAACAATTTTCCCTTTATCAACGTGCATATTCAAATTATCCAGATCTGATTCCAGATTGGCATCTTTATCATATTCATCCACCGCTGTGGGGTTGGCTGTATCATAATCAGAATCGGCATCTCCTCCATTCTTCACGGCTGTATTATACGGATCCGGATGATTGTACTCGCCGTCATCCGGATTGACATCAAATTCAAAACTGCCTTCAGACTTGTTATATGACAAATTATCTACTCCTTTTTCAACTTTAGATTTGGCAGAAGCTGCTTTATTCTTTAGATCTTCTCTATCGTTCGTTCTCATAACACTTGGTTTTAATTAATACCTGCTAAAAACTAAACCTCCGATTTGCGCTTTTAGTTTTTACAAATTGTACCGAAAATTTGAAGGACTGATTTCTTTTCTGCGCTAAAATCAAAATTTATATCTTTGCGGGCTCAAATAATTGTGTAATTAATAACAACGCCATATGTCTGTAAAAAAAATAAAAGTCGCCAACCCTGTTGTCGAATTAGACGGGGATGAAATGACCCGCATTATCTGGAAATTCATTAAGGACAAATTGATTTTAAAATACCTTGATCTTGATATTAAATATTATGATCTGAGTATGGAATATCGTGATGAAACCAATGATCAGGTTACTGTTGATGCAGCAAATGCGATAAAGCAATATGGTGTTGGAATTAAATGCGCAACAATTACTCCTGACGAGCAGCGTGTTGAAGAGTTTGGATTGAAACAAATGTGGAGATCGCCAAACGGAACAATCCGTAACATTCTGGACGGAACTGTTTTCCGTGAGCCAATTGTAATGAGCAATGTGCCGCGTTTGGTTCCAAACTGGACAGCTCCAATCTGTATTGGCCGTCATGCTTTTGGCGATCAGTATCGTGCAACAGATTTCCTGACAAAGGGAAAAGGTAAATTAACCATCAAATTTACACCAGAAGATGGCAGCGAAGAGCAATCATACGAAGTTTATAACTTTCAGGGGGATGGCGTTGCATTAGC
>JBBRCI010000160.1:0-2993 GCA_038204935.1 Sphingobacteriales bacterium | reverse complement strand
CCACTTTTTGGGTAAGCTGTCAAAAGGAGAAATACCATATCTATCTGCATCTAAAAAGTGCCGCGGCGCTTCCAGAGAATCTGAATATCTTCTTTTATCAGGATCTACTGCATGAACCGTTAAATAGTCAATATTGCTTTTGTAGAATTTTATCATCCCTTTCGGGAGAGTGAAAACTGCTAAGCGATTAATGCGCTGGTGAGCAAAAAATCCCCATGAGGAAAAGAAAAAAAGTGATATAAATAAGGTGAAAAATAGTCCAAGTTTCTTAATCATATTGATTATCATTTTAAAAAGATATTCAATATCGCAATAAAAAATTTAGTTTATATTCAATGAAATAGATCTATGATTTTTAGAGATATAAGAAAGCAAGGCAAAAATAAAAATTGAGACACCTGTCATTTCCATAATTTCTTCCAGGTGATATAACAATATTTGAGAAAAATCCTGAGTACCATTATTTAATAATTTCAGCTGTTCTTCTAAAATTTCAACTCCTACAGCTCCAATTGATTCAATCTTGTATAATATCATATACTTTTATATTTTTTAAAATCTCTTTTGGAATTTAAAATAATCGGTCTATATTTGCAGTCCTTAAAAGAATAGAGAAAATAAGCTAACAAATGGCAAATCATAAATCATCCATCAAAAGAATTAGAGCAAACGCAACAAAACGTTTACGTAATAGATATCAAGCTAAAACCACTAGAAATGCGATCAAAAAATTGCGTACTTCGACAGATAAGGCAGAAGCTACAACTCTTTTAACCAAAGTGATTTCTATGCTTGACCGTTTAGCTAAGAAAAATATCATTCACAAAAACAAAGCTTCTAACAATAAGTCGAAGCTTACTAAATTTGTGAACACTTTATAATAAGACCTACACACTTTTGTGAAAAGGGGATTCGTTTAACGGATCCCCTTTTATTTTTACTCGTCTTTTTTAATTAGCTTTAGTAATGGCTTATTCTGAAGAAAAGATCACCATTAAATCCTGGGCAGAGGAAGATCGTCCTCGGGAAAAACTTTCTACTAAAGGGCGCCGAATTTTAAGTGATGCAGAATTAGTCGCAATTTTAATTGGCTCGGGGAATAGAACAGAGTCTGCAGTCGAACTTAGTAAACGCATTTTATTCTCCTGCCAGAATGATCTCAATCTTTTAAGTAAGCTAAGTATTCAGGAGCTTTCTAAATTTAAAGGAATTGGAGAAGCGAAGGCTATATCAATAATCGCTGCTTTAGAGTTGGGCAGACGGAGAAAAGAAAGCAAAAGCGAACTTCTGGTACAGGTTAGCAGCAGTCAGGATGTTTTTAATGCTGTTTACGAAAGTTTTTCTGATCTTATCCACGAAGAGTTCTGGATTGTAATTCTCAATCGTGCTAACAAAATAACTTCTAAGCATTTAATCAGCAAAGGCGGGCAAGCCGGAACAGTAGCTGATCCGAAGATTATTTTCAATACGGCTTTAGAAAATCACGCAGCTTCATTAATTCTGGCGCACAATCATCCTTCCGGAAATTTAAAACCAAGTCAGGCAGATATAGATCTGACCCGAAAATTGAAATCGGCCGGACAATTTTTAGATATTCCGGTATTGGATCATCTAATATTTGCTGATTCCGGATTCTTTAGCTTCGCAGACGAAGGAATGATTTAAATAATTCATCATAAAATAAAATTGACGGAGTCGTCAATCTCAAATCAAACTCCTCAAATCTCATATCTTTTCTATCTTTGCCGTTTAGTAAAATCAGAACATGAAGATTTCCTATAACTGGCTTAAGCAATACATAAACACCGATAAAACACCTGAAGAGATTTCTTTAATACTAACCGGAATTGGTCTGGAAGTAGAAAGTCTGGAGAAAGTTCAAACTATACCGGGAGGACTTGATGGCCTCGTAATTGGGTATGTTAAAGAATGCACTCAGCATCCCAATGCAGACCGTCTGAAAGTAACTCGAGTTGATGTGGGAAATACTGAAGATGTTCAGATTGTTTGTGGTGCTAATAATGTGGCTGCCGGCCAGAAAGTGATTGTAGCAACTGTTAATACAATTATATATCCAACTAGCGGCGAACCATTCAAGATTAGTAAATCGAAAATCAGAGGTGAAGTTTCTGAAGGGATGATTTGTGCAGAAGATGAGATTGGTTTAGGAACCGATCATGATGGAATTATGGTTTTAAAGGATGATGCCGTTGTTGGCTCTCCGGCAAAAACTTATTTTAATCTGAATGATGATCATTTGTTTGAAATTGGTTTAACGCCAAACCGTGCGGATGCGGCTTCGCATTTAGGTGTTGCCCGTGATCTGGCGGCATATTTAGGTTTAGAATTAACGGTGCCGGATATTTCAGCATTTGAAAGCGAGACGCATGATCTGACTATTCCTGTACTGGTAGAAGACGAACAGGCTTGTCCGCGGTATTCTTCATTAACAATCAGCGATATCAAAGTTCAGGAATCGCCTGAATGGCTGAAAGATAAACTAAATGTGATTGGCGTAAGGCCCATCAATAATATAGTCGATGTCACCAATTACATTTTGCATGATTTAGGTCAGCCTTTACATGCTTTCAACGCTGCGGCAATAACAGGCGGAAAAGTAATTGTTAAAAAGGGTGAAGAAGGAACAACTTTTATAACTTTAGACGAAGTGGAACGCAAACTTTCTTCAGAAGATCTGATGATTTGCAATGCCGAAAAACCAATGTGCATTGCTGGTGTTTTTGGAGGAATCGATTCTGGTGTCACGGAACATACAACGAGCATCTTTTTGGAAAGCGCTTATTTTAATCCCATCAGCATCAGAAAAACAGCAAAGCGCCATTCCCTGAATACGGATGCTTCTTTTAGATTTGAGAGAGGCATTGACCCAAATATTACCGAATACGCCCTTAAACGTGCCGCTTTATTGATAGAAGAAATCGCTGGAGGCAAAGTGACGAGTGATATCGTCGATTTTTATCCGAAAAAGATTG
>JBBRCI010000159.1:0-3021 GCA_038204935.1 Sphingobacteriales bacterium | reverse complement strand
AAACGTTATGTTCATCGCGACAGCAAATTCTCTAAGTAATGTTCAGCCGGCTTTGTTAGACCGTATGGAAATTATTGAAGTGAATGGTTATACCATTGAAGAAAAAATTGAAATTGCCAAACAACATTTACTTCCAAAACAACGTGAGCAACATGGACTATCAAATAAAGATATTACCATTAAACCGAATGTAATTGAGAAAGTAATTGAAGAATATACGCGTGAATCCGGAGTTCGTGGTTTGGAGAAAAAGATCGGATCACTGGTTCGTGGTATTGCCACAAAAATTGCGATGGAAGAAATACATATTCCGGCTATTAATAAGGAGGATGTTGAATCCATTTTGGGCGCTCCAATTTTTGATAAAGATTTATACGAAGGAAATGATGTTGCCGGCGTTGTAACAGGTTTAGCCTGGACACAAGTTGGAGGCGATATTTTATTCATCGAAGCCAGTTTAAGTCCCGGCAAGGGGAAACTTTCTTTAACAGAAAATCTGGGAGATGTAATGAAGGAATCGGCTACAATTGCAATGGCTTATTTACGGGCGCATTCAGCACAATTTGGAATCGATCATCGTTTATTTGATCAGTGGGATGTGCATGTTCACGTGCCGGCAGGCGCTACTCCAAAAGACGGACCTTCTGCTGGTGTTACTATGTTAACCGCATTAACATCTGCTTTTACGCAAAGACAGGTAAAACCTTATTTGGCAATGACTGGTGAGATTACGCTTAGAGGTAAAGTTTTGCCTGTTGGCGGAATTAAAGAGAAAATTCTGGCTGCAAAACGTGCAAACATTAAGGAAATCATTTTATGTAAATCAAATGAAAAAGATATTCTGGAAATAAAGGAAACCTATATTAAAGATCTGAAGTTTCATTACGTAACCAGAATGAGCGAAGTAATTGAAATTGCTTTATTTAAGGACAAAGTGAAAGATCATATCGATATCTCTTTTAAAGAACCCATTAAAACGGTTCTCAACTAATTAAAAGCCCCTTTCGGGGCTTTATTTTTTGCATTTATTTTTTTATTCTGATCTAATTTATACCTTCATGTTTAATAAATTACACACACATGAAAAAATATTACCTTTTAGTATTGGCCGTATTTCTTTACGGTACCACTTTGGGTCAGGATAAAGTTTATAAAAAAGGTGGCGAAATAATAGACGCTAAAGTAATCGAATTGGGTACTGATGAAGTGAAATATAAATTGTTCAATGATCAGAATGGCCCCACGTATTCATTGGATAAAGATCGAATAATAAAAATCGTTTATGAGAATGGTCGTATAGAAAGCTATCAAAGCAATTTAGCAGACCCCGAACTGTATGCCGATCAATCTAAAAATGCGATCAAAATAAACTTTTTATCGCCGCTACTGGGCTATACTCAATTCAATTTTGAGCATAATTTGCGACCAGGAAGAGGCTATGAAGTTTCATTAGGCATAATAGGATTAGGAAAAAGACAAGAACTAGCATCTGTTTATGATCAAACTTCACAAGCATCTACCACTATCTATAGAGAAGCAAGAGGTTTTTTTGCAGGCGGCGGATATAAATTCTCTAAAATGCCTGATTTTATAAATAAAGGATCTAAGTATAGTCATATATTGCAAGGTGCCTATGTAAAACCGGAAATCCTAATGGGTTTATATGGCGAGAATAATATAAAAAATCCTTATGGTAATTCAACGCAAGCTGAGAAAGAAAGTATCTTTTTTGGAGGACTTTTAATAAACTCAGGAAAACAATGGGTTTTCGGAAACGCTTTTTTAGTTGATTTGTACGGAGGTTTGGGATATGCTTTTGATAATAGTCGTAAAAACAATAACAATAGCGGTGAACAATATTACTCTCAAAATTTTGCAGGAAATCATTTCGCACTTATAACTGGAGCGGATACCGGAGTAGGTTTTACCGCAGGATTTAAAGTAGGATTATTATTAAATCCAACGAAAAATTAGTTTGCTCTTTTTACTTTCTTTTTTAATTTAATTTGCACAGATTTATCAACTCCTGCCCAAAGCCGGAGTTTTTTATTTTTAAAGTATACTTGAAAAATGAAATCAATACTCCTCTATCTTCTATTATTAACACTTCCGGTTTTATGCTTTAGTCAGGATAAGACTTTTAAAAGCGAATTTGGATTCAGAACTGATAATGATGCATACCTCGGTTATGGTCAGGATCGCTATTATACCAACGGATTGTTTATCAATTTCCGCCATGCTACAGATCAGAGCAAACTGAAAAAATCTGTCAATAAAATTGTTTGGGAGATAGAAGCCGGACAAAAAATGTACAATCCAATTTCAGGCAGTATTACGGATGTAAACAGAATAGACCGCCCTTTTGCAGCCTTTTTATATGGTGGCGGAAATTTATCTTTTTTCTACAATTCAGAAAATTCAATTAAAATAAGCTTGCAAGGAGGCACAATTGGACCATCTGCATTAGGGAAAGAAGTGCAAACCATTTTACATGATCTGGTAGGATTTTATGATATAGAAGGTTGGAATACACAGGTAAAAGATGAGCTGGGTTTTAATACCGAAGTAGATTTTAACAACTTACTGTATCGCTTAAAATCCGGGAACGCAGATTTTTCGTTAAACAGCAATTTGAATATTGGCAATACTTTTTCTGGATTGGGCGCCGGAGTTCTGTTTAGAACAGGAGATATAAATCCGCTTTTTAACTCAGCAAGTTCTAACAGCCGTGTTTCTAATCACGCTGCCGCGGATTCTAAAAATGCGAGAGAATCTTTTTTTTATGCTAAACCATACTTGCAGTTTGTAGCTTACGATGCAACAACGGAAGGCGGTTTGTTCCGTTCTGATAAAGGACCTGTAACTTTTGATGTAAAGCCTTTGGTATTTAGTCAGCAGCTGGGATATATGTATGCAAAAAACAGGTTTACGTTCGACTTCTCATTTATTTTTAAATCCAGAGAAATTAAAAGTACTGCCAAAGCACATCAATATGGTTCAATTGCGATGTATTATCGTTTT
>JBBRCI010000158.1:0-3027 GCA_038204935.1 Sphingobacteriales bacterium | reverse complement strand
GAAGTTCAGAAAGGAAATAAATTCTACCTCATAATTGATAATATTTATGGAGGAAAAGGATTTGATCTGCAAATTAATTTAAAAAGAGAGTTTAAAGAAAGGTTTGTTCAATTACAAGGTCGTGTACTGGATAAATCTTCTTTAAATGGATTGGCCTCTGAAGTTGTTGTAGAAGATGATTCAACAGGAGCTTTAATCGCTAAAGTTAAATCTGATGCCAACGGACAGTATAAGATCAAGGTTCCTTCAAACAGACCTCTTAATGCAACAGCTACGGCTAACAATTTAAAATATCTCTTTTCATCTCAGGACGTAATTGCGTTGGATGATAAAAAATTAGATTTTGAACTCGATACAATTACCTATGGTAAGAAACTGGTTCTTTTTAATATCCATTTCTTCCCCAACCAGGATAAAATATTGCCTTCTTCAAACCCGGAACTGGATCGGTTAATCTTCTTTCTGAAATCAAATCCTAAATGGACGATTAAAGTAGTTGGTCATACGAATAATAATGTGTTTGCCTCGGTAAAATACCTTCAACAATTATCATTCGACAGAGCGGTTGCAGTTAAAAGATATTTGTCACTGAATGATATCTCCTCCAAAAGAATTTCGTGTGCAGGATTAGGCGGGAAAGAGCCGATTGTGGACACCAAAGATCCCGTTGAGGCTTTAAAAAATTTAAGAGTAGAAGTGGAATTAGTAAGCAATTAATTACCGGATAATTGTAACGGCTCCGGCAATTGCTTTTCTGCCATTATTAGGATTGATTAAATAATAATATGTTCCGCTTGGCAAGGGTTTTCCATTAGATTGGCCGTCCCAGCCTTCTGTAAAATTTCTTGTAGTAAAAACTTCAGTTCCATAACGGTTAAAAATTTTCAAAATCGCGTCCGGGTAACTATTAACATACTTTAAATTCCATCTGTCATTTATTCCGTCGCTATTCGGGGTAAAGGTATTAGGTATTGGAGGAGAACTTAATACTCTGACAATTATTTCATCAGTAGCAACACAACCTTGATTATTACTTACAACTACCTTATAAGTAATATTAGATGAGGGAGATGCTATCGGATTTGCAATCTCATCATTATCTAAACCAATTGATGGCGACCATTTGTAAGTAAGAGAATCACCTGCTGTAATTATTTTAAGCTTAATCTGACCACCTTCCAGTATGGTGGTATCTCTTCCTATATCTACTGTAGGCACAGAATAAACATTAATATAACTTGAAATTGTATCAGTACATCCATTTAACGGTTGAAAGATATACCTTATTAAGTGCATCCCTTGACCGGCACTCCCCGGATCAAAATTACCTCCTGATGAAACACCTGTACCCTCATAATAACCACTTCCAATTATGTTGTTCAATTCTTTGGCCTGAGTTAATTTAAATTCAGGTTCATTTCCACAGATATCAGAAATGGGGGCAAAAACAAGTTGAGGAATGGGTAAAAGTTTTATTATTTGCTGAGATTCACCAACACATTCGGCACCAGAAAAAGCAAGTAGGCGAACTGTGTAGCTTCTAATACTGCCAGCATATGTTTCGGGATATTTATATGAATAAAGTTTATCAGTTTCAGGCTCTTCATCAACAAATTTAATATTCGGTTCATTTGCGTAATCAAAATACCATTCCAGCCTGGTAATATTACCAATATCAATTGTAGAAATATTTTTGAAAACAACTTCCCGTTTGCTACAAAGAAAATCTTTGTTTAAAATTTCAAATGATGATTTTGGATCCGAGCCATTAACCTGAAGAGTATCCTTCAGGATCGAAACACAACCCTTCGCCGTGGTGACCCTTAGAGTAATTAAATATTTATCAGCTCTGCTAAATTTGTGACTTGGGTTTTTGAGAATTGATGTATTCGGGTTCGCGGAATTAGAATTGTTGTCACCAAAGTCCCAAAAATATTGAAACTGATTCTCAGTTCCGTCAGAGATAGTGGAATTATCAAAAAAAGTAGCGGAAGCATCTTTCAGACAAACATCTGGTAACGTAAAATCAACTTTAGGCAAAGGATAAACATCTATTGATTTACTAAAAGATAAACTTTCGCATCCCTTATCATTAATAACTTTTAAAGTAACCAAAAAGCTCCCAGTAGATAAATAAGTATGAGTAACTGGAATATTTGTAGTTTTTTCAACTTGTGTACTGTCACCATAATCCCATCTCCACTTCACTATATTACCTTCAGATGCAGTGGATAGATCATCAAAAACAATTTCATTTTGAACGCAAGTTCCATTATCAGAACTAAATTTTGCTACTGGTGGATTTGTAACAATGATGTTTTTCTGAACGGCTACTGAACTACAGCCAGTAAGAGATTGAACGATTAAATTAACCGTATAATTCCCAGAAGAAGAATAAATATGTTCCGGTGACATTAAATTTGAGGTGGTACCATCGCCAAAATCCCAAAGCCAATTTTGAATATTTGCATTAGAATCTGGAAAAAACTCAATAGTAGTGTTTATGCAGCTTTCTGTTATTGAGTTAAAAGTGGCAACTGGCAGTTCAAACACATTTATAGAATATTTGAACTCCTGCTCTCCTGCCGGGCATCCTCCATTTTCTAAAAGTTGTACGGTAGCTGATAATGCATATGTTCCCGGATTTTGATAAATTTTATTAGTTCTGAAAATGTACTCATATAAAATTTGTCCATTATTAGTAATTTGTGCAGGTACAGGATTTAATTGTACTCTAATATCTTCTTCTTCAAGTGTCCAGGTTATTTTTGCTGCTTTATAATGAATGGTATGTTTAAAATCGACACCTTCAAGGACACAAATATTTTCTAAAAATTTAGTACTATCTTTTTTTATAATTTCCAGATAATCGTTAGCCACCAGATTTGTTCCGGCAGAATATGCATAAGATTCCCGGTCCCCAAATCCGTATGCAATAGCATTAAATACATCATCGGCCGTTAAATTAAAATTACTACTTGAATATTGATTTAGATTTAGCTGCAAATATGAATAATCTGAATTACC
>JBBRCI010000157.1:0-3034 GCA_038204935.1 Sphingobacteriales bacterium | reverse complement strand
TGCATTGGGAAGAACAACTTATGGCTCGCCAACAACAAGCGATCAGGCTTTGCTGGATATTCCATCTTTAAAAATGGGACCCGGCGATTCACCACGATCACATATGGCAGATGAGTTTATTTATGTGGATGAAATTAAAGAAGGAATTGATCTGTACATAAAATTGCTCGAAGGGATAATCTGATTTCAGGATGGTCTAAAGTCTAAAATCTCAGTACTTAATACTCAATCAAAATGAAGCTCTGGCAAAAAGATAAAGAAACAGAAAAGTCGGTAGAGAAATTTACGGTAGGAAAAGACCGTGAATTAGATCTGCAAATGGCTGCTTTTGATGTTTTGGGTTCATTGGCACATACCCAAATGTTAGAAAGTATAGGTTTGCTTCAGGCTGATGAATTAAAGATGATTCAGCAAGAGCTTAAAAATATTTATCAGGAAGTTGAGAGCGGAGATTTTACAATTGATGAAAATGTAGAAGATGTTCATTCGCAAGTTGAGTTTTTACTTACTCAGCGAATTGGCGATGCCGGTAAAAAAATCCATAGCGGCCGTTCCAGAAATGATCAGGTTTTGGTAGATCTGAAATTGTTTTTCAGAAGCCAGATCCAGCAAATGGTAGAAAATACTGATGACTTATTTCAGCAATTAATTAGGCAAAGCGAAGAACATAAAAATAAACTCCTTCCGGGATACACACATTTACAAATTGCAATGCCCTCATCTTTTGGTTTATGGTTTGGCGCTTATGCTGAAAGCCTGACTGATGATTTGGAATTGATGCGTGCTGCATGGAAAATAGTCAATAAAAATCCTTTGGGTTCAGCTGCAGGATATGGCTCCTCATTTCCATTGAACAGAAGTTTAACCACCAGTTTATTGGGATTTGAAACGCTAAACTATAATGTGGTATATGCGCAAATGGGTCGCGGTAAAACCGAGCGTATTTTAGCGCAAGCCATGTCATCCATCGCGGCAACGCTGGCAAAACTAGCCATGGATGTGTGTTTGTTTATTAATCAGAATTTTGCTTTTATTAGTTTCCCTGATGAATTGACAACTGGTTCTAGCATTATGCCGCACAAAAAGAATCCGGATGTTTTTGAACTGATCCGGTCGAGGTGCAATAAAATTCAGGCTTTGCCAAATGAAATTGCCTTAATGACCACCAATTTGCCTTCCGGTTATCACCGGGATTTGCAGTTATTAAAAGAAAATTTGTTTCCTGCTTTTGAAAGTTTAAATGAATGTTTAAAGATGACCGCATTTATGCTTCAAAATATCAGCATCAAATCTGAAATTTTAAAGGACGAGAAATATGCTTATCTTTTTAGTGTAGAAGCAGTAAACGCGGAAGTGTTAAAAGGTGTTCCATTTCGCGAAGCTTATAAAAAAATTGCTGCCCAAATAGAGGATGGTAAGTTTGAAACACCTGAAAAACTGGAGCATACGCATGAAGGTAGTATAGGGAATTTGTGCAATGAAGAAATAAGCCATATTTTTGCGCAAACATTAGCAGAATTTAATTTTCCAAAAGTTCAGTCTGCTTTAGAAAAGTTGTTAGCATAAGCCTCAAAAAGGAGAACTATTCGCCGAAAGGCTATTTAATAATATTTAAATTAAACGGGAATGAGTGTATCAGTATTAGCGCAGACTTTAAAAGGGTCGGAAATCATTAAAATTGGTGGAGAAATTAATGAGTTAAAGCGCAAAGGTGAGAAAATTGCAAATCTTACCATTGGTGATTTTGATCCTTCGATTTATCCTATTCCTGATGGTTTGAAAGCAGGGATTGTTGATGCATATCATGCCAACCACACCAATTACCCGCCAGCAGATGGAGTAACGGTTTTACGTGAAAATATTTCTGTTTTTCTAAAAGAGCGTTTCAATTTAGAATATCCAATTAATCAGGTTTTGGTTGCAGGTGGTTCTCGTCCGCTTATTTATGCAACCTATTTAGCTTTGGTAGATCCTGGAGATAAAGTGGTTTATCCAACTCCTTCATGGAACAATAATCACTATTGCCATCTTTCCGGCGCAAATGGTGTGCAGGTTGCTACGCAGGCTTCTAATAATTTTATGCCTACGGCTGATGATATTCGCCCGCATTTAAAAGGCGCAACTATGCTTGCATTGTGCTCTCCTTTAAATCCAACCGGAACCATGTTTGCCAAAAAAGATCTTGAAGAGATCTGTGATTTGGTGATTGAAGAAAATAAAAGCCGTTCGGCGGATGAAAAACCATTGTACATTTTGTACGATCAGATTTATTCGCTCTTAACTTTTGCAGATAAACAACATTTCGATCCGATTACTTTACGCCCTGAATTACGTGAATATGTAATTTACATCGATGGAATTTCTAAATGTTTTGCAGCAACAGGTGTGCGTGTAGGATGGGCATTTGGTCCTGAAAATGTAATTGGTAAAATGAAGTCAATTTTAGGTCACGTTGGTGCCTGGGCTCCAAAAGCAGAGCAAATGGCTACGGCAAAATTCCTGACGCAAACCGAAGAATTAAATGCTTTTTTGAAGAAGTTCAAAGGCGATATTCAAATGAGCCTGGATACTTTATACAAAGGAATTAAAGATTTAAAAGCCGAAGGTTTTGAAGTTGATTCCATTGACCCAATGGGTGCCATTTATTTGACGGTTAAAGTAGATTATTCCGGGAAAACTACCCCAGATGGTGATTTATTAAAGACCAGCGCTGACGTTAACTTTTATCTGATTAAAGAAGCAAAAATTGCCATGGTTCCATTTTCTGCTTTTGGCAGCGATGGAAATATGAACTGGTTCCGAGCTTCGGTTGGTGGATGCTCTTTGGATGATATTAAAGAAATGCTGCCGCGATTGAAATCTGCTTTAGATAAGTTGAAATAAGTAGAATATTTTTTACGCCGCATTCGCGATCTTTTTAATCAAACTCCTTTTAGCCAGCGGCAAAAGTGTTTGATCGAGCGGGAAACTTATTTCGCTTTCCACATGAAAAACTGCTGGGTTAACTAATTCAACACGTGTAAAAATAAGTTCC
>JBBRCI010000156.1:0-3202 GCA_038204935.1 Sphingobacteriales bacterium | reverse complement strand
CAAGCATTTTTAAAACCTTTCTTAACGCCAATTCCTGTGAGGCCCGAGAAAGAGTGGCAATCGGAGTTTGCAGTTTTTAGTTGGCAGTTAGCCATAGCAATGATCATTATCCAGTCGTCAGTAATGAGTTGGTGGTTTAGCCTCAGCAATGTTTTTTAATATGCTTTTTCCCGGCCTGTTTTTATTTGCGGTTGTGATGGTTTAGCCTTTGCTCTGCCATTGTAACAAATAAAATAAGCCGCGGCGTTGTTATTCACTCTTTTTAGTTGTTTTTTTTAGTGTTCATGGTCTCCCTTTGGTCGGCATGCATACTTTCTTTCCGCTGCAGGAAAGAAAGTGTGTCCCGCGGAAGGCGATAGAAGAAAATATTCTACAAGTTGTTGTTTGTTTTAAACTTCCTGCAAAAAGTTAAAGTAGTTACTATCTGAAAGCCAGTCCGCCTTATAGCGGCGGCTGCCAAATACTTTTTGTCTTGAAACAAAAAGTATTCAAATGCCGAGCGTTAGCGAGACCACGAATACCAATAAAAATTTAAACTCAAATGAGTAACTGAAAGGCTGCACAGTTATTGGCTAAAAGCTTTCAAAAATGCCTACTGCAATTTGAGCCGTGGGAATGGTAGTTTTATATTGATTGTTTCTACAACACTTCTCCGAATTGCTTTCTTCAGTAATTTATGATAGTTTCTACAAGCATTTTTAAAACCTTTCTTAACGCCAATTCCTGTGAGGCCGGAAGAAGATTGGCAATCGGAGTTTGCAGTTTTTAGTTGGCAGTCAAACCTCAGCAATATGCGTTAGTCCTTCGCCAGTAATAAATTGGTAATTTAGCTCTCGGCAATGTTTCAAATACGCTTTTTTTCGGCCTGTTTTTATTTGCGTTTTCCGCTGCAGGAAAGAAAGTATGTCCCCGAAGGGACTGAAGAAAACAATTCACTGTTGTAGGTTTGATTTTAAACTTTCTGCATCCGATATAGCATTATCATAGTGGTTTATCACTCTCTTCACAGAGATTTCACAATCGCATTCGTCATCTAAACTTCAAATCCTCATTAATCCAAACTCTCCTTAAAAACGTATGTTATCTTTAGAAAAAAGGCAAATTAAAATGAGCTACAATAAATTAAGTGCTGAAGAAGAATCTGTGATTTTGCAAAAAGGAACTGAACGTCCTTTTACAGGCGAACTTTTAAATAACAAAGAAGCTGGAACATACATTTGTCGCCAATGCGATGCGCCACTATATAAATCAGATTCTAAATTTGAATCTCATTGCGGCTGGCCGAGTTTTGATGATGAAATTCCCGGAGCGGTAAAGCGTGTTACTGATCGTGACGGACGCCGGGTTGAAATTGTTTGCAATAGTTGTGGAGCACATTTGGGCCATGTTTTTGAAGGCGAGCGTTTCACCGAAAAAAATACCCGCCATTGTGTTAATTCCATCTCCATGAAATTTATTCCTGCGACGGCAGATAAAGCTTAAATATTTACATCCACTAAAATAAAACCTATGATAAAGTTTGCATTATTAGCCCGGCTGGAAGCAAAGCCCGGTAAAGAAAAAGAAGTAGAAGAGTTTTTAAAATCGGCTTTGCCTTTGGCTCAAAAAGAAGATAAAACTATCGACTGGTACGCTTTTAAAATCGGCGAATCTACCTTCGGTATTTTTGATACGTTTGAAGGTGAAGATGGTCGTAAAGCGCATTTAGATGGCCCAATTGCACAAGGTTTGATGGCTAAAGCTTCAGAATTGCTAAGCAAAGATCCTGTTATCGAACAATTGGATATTTTGGCATCCAAATAAATTTATCAACATAAGTAGTAATGAGCTAATCAGTATTGATTGGCTTTTTTTGTGCACTTGGAGTTCGTAACCCATGGTTTTCTTCTGATAAGCTGGAAAGCTTGGAAAAGCATTTTGTGTAAAACTTTGACCTCCGTGGCGAGCGCTAAATTATATCTTTGTAGCCCGATAAAGTTTTTATCAAGAACTGTCCGTTTGCCGAAAATTAAAACCGGTTTAACAGGGGAACCACGTGAAAATCGTGGGCTGACGTGCAACTGTAATTTGAAATTTATTTCTAAGAGCCAGAGCACCTGACAGACAGTTTTGTCAAAGCTTTCACGACTAAAGTTTTGACGGAAGTTTTAAATCTCACATCGTTCTGATGCAGGGTTTGCTGTCTTCTGTCAAGATCAAAAAAATTTTAAATTATGAATCACGAAAACGAAATCCTGTTAAAGGAAAATAAGGATCGCTTTGTCCTGTTGCCAATAAAATATCCGGCGATATGGGAAATGTATAAAAAATGTGAAGCCAGTTTCTGGACTGCGGAAGAGATCGATCTTTCTTCGGATACCAAAGATTGGGAAAACCTAAATTCGGGCGAACGGCATTTCATCTCTCATATTCTGGCATTCTTTTCGGCAAGCGATGGAATTGTGAATGAAAATCTTGCTGTAAATTTCATGAGCGAAGTTCAGGTTCCGGAGGCACGTTGTTTTTATGGATTTCAGATTATGATGGAAAATATCCATTCTGAAACGTATGCGTTACTGATTGATACCTACATAAAAGATGCGGTTGAAAAAGATCGTTTGTTTCATGCCATTGATACAGTTCCTTGTGTCAATAAAAAAGCGCAATGGGCATTAAAATGGATCAACAACGGAAATTTTGCCCAACGACTTGTTGCTTTCGCAGCAGTTGAAGGTATATTTTTCTCCGGTAGTTTCTGCTCCATTTTCTGGTTGAAAAAGCGTGGTTTAATGCCGGGTTTAACGTTCAGTAATGAACTGATTTCCCGTGATGAAGGAATGCACTGCGAATTTGCCTGTTTGCTTTACAGCATGCTGAGTCAGAAATTATCTAAAGAGGAAGTAACTGAAATTATTGCAGATGCTGTGGAGATAGAGAAAGAATTTGTGACGGATGCTTTGCCGGTAAACCTGATCGGGATGAACGCCAAACTGATGAGTCAGTATATTGAGTTTGTTGCCGACAGATGGTTGCAGGAGCTGGGTTATGATAAATTGTACAATGCTACTAATCCTTTCGATTTTATGGAAATGATTTCCCTGCAAGGGAAAACCAATTTCTTTGAAAAGCGGGTTGGCGATTACCAGAAAAGCGGAGTGCTGAACAGCGATGCCAAAAGTCAGGCGTTTTCATTGGATGAGGATTTCTAAACCTCACCCAACCC
>JBBRCI010000155.1:0-3248 GCA_038204935.1 Sphingobacteriales bacterium | reverse complement strand
TTTTACGCCGCATTCGCGATCTTTTTAATCAAACTCCTTTTAGCCAGCGGCAAAAGTGTTTGATCGAGCGGGAAACTTATTTCGCTTTCCACATGAAAAACTGCTGGGTTAACTAATTCAACACGTGTAAAAATAAGTTCCTTCCTGATCGCCTCCGGCGAATGCATAAAATGATTTTTATAGGTTTTGAGGTAATTGGTGGTTAAGCCGCGATGTGTTTCATTTTTGGATTTGAAAAATTCCATCTGATATTCATAAACATGAATTTCCATCTGGCTTCCGTTGCGCAGAAGCATATATCCCCGGTAAGGGTAAAGTGGTATTACGCCGATGCTTTCAATATTCATCTGGCGTTCTATAAATTCGAAAATCTCCTTTCCTTCCCGCAGGGCCGGATCCATAGATTCTAATGCGAAAGAAATAATTTGTTCAATCTCCTGCATCAATGAATCATCTTTAATTATTTTTTCATAAGTCAGCTTGACGGCTTTCAGATCGGCTTCACTTAAAATCTGAGGGAATGAATTTTGTATGAGCGTTTTATTCTCCTTTATTTTTGCCAGATTATTATAATGAAAGATCAAATCATTTAAATCAGGATACAACTTATGTGCATGAAAATGATGATTGATCTTTTGGAGATAATTTAGAATAACATATTTCTTTTGTTCGAAATCGACTTTTCCTTCTATAAACCAGTTGCTGCTTAAACTATCCATAACCGCATCTTTTAAAAATATAAATTATAAAAAAATTGGCATTTTTGCAATATGAAGCCCGGAACTCTCTTCCTAATCCCTGTACCTTTGGCAGAAAATGCCGCCGCAAAATCGTTCACTCCATATTTAACAGAAACGATTAATCAGATAAAAGAATATATCGTTGAGAACAGTAAAACGGCTCGTAAATTTTTAAAAGAAGCAGGATTAACCATTCCGCAAAGCGATTTAATTGTGCATGATTATGGAAAGCACAATCGCGATAGCAATTTGAATGAATTTTTTAAAGGTTTACTGGCCGGAAATGATGTTGGTTTAATGAGCGAAGCCGGTTGTCCCGGAGTGGCAGATCCGGGATCTGAAATTGTAGCTTATGCTCATCAGAAAGGAATTAAAGTAGTTCCGCTGGTTGGACCGAGTTCTATTTTATTGGCATTGATGGCTTCCGGTTTTAACGGACAAAGTTTCACTTTTCATGGTTATTTGCCAATAGATAAAGTTCAGCGCTCCCAGAAAATCAAAGAGCTCGAGAATTTATCAGAAAAACATCATCAAACGCAATTGTTTATCGAAACTCCCTTTCGGAATAACCCGATGCTTGAAGAAATTCTGAAAAGTTGTAAACAACAAACCAGGCTATGCATCGCCTGCAACCTAACTGCTGAAGACGAAATGGTGCAAACCAAAACGGTAGCAGAATGGAAAAAGCAGGTGCCCGACCTGCATAAAAAACCTGTTATATTTTTATTGATGAAATAGGCTTGCAAGGCTTATTGAAATATTTCTACTTTCTCGTCAAAACTTGCCCAAACCATATACGGGTGAGAATCGCAATGATGTATTTCGCCTTTTGCGGATATTCCGATAATTCCGGCAAAGCCGTCATATTCTTTTAATTCTGTAAATGATTTATCAGAAGCATCTTTTAACGAAAAGCCATCAGTAACTCGGGTAACAATTTTGGCAGCCAAAGCAGCGCTTACAATATTTTCGCCAACACCGGTACAAGAAACTCCAGCAAAGTCATTTGCATAATTTCCGGCAACGGTAGCCGAATCACTCACCCGTGAAGGGATTTCGAAACCTTTTCCACCGGTAGAAGTTGCAGCGGCTAATTTTCCGTTAGCGTCCAGAGCCACACAACCTACTGTTCCAACTCTGGCAGATTGTTCAACTTTAGCTAAATATTCATTTCGCCTTTGTTCCGTTTCCGGATTATAAAATTCAAAACCCTGATTTCTGGCAAAATCCAGAGCGCCATTATCGCTTAAAACACTGTCTTCAAAACAAATTAATTTTTCGGCAACCTGAATAGGATTTTTTATATTCTGAACGTTAATTACACCCGAAAATTTCTTTGAATCTCCGTCCATTAAAGAGGCGCTCAACCTTATTTTTCCGTCGCTCTGAATTTGTGAACCCAGTCCGGCGTTAAACAAATCGCAATCTTCTAAAAGAGAAACGGCATACACAACAGTTTCTAGTGCAGTATGATTTTGTAAGTAGGTGTGAGATTTCTCTGCAACATCTTTTAAAGCCTGTTGTTTAACCTCTTTTACTTCTCGGTTGGTAAGCGATTCGCTGAAAAAGCCACCGTGTATAATTAGTTTTGGATTCATTTAGTTGGTATCGTAATCTTTCACCTTCAGGAAAACTCCGCCTTCCATTTTTATTGATTTTTGTATCGTTAATTCGTGTAAATGCAAGTCATATTTGTCAAAAATAGACATTACATGCACACGTAAATTGTCAATAGAAACAGGAGAGCCCATTTCCACATCATAAATACTTGTTTCGCTGATGTATCTTCCGTCAACCAGAATGGTTAAGCCGGAACCAATTGCTTCCATGCAGTTACCTTCGGTTACCAATAATCCGGCATCTTCGCCTAGGCCAATCCCCAGCATTCCGGGATTGCTTGCAACAGCATAGAATAAGCGACCAATTCTGCCTCGTTGAACAAAGTGAGTATCAATAATCACTCCGTCAAGGAAACCCAAACCGGCTGTAATTTGTACTTCACCTTTAATTAATGCCTCGCTGCTGCTACCGCGATAAATCATATTGGTTGATGCGGCTGCCGCACCGGCAGATGTTCCGGCAATCAGAAAGTCATCTTCAATGTATCTTTTTTTCAGATCTGTTAAAAATTGTGTGCCTCCAAAAATAGAACTCAGCCTTAACTGATCTCCGCCGCTAAAGATAACTACATCGGCTTTGGACAGACGTTCGATATATTCAGGCTTATTTGCATCCTCCCGCGATTGAATAGAAAGCACATTTACATTGTTGACCTGAAGCTGATTAAATGAGCTAATATACTCCGGCCCAACAATATCCGGAATTTGAGAAGCAGTTGTAATTACCTCAACAACAGATTCTTCTGCCTTTGCAGATTCAGTTATGATTCTTTTTAAAATCCCTCTTTCAAAAAATTTAATATAATGTGGATGGCTGATATTTTCGTTAAAACTTAATGAACTTCCCAGATCAACTGCACCTCCTATAATAACGAGTTTGCCCTTTGGA
>JBBRCI010000154.1:0-3259 GCA_038204935.1 Sphingobacteriales bacterium | reverse complement strand
TATCAGCTTCCTGCCTATACCATTTTAGGTTATCGTGCTTCTACAGATGGACCTTTGTTAAATAAATCAGTTGATTATATAAATTCAGATCAGGTAGTTTTAGGACTGGAATATAATACGCAGGCAAACCGCCGATATACTTTAGAAGGTTTCTTTAAGTCTTATGGAAATTATCCAATGATCCGGGTTTTAGGAAATGATATTCCTTTGGCAAATTTGGGCGCCGATTTTGGAGTGATTGGAAATAAACCTGTAACCGGCTTCACTAAAGGAAGAAGCTACGGATTAGAATTTCTTGCTCAGCAAAAGCTGAATAAAAATTTTTACGGCTTAGCAGCTTTAACTTTGTTCAGGAGCGAGTTCCAGGATAAAAATGAAAATTATGTTCAATCATCCTGGAACAGCAGATACATTTTTAGCATGACCGCCGGAAAAATTTTCCCAAGAAATTGGGAAATCGGTACAAAATTTCGGGTTACCGGTGGAAGTCCGTATACGCCTTATGATATTTCTTCTTCTTCCTTAAAAGAGAATTTTTCAATATATCCTCAAGGAATTCAAAATTACGACCTGCTAAATCAAAACAGATTAGCAGATTTTTATCAGCTTGATTTGCGGGTTGATAAAAAATATCCTTTCAGAAAATTCAATCTGAACATATATTTGGACTTTCAGAATTTAACCAATAATAAGTATGAACTTCAGCCGATCCTAACGTTGGACAGAAATGCAGCCGGAATGCCGCAGGACGACCCTGAGAATGCGGACAAGTTTAAAACTAAGTTGCTGAAAGACAAAAGCGGTAACGTTTTGCCAACATTGGGTATTATTTTCGAACTATAAGAATGAGTAAAAAAGGTATTTTATTAATCAATTTAGGTACACCAGATAGTCCGGCAACTGCCGATGTAAGAAAATACCTTAAAGAGTTTTTAATGGATGGAAGAGTTATCGATGTAAATCCGGTAGTTCGAAATTTTCTGGTGAAAGGCATTATTGTTCCTTTCCGGGGACCAAAATCTGCTAAATTATATCAGGAAATATGGTCGGAAGAAACAGGTTCGCCTTTGCTGCATTACAGTAAAATCCAGAAAAAACTTTTGCAGGAGAGTTTGGGTGATGATTATCAGGTTGAATTGGCCATGCGTTATCAAACTCCGTCTATAGAAGAAGCTTTAGAAAAATTAAAAGATGGATTGGTAGAGAGTATCAAAGTGATTCCGCTTTTTCCGCATTATGCTTCTGCAAGTACCGGTTCTGTTTTAGATAAGGTAATGAAGCTGGTAAGTAACTGGCAAACTATCCCGAACTTATCATTTGTTAATTCTTTCCATGATAATGAAAAGATGATTGAAACTTTTGCGCAGAATGCAGAGAAATATGAACCCGAAACTTTTGATCATATTCTTTTTAGTTTCCACGGGTTGCCACAAAGGCAATTAGTAAAATCAGATCATTCCGGGAAGCATTGTTTAAAAGTTGAAAACTGCTGCCAGACTTTGACCGAAAATAATAAATTTTGCTATTCAGCTCAATGTTATGATACTGCCCGCTTAATTGCTGAAAAATTAAATCTTGAGAAAGATAAATTCACCGTTTGTTTTCAATCCCGTTTAGGAAAAGATCCCTGGGTTCAACCCTATACAAGCGAAATTATTAAAGAACTTGCTGCAAAAGGAAATAAGCGTTTGCTGGTTTTTTGTCCGGCTTTTGTTGCCGATTGTTTAGAAACAGTTTATGAAGTTACCGTTGAGTATGGCGATGAATTCAAAGCTTTAGGAGGCGAAAATGTGCAGTTGGTTGAAAGCCTTAACGATCATCCGATTTGGATTTCGGCTTTAGAAGATATGGCAAAAAGTTAAACCAATTGATTTTGTTCAACAACTTTATCTCTTCTATTAAAAAAATACAAAACAATACTTATTAAAGTTAAAAATACAAATCCAATAGTCCACATCCACTTTTCTGACTTGTTAATCTTTCTAGATTTCCATATTTCTATTAAAGCTACAACCGAATAAATTGTAAAGATTACAGCTGCACTTTCCAGTAAAATAACTGTTGCTATTGGAATTAAATTTCTGAAAAGGATCATTGAAATGAATAAGAAAAGTACTCCAATGAGTGATGTTATCAATAGATTTTTTTTGGTCATTATAGATTCAATTTAAAATGAAAATAATTGAAAGCGACATTTTATAAGTTATAAAATAGCAGATAATAAATAAAGAAATGTAAACCTTATATCCGCTTCAAATATTCGGATTTATTTGGTGAGCTTTTTTAAATTCTATCTATGACTGTAATACAATATGAAATTGAAAACTACAAGTGAAACAATTATTAAAAGAAAAATTCCCAATAGAACCAATAATATTTTTTTTCTCAGCATCATATTTATTTAATTTTAAATATATAATTAATTATCATTTCTGTAGCACCAATTTTACTTCTAATATATTCTTTTGCATTTAAACCTGCGTTGTTTCTTGTACTTTCATTTTTTAATTGATTGAAGACTTGCTTCAATTCGTCTGAATTCTTGATACTGAAAGCGGCACTTATATCTATCAAATCTTTTGCTTCCGCGAATTTCTGATACTTAGGGCCAAAAACAACGGGCATTCCGAATGCCGCAGCTTCAAGTGTATTGTGTATTCCTGCTCCAAATCCCCCACCGATATATGCAATATTCCCGTATTGATAAAGAGAAGATAGCATACCAATGTTATCAATAATTAAAATGTTTTTATCTGATTTTCCGCTTCCTTGAATTTGAGAAAAGCGTTGGGTTTGGTTTGTAAATTGATTCTCTAGTGAAACTATTTTTTCTTCAGTGATTTCATGAGGAGCAATAATTAATTTCCATGTCTGATTTTCACTATATAGTTCTAAAAGTAATTTTTCATCATCCGGCCAGGTGCTGCCTGCCACCAATGTGAAATCATTTCCGCGAAATTCTTTAACCACAAGAATTTCCTTTGCGGATTGAACATTTTCAAATACACGGTCAAAACGGGTATCGCCGCTAAGGCTTACATTTTTAATGTGAATGGAATTTAATAATTGAATACTCTGTTCGTTTTGAACAAAAAAATGAGTCACGCAATCAAGCATGTCACGGTATATTTTGCCGTACCATTTAAAAAATGGCTGACTTTCTCTGAAAATTCCTGATATAATATAAAGCGGAATTCCTTTTCTTTTTAGTTCATTAAAATAGTAATACCAATATTCATATTTTGTGAAAATGGCAATT
>JBBRCI010000153.1:0-3295 GCA_038204935.1 Sphingobacteriales bacterium | reverse complement strand
ATCAAGGGTCCGCTTCAGCAGAAAACGAATCAGATCAGCATTCCGGGAAATATCAGCAGTCAGTATATTTCTGCTCTATTGATGATCGCTCCGGTTTTAGAAAATGGATTAATTTTGGATATTACAGGCGAACTGACTTCTGAACCTTATGTAGAAATGACCCTTGCAATGCTGGAGCAGACAGGCATCAAATATTCAAAATCGGAGTATCAGATTGAAATTGAAAATCAAGATTTTAATACCTGTAGCCTAAATATAGAGCCCGACTGGAGTGCGGCTTCTTACTGGTATTCAATTGCGGCACTTTCAGATTCAGCAGAAATTTTCCTTCCGGGATTAAATAAATACAGTTTGCAGGGCGACAGCCGGATTACGGAAATCATGGCCAATTTCGGCATCACCTCGCAGTTTAAAGATGGTGGAGTGTTGCTGACTAAAGAACCTAAAAAACTGGAACGCAAATTTTTCGATTTTAAAGATTGTCCCGATTTGGCTCAAACCGTAATTGTTTGCTGCGCTGCAATAGGTCACAATGCTACATTCACCGGGTTAGAAACTCTAAAAATTAAAGAAACCGATCGTATCAATGCATTACAAACTGAATTGCAAAAGATCGGCGTAAAATTGATTGAGAAGAATTTAAGCTATAAACTGGATTGCTCTGAACTTCATTTTCCGGAAGAAATAACTATTGAAACATACGACGATCATCGCATGGCAATGGCCTTTGCTCCTTTGGTTATGAAAATCAAAACAGTAAAAATTCAAGATCCGAACGTGGTAGAAAAATCCTACCCCCATTTTTGGGATGATTTGAAAACAATAGAATTTAGCATAGAACTTAGTAATTAGTACAAAGTAGTTAGAAGTTAGCGTTCATTTACACCGAAACATTATTCTTTTATCCTTGATCATTAATCTTTATACTAAATACTTTATACCTGATACTTTATACTTTATACTAACTACTACATACTAAATACTTTATACAAAAAAAATGGCAGGCAACTCATTCGGACAAATATTTAAAATCACAACATTCGGAGAATCTCATGGCGAAGCCATTGGTGTAATTCTGGATGGCTGTCCGGCGAACCTGGATATTGATATGGAATTTATTCAGGCAGAACTGGACAAACGAAAACCTGGTCAGTCTAAAATTACCACCCAGCGTAAAGAGAGCGATTCGGTGCAGATTTTATCGGGAGTTTTCGAAGGCAAAAGTACAGGAACGCCAATCGCGATGATTATTCCAAATGAAGATCATCGCTCTAAAGATTATTCTCACAATAAAGATACCTACCGGCCTTCGCATGCGGATTTTACTTACGATGCAAAATACGGTATTCGTGACTATCGCGGCGGCGGAAGATCTTCAGCCAGAGAAACGGCAGCTCGTGTTGCTGCAGGCGCCATAGCAAAATTGTTACTGCTTAAACATGGAATAGAAGTTTTCGCACACGTTTCATCAGTAGGTTCAATTGATGCGCCAAACCTGGAAAATCTAAAACTGAATGAATGGATTGAATCCAGAGAAAATAATATCGTTCGCTGTACAGATCCTGCTACCGCGAATCAGATGATCGACCTGATTGAAAAAATACGCAAGTCGGGAGATACCATTGGCGGTAAAATATCCGGAGTGATCCGTAATTGCCCGGTTGGATTAGGTGAACCTGTTTTTGATAAGCTGCATGCCGATCTTGGCAAAGCTATGTTAAGCATCAATGCCGTTCATGGTTTTGAGTATGGTTCAGGCTTCGCCGGATCAGAAATGCAGGGTTCCGGTCACAATGATATTCCGGTGCCAAATGCAGATCCGAATGATATAAGTTCATTTAAAACCCTGACCAATTTCTCTGGCGGAGTTCAGGGAGGAATTTCAAATGGAATGGACATTACATTCCGCGTTGCCTTTAAACCCGTTGCTACCATTATGCAAAGTCAGCCCACGGTTAATTCATCCGGCGAAGCCGCAGAAATTAAAGGCAAAGGCAGACATGATCCCTGCGTAGTTCCGCGTGCGGTAGCAATTGTAGAAGCTATGGCGGCGCTGGTAATTGCCGATCATTTTTTAAGAAATAAAACTGTCCGTATCTGATGAAAAAATCTTTAATTCTTTTCTTAATAACATTCCTTTCCTTAAACATCTTTGCTCAGGATATTTCCCACAAAGAATATAATCAGCAAATAAAAAAGCACCGCGAAGAATATCAACTGGAATTTCTGAACGATAAAAGGTCGCCTTTGCAAATAGGAGATTTGAAGAATCTCCGTTTTTATAAGCCGAATCCAGAATATTCTGTAAAAGCAGATGTAGAAATCCTGAAAGATCAGCCAGTTTTTAAAATGCTCACATTTGACGGATCTGCAAAACAATATGTTCGGTACGCATTGCTGAAATTCAATTTAAAAGGTGAGGCCAGAACCTTAACATTGTACAGAAGTATTGCATTAATGGAAAACGAGCAATACAAAGATTATTTATTTCTTCCCTTTACAGATCTTACAAATAGCAAGAAAACCTACGGCGGGGGCCGTTATATTGATCTGAAAATTAAAGATATTTCCTCCGGTAGTTTTACCCTTGATTTCAACATCGCATATAACCCATATTGCGCTTACAGCACCGGTTACTCCTGCCCTATTCCTCCGCAGGAAAATGACTTAAATGTTGCAATAAATGCAGGAGAAAAGAATTTTGTTGGAGAAAAGAAGCATCAATAAAAACAAATTAAAAGCAGGATTTTTACGATTAGGATCTTACAGCTTCGGGGCTTGCTCCAGTAAATTCTTCAATTCAGTTTCCTCGAGCACAATTCTTTCCGAAGCAGAATCACCATTGTACTTCCATTTAATCAATTTGATTTTCCCTCCGGCAATTTCAATTCCTGTAATGTCGCCGTCATCAAAACAACAACATCCGGTATTAAAGTAATTAGGTTTATATAACGTAAAATCAGGCGGCAGATCTCCTTTTCTAATCCGGCTTTGAATTTCTTTTTCCAGGCGAATTACTTCCTTTTTATCTTTTTTTTCGCTTGCTGTATTCAACTGACGGTAGATTCTTTCCAAATGCGTTAATGAAGTAAAAACAGGCTGATGCGTATGTCCGGTTATTAAAACAATATTTTTCTGTTTGGCAGACCATTCATACATCAGCCGGTTATGATCTGATTTTAACTGATCATTAAATGCCGGCGTGTTGGGATTGATCATTAAATAAGCTTGCAAGGGAGCCCAGATATTTGACACAAACCACTTACTGAACCAGTTTCCATCGCTTTGCAAATCT
>JBBRCI010000152.1:0-3300 GCA_038204935.1 Sphingobacteriales bacterium | reverse complement strand
AGATTTTATTTTCCCTGGGATTGATCTTTATCATGATCAGTCATTTAATCATGAACTGCTGACCATGCTTGGTGTTAAAACAACTGCAAAAGATCGTTGGAGGCAAGTTCTTTCAGAAGCAGAAAAAATACCTCGCAAGCATTTAATTACTCTTGAGCCAGCTATTAGTAAGAATCAAACCGATGAAATGAGAGCTCAAAATTTACAATTGATAATTCCGAAGCCATTAATAGGAACTTTTAATATGGGTCAACAGAGTGAATTAATAAGTTTAAATGATTTTATTAAATATTTAAATAAAAATCAAAGTAAATGGGTGGTTTAAACTAAACCTCCTCAACCAACATCACCTTCTTTTTTTTCTTCTCATTCATCCTGAAAATCAAAAACATCAGAACTCCGGAAAGCAGGATAAGGATGAGATAACTGTAACTCAGGTTTCGTTCGTCTTTGGCGGGGATGATATTAACAATTCCGTAGCTTAAAAAGGAAACGATCACGTAGGTAAAACCTCCGGTAAGTCCGCCGGCAATGCCTGCGTTTTTAGGAAATTTGCCCAGGCAATAGGTAAAGTAATTGTTAAAAGTATAACCTGCTGCAATATGGATTATAAAGGCAAAGAATACCATAGAATATAAATTGGAGATCCATTGTAAACTTACCAGCATAGCCAGCACAAAGAGCAACTGGATAAACAGGTTGACCAGTAATTTTTTATGAAAGGGACGGTTGATGGTGGCTTTGCCAATAAATCCGCCAACCATCCAGGCAAAACCAAGAATAAGAGAACTGTAACCGGCAATTACGGGAGTTAATTCTAAATGATATTCAATAATAAACGGACCCGTCATGTTGTAGATCATGATCATGCAGTAGGCGAGGCCAAGCATCACAATTCCCAGCGTAAAACTGGCGGTGCTCAGCATATCTCGGTAGATCTTCACAATTTTCTCAATATGGAATTCAGTGGGATGCTCCAGAGTTTCGCCGCCATATATAAATTCCAGAACCACAAATACAAGGGCTAATCCTGCTAAGACATAAAAATTAGAAGCCCATCCCAAAGTAGTTTGCAAATATCCGCCAATAAAAGGAGCTACAATTGGTCCCGCCGACCAGATAATGGTGAACAGGCTTAAATAATGCTTGAGCTTTTCGCCTTTAAAAACATCTACAAAATACGCCCGCTTGGCTACTACCACGGTTCCGATAGTGATTCCATGCACAATGCGCATCAGGTAGATTACATATAAATTATTAGTGCCGGCTAGCACGATGCATGAGATTGCAAAAATGATCAAAGCATATAATGAAGGTTTATATCTGCCAAAACTATCTAGGAAACTACCGACAAATAACTGGGAAACTCCGTAACTGATCAGGAAAAGACTGAGTGTTAACTGAACCTGTATGCTGCTTGCATGCAGTTCGCGGGCCATGCTCGGCAGCGAAGGAATATACATATCGGTGGCAAATCCCGACAAGGGAATTAAGGCCAGCGAAAGTAAGGTTGCAATACCCTGATTTTTGTTCTTCATAAAAGCATGCAAAACTATTGATTCTCTGGCTCAATTGCTTTGCTGAAAAAACATGCGGAGGTAAATTCTGAACCGAAAAACAATTTAACTTTTATCGACCTGCTTCAACGCTGCCTCATTATATCTCGCTCCGGTATTGGGGTATTTAGCAAGTAATTCTTCAATATTCTGGAAGTCGTTTGCATTCAAACTAACATCCACACATCCTGCATTTTCTTCCAGGTATTTTCTTTTCTTGGTTCCCGGAATGGGGATAATATTTTCGCCTTGCGCAATTAGCCACGCCAAGGCTAACTGTGCCGGAGTGCAATTTTTTTCATGCGCAATTCCTGCAAAACCGGAAGTAAGGTTTTTATTATTCTCCCGGTGTTCATCCTGGTATCGGGGCAGATTTTTGCGGAAATCGTCATCCGAAATATTTTCCGTGTTCAACGTATTGGTTACCAAACCTCTGGCCAGCGGACTAAAAGGAATAAAACTGATGCCAAGGTCTTTGCATATTGGTAAGATCTCTTTTTCCGGATCGCGGGTCAGGAGAGAATATTCACTCTGCAAAGCACTGATTGGGTGAACTGCATGTGCTTTCCGGATGGAATTTGCAGAAGCTTCTGAAAGTCCGAGGTAACGCACTTTTCCTTCCTCTACTAAATTAGCCATAGCGCCAACCATTTCTTCAACTGGAACATTCGGGTCAATCCGGTGTGCATAATATAGATCGATCACATCTATATTCAAGCGTTTTAAACTGGCTTCAACCGCTTTTTTCATATATTCCGGAGAGCCGTTAAAGCTCATTCCTTTTTCGGTATTGGTAAAGCCGAATTTAGTGGCGATGAAGATTTTATTCCGGTTTGGAACCAGAACTTTGGAGATCAGTTCTTCATTTTTACCATTACCATACACATCGGCCGTATCCCAGAAATTAATGCCCAGATCAATGGCCTTGTGTAAGGTGGCAATTGATTCGTTGTCATCCGGCATACCGTAAGCATGGCTCATGCTCATGCATCCCAAGCCAATGACTGAAAGTTTTTCTGAAGTGTTTCCTAAAGTTCTGTATATCATAAAATGATTGTTTGGTATTTTTTATACTACAAATGGGAGTTTGAACGGTTTTTTGGGATCCAAATATAACCGCAAATAAAAACAGGCCGAAAAAAAGCGTATTTGAAAACATTGGCGTACCTCAACTACCAATTCATTCTGGCGATTTACTAATGCAAATTGCTGTGGCTAGACTGTAAACTAAAAACTGCAGACTCCGATTACCACTCTTTTTTCGGCCTCACAGGAATTGGCGTAAAGAAAGGTTTCAAAAATGCTTGTAGAAACTATCATAAATCTCTGCTAGAAAGCAATTCGGAGAAGTGTTGCAGAAACTTTCAATTTAAAACTTCCATTCCCACGTCTCGAATTGCAGATCGCATTTTAGAAAGCTTTTAGCCAAAACTGTGCAGCCTTTCAGTTACTCATTTGTTGTTTAAATTTTTAATTGTATTCGTGGTCTCGCTAACGCTCGGCATTGTTTCTTTTCTGTGAAGAGAAAAGAAATAGGCCTCCCGCCGGCTATTGAGGCGGACTGGCATTCGAATAGTAATTGCTTTAATTTTATGCAGTAGGTTTAGAGACAAATGAATCCTGTGATTTAATTTTCTTTAGTCGCCTTCCGCGGGACATACTTTTTCCCTTCAGGTGGAAAAAGTATGCAAAAAGAGCCGCGGCTTATTTTATTTGCTACAATGGCAGAGCAAAGGCTAAACCA
>JBBRCI010000151.1:0-3337 GCA_038204935.1 Sphingobacteriales bacterium | reverse complement strand
TCGCTTTCGTAGTTAGTATATTGATAATTACATCCAGCTAAATCAAGGTAAGCAAAGGCATTTGCTGAGTGTTCCCATTCAACACCTTCGTGATCCCAAAAACTACATACACCTTCTGTTACTAAACGCGTGGGGTCAATGCTTTTAACGAGTTGTACCATTTTTGTACCAACTTCAACACCTTCAGGATCTGCACGTTCGTAGATTTCATTACCAATACTCCAAAAGAAAACTGAAGGATGATTCCTGTCTCTCAAAATCATCGATTCAAGATCCTTTGGCCACCATTCTTTAAAATATTTATGATAATCATCGGGATTTTTCGGATGATTCCATGTGTCAAAAGCTTCATCAATAACAATCATACCAAGTCTGTCACAAGCATCAAGTAGTTGTTTGGACGGAGGATTATGGCTGGTTCTTATTGCATTATACCCATTCGATTTTAGTACTTCTATTTTTCTTTCTTCGGCACGGTCAAATGTTGCAGAACCTAATGGTCCATTATCATGATGAATGCATCCTCCTTTTAATAACGTTTTTTTACCATTGATTAATAATCCAGTGGTTGCATCAACTTTTATAGAACGTATTCCAAATGTTAGGTACTCACTATCAATAACTTTTCCTTCAATTAAAAGCTCAATTTTTGCAGTATATAAATTAGGGCTTTCCGTTGACCATAAATACGGTTTTTTAATCTCTATTAGTTTATTAAAAGTGGCTTTATTGTTGGCGATTGTTTTTTCTTTTGTTTTTCCCTGGAAAACCAAAACACCTTTTTGAGTTAAAATGCTAATATTAAGTTCCAGACTGTTTATCTTATTAGTTGGACATTCAATTTCTGTTTGAATATCCACCGATGAAGCTTCTTCTGAAACGTTAGGTGTTGTTATAAATGTTCCCCATTGCGTGATGTGTATGGGATTTGTTCTAACAAGCCAAACATGACGGTAAATTCCTGAACCGCTATACCATCTGCTGTTTAAACCTAAGTTTTTAACTCGCACTGCTATAATATTTTCTTTTCCTGAAAAATCGAGCATCTTCGTAAGATCATAATAAAATGGAGTATAACCATACGGATGATTGCCTAAATTCTTTCCATTTATCCAAACATCGCAATCCATATAAACTCCGTCAAAAAGGATGTTTATAATCTTTCCCTTATCTTTGGGCGAAAGGGTAAAATGTTTTCTGTACCAAGCTGTTTCGCCAATAAAATAACCTGTATTTCCGGCTGGTTTGCTATCTTTAGAAAAAGGACCAATAATCTTTTCATCGTTCTGATTTGGCAAATCTTCAATGCTCCAATCATGCGGTAAATCTAAAGAACGCCATTTTAAATCGTCAAAATTTGGTTGTTCAGCGCCTTGCAAATCTTCCCTGATAAATTTCCATCCATCATCAAAAAGAATTTCTCGTTCGTTGTTTGATTGAGGCTTATTAACTGCATAAGACTTTATGTTTATGCTAAAAAAGAATGCTAAACAGTATACATATACCATTTGGGGTCTGAAAAAAGAATAATTTTTCATTTTGTTGAAATTGAAATTATTTTTCATTGATTTGAACATTAAATTCATGTTTGGTATTGAAATATTATGATTTTATAATTTATTAATGACTTGTTTAGAATAGGAACAATTTATTGTCGTGTTTTTTATATGACTCACCCCAAGTCCGCAAGCGGACTTCCCCCCTCTCTTTTAAAGAGAGGGGAAGAGCATCGCAGATGCGAAGGGGTGAGTAGAAAAATGATATTACGACATTATTTAATTTCCAATACTTAAAACAGATAAAAAATTCATTTTTTAACAATATCACCATAAAAGACACCCCTTCCTCCTACAGAAATATATATTCGCCCAAATATATTTTTATCTCCATCCATTGAATAGGGGCGAGCCAAAGCATTTCCCTGATCGTTGATTTGCACCCAGGTTTTCCCTAAGTCGGTTGAACGAAAAAGTCCCCATTTGTTTTTATGAGTACCATATAAATATGCTGTTGGTGAATCACTCGTAGGTGAAGATTTGCCCCAGGCAAGACATCTGGCTTGCTCAAAAAAGGCATCTTTTTTAAAATCGTTCCCACCCGTAAATGATTTTAAAAGCCCACCATTACCTAAAGAAACCCATACAATTCCTTTTTCTGCCGGAGCAGTTTTTATATTTACAAATCCATATTCTGTTGTAGGATCGGCTTTTGATTTTTCATTCCATCCATCACCTTCCTGATCAGGAATTATGCCTTTAGTCTGCTCCCAGTTCTTTCCATTATCAATTGAACGGTAAAAATGTCCTTTACTAAAAACATAAAAAACTGAACCGTCTGCTTTGTCTGAGGCAAGTGGCTGATTATAATTAAATACATAGTTTCTGTCGAGTATTTTCTCAGGCAATCCATTTGCTTCTTTCCATGTTTCTCCAAAATCTTCAGAATAAAAAACCTTTTTATTATTTGAAGGCAGATAGATAATATTTCCGGGATTATTAGAAGAAACGGCAACCCTACCTGAAATTCCTTCGGGTTTACTAACTGGTTTAAAAGTTGTGCCAGAATCGCCAGAAACTAAAATCCGGGTATTCTTGCCCCACCAATCCTCCGCATCTATCATTGCCATATAGGACGGCTTTTTTTCGCAATAATCGAGGCAAATTCCTTCGCCTTTGTCAGTGAGACGTTGTGAAGGGAAAGTATCAATGTTAAGATGTCGGAATCCAACATTATCAGCCATTAATGAGAACAATGGTGAGCCAGCCGATGGGGAAACTACTGAGAGTACTACTGTCTCTTCATGACCCTTTTCATTGGTAAACCAATCAGTTAAATGATCAGTAATATTATTAGTCCACCAAGTGGCATACCAATCGGCAATAAAAAGTTTTCCGTTTTCAAATGGGTCGAATGCCAGTGATGAAACAGCAGCAGCAAAATAAGTCCATTTCAGAGGTTTTGTTTTAGCGCCATTTGCTATATCCGGATCATAAGTAAACCAACCGGGAGCTGTTTCAAAATGAATCTTCCGCGCAATTTCTTTCCATGTTAATCCAGCATCGAACGATTGAAACATCTTATTCATGCAATCTTCACGATATTCAGAAACTACATAGTGTTTTGGGCTTTTCGGATTTATAGCCAGACCACAAAATCCCATTTCCTTATCAGGGCTTATATCTTTCCAATTCCCATCGTATTTCGATACGCCTTTGGAATGAGTAACCAGTAAATTGCCATCCGAAGTAATTGCCATCCGATTTGCATCAGTCGGACAGTCCTTTATCAATTCAAATGTTTTTCCGGCATTTTTACTAATATAAATACCAATATTTGG
>JBBRCI010000150.1:0-3521 GCA_038204935.1 Sphingobacteriales bacterium | reverse complement strand
CGGCACGCACGCCATCAACGAATCACGTGATTCGCATACCATTGTGATCGGTTCATTTTTAAATTTAACTTCTTTATGCAACTGGCTTAAAACACAAAAAGCAGATGTGTTTCTGCTTTGCGCAGGATGGAAAAATAAGTTCAATCTGGAAGATACTCTTTTTGCAGGTGCGGTTGTAAACCAGTTAAAAGATCATGGATTTAAACTCGATGATTCAGGGATTGCTGCTGATGATCTATATATATTAGGAAAAAATGATCTCAATGCCTTTCTGAAAAAGACTTCGCATAGCGAGCGCTTAAAGAAATTGAAGATCGAAGAAGATATTGAGTTCTGCTTAAATGTTGATATTACCACTGCCATTCCTGTTTTAGAAGGCGACAGACTGGTGAAAATGGAAATAGAATAAGTAATAAGAGCAAGGAACAAAGAGCAAGGAACAAGGAACAAGGACTATTTACTAGATAATTACCTCAATCTTTATTCTTTACTCCTTTTATCTTTTATCTATTTCAGTTTCTCGTTATTTTTATGTCTTTCGCTGTCGCGGATATTTTTCTTTTCCAGATTTTTAGCCAAAGCATCTGTTAAGTTAATTCCTGTTTGGTTTGCCAGGCAGATCAATACAAATAAAACATCAGCTAATTCATCGCCCAGATCGGCGCCTTCGTCTGACTTTTTAAAAGATTGCTCACCATATTTTCTGGCAATTATCCGGGCAACTTCACCTACTTCCTCAGTTAAAATGGCCATGTTGGTCAGTTCACTAAAATACCTTACTCCGGTAGTGTTTATCCAGGTATCAATTGTTTTTTGAGCTTGCTCGATGGTCATACATAAAATATTATAGGCACTAATTGCACGATTATTCTAATTAGAAAACTACTCTTTGAAATTCTAAAGATGGAGTTCCGAAATTAACAACAATCCCAAGTTTTAAGCCCGATGCTTTTAAATAATTTATTGTTTGCTTGATATAAGGATTGCCTATGTATGAGCCAATTTTGATTTCCAATATTATCTTATCATAGATTACAAAATCAGAAATAAAGTAATGCTTTAACTTTTCTTCTTTATAAATTATGTCGAATGCTTTTTCTCGAACAAAAGGAGTTTCAGTTCTTTTAAACTCAAACTCAAGAGCATCTTTATAAACAATTTCTTTAAAACCGTGTCCCAGATGTTTGTGTACTTCGAAACAGGCACCAATAATTTTATATGATTCCTCTTTGAATAATAGTTCAGTCACTAATATTAAATTACCATTTTAATTGGGTTTAAATTCATTTAATTAGCGAAATGATGTCGTACCACTCAGTTCGGTCACATATATCAAACACTGTTTTAATTGGATTTAAATTAGTTTAATTCGTGAAATTAGTGTTCTATCACTCTTAATAATTCTCCTTATCCTTGGTATTCATAATAATCGTTACCGGACCATCATTCAACAAACTCACTTTCATATCGGCACCGAAAATACCTTTCTGAACTTTTTTACCGGTAAGTGATTCCAGATTTTGAACCATTAATTCATACAGAGGAATAGCTTTATCAGCTTTAGCGGCTTTTATAAAACCGGGACGATTTCCCTTCTTCGTTTGGGCAAACAAAGTAAATTGTGAAATAATTAAAATATCTCCGTTCACATCAGCCAACGAGCGGTTCATTTGCTCATTCTCATCACTAAAAATACGGATGTTTGCTATTTTCTGAGCCAGCCAGGTTACATCCTCTGCGTTGTCATCTTCAGAAATCCCAAGCAAAACCAATAAACCGGTTTTAATTTCTCCGGTAGTTTCTCCGTCTACTTTAACAGATGCTTCTGTAACACGCTGAATAACTGCTCTCATATTATTGAATAAAGAAGTTTAAAAAAATCAGATTATTTAATTCCGTGTGTCATTACCATGATATATACTCAGGTAACTTTCATAACGGGAAGGTTCAATTTCGCCTTCATCTACAGCCGCCAAAATTGCGCAACCCGGCTCGGTTATGTGGCGGCAGTTATAAAAGCGGCAATCATCGGAACGTTCTCTGAACTCTGGGAATAACGGACCCAATTCTGCTTGTTCAATATCAATAACGCCAAGTTCGCGAATGCCGGGTGTATCAATTAAATATCCGCCGAAAGGCAATGAAAACATTTCTGCGAAAGTAGTGGTGTGTTTTCCTTTATCGCTCCAATCAGAAATTTCTCCTGTTTTAATTTCCGTTCCAGGTAGTAGCGTATTTATTAAAGTAGATTTTCCAACACCTGAATGCCCGGTAACCAGCGTAACATTATCTTTCAAAAGTGATTTTATCTGATCCAGATTGGTTCCTTCAGTTGCCGAAACACTATAGCATGGATATCCGATATTTTCATAAATACTTTGATATTCGGCAAGAAACTCTAATCCTTCTTCACTAAAAAGGTCGAGCTTATTAAAAATTAATTTTGCCGGAATATGATAAGCTTCAGCAGTTACCAGAAATCTGTCTATAAATCCCAGTGAAGTTCTGGGTGATGCCAGCGTAACGATCAAAAATGCCTGGTCCAGATTAGCCGCAATAATTTGCGATTGTTTGGAAAGGTTTACAGACCTGCGGATAATGTAGTTTTTGCGTTCCGCGAGTTTGTTGATAACGCCGGTATCCTGATCAGGCTCGGGTTCAAATTCTACATGGTCGCCAACAGCAATCGGATTGGTAGTTTTAATTTCTTGGGTGCGAAATTTTCCTTTGATCCGGCAATTGACAATTTCTCCCTCGGTTGTTAAAACCTCATACCAGCTTCCGGTAGATTTGATGACTAATCCTTGCATACGATACCGTAAAAGTATGAAAACATTTTTTGTTGAATAGTTTATTGCCGGTTCTTTTATTGGCTAATTAAAATTATCAGCTTTAAGATTAAGCTTCTGTTTTAGAATAAATTATAATTTGTAAAATTTTAATTCTACATTAGAGTGTACAAAGTACAACAAGTAGCAAATGTTTAACAATCAGATAATTATTAGCATCACAACAACAACCATTACCGGATATTTCCGGTGGGGGACTTGCTGATGTATATTGAAAAATAGAAACCAAAAAGCGCCCCGATGATCGGGGCGCTTTTTTTTTACCCGGAATTGTATGAATATTTTAAAATTTGGCGGCACGTCACTCGGCACAACAGAAAGTATCCGATTATTACTTCAGATTCTGAAGGCGGAAAAAGAAAAAAATGGAAATCCGGTGTTGGTTTTATCCGCCATGAGCGGGGTAACTAATCTGCTGGTCTCTATGTCAGAAAAAGCCTGCCTTGCTCAGGATTTTGCAGAAGACCTTAAATATTTAGAGAAAAGGCATTTTGATGTTATTCGCGAAATTCTTCCTGCGGCCGCTCAAAATCCGGTGCTCACTAAACTCAAAATCTATTTTAACGAGCTCGAAGAAATTCTGCAGTCGATTTATAATTTAAAAGAATTAAGCATGCAGTCCCGCGACATGGTTTTGAGTTTCGGCGAACGATGTTCTGCTTACATGCTGAC
>JBBRCI010000149.1:0-3624 GCA_038204935.1 Sphingobacteriales bacterium | reverse complement strand
CGCGATACCCGCGAAAAGCAAACTATCAGTCGGGATAACCTTGATACGCATATTGAGCAGTTACTGGAAGAAATACAGCAGAATATTTACAATAAAGCGTTGAAGTTCAGAAATGAGAATACCCGAGAGGTAAATTCATACGATGAGTTTAAAAAAGCGCTTGACGAAACTCCAGGATTTATCTCCGCACACTGGGATGGCACTCCGGAAACAGAGCAGCTGATAAAGGATCAGACCAAAGCAACAATCCGTTGTATTCCTTTGAATAACAAGCAGGAAGAGGGGGTATGTATGGTTACTGGTAAACCTTCCAGCCAGAGAGTATTATTTGCCAGAGCTTATTAAAAAAATAGATTTCATAAAAAACCCGCTAAAAGAGCGGGTTTTTTAGGTTAAAAATAATTATTCCACAAGCCAGATGGTATCTACAAACCATTTCTTTGAATCGAAAAAGTAATGAACTGGTTTAAATCCTGTACTTTTTGCCAGATGATCTATTTCGCTTAAGCGATATTTTTGTGAAATCTCCATGTGGATACATTCGTTTTCGGCAAAATGTATTTCCGTGTCTTCTATCTTGACCGTCTGTTCTTTTTTACTTACCAGGAAACTTTTACAGGATCCGGTTGTCGGATCGTATGTTGGATAATGTTTAAAGTTCTCTTTCACAAAATCTGCTCCCAGTTCTCTGTTCATTCTTTCCAGCAGATTTAAATTGAAGTCGCGGGTGAAACCCTGAGCATCATTATAAGCTGCCAAAATGGTGTCCGGATCTTTTTGTAAGTCAACGCCAATTAAAAGCATATCGCCCGAAGAAAGGTTCTCCCCTAAGGTTTTACAAAACTTTTCGGCCACCTCCGGAAACATGTTGCCAATATTGGAGCCTAAAAACAGAACTACTTTTTTCCGCGTTGAAAGCTCATTTGCTTTTTGCAGCATCTTAAAATATTCGCCGTTTAAACCATGTATGGGTAATCCAGGAATACTAATGGGTAAATTCTGATTCAGGCCATTAATCACATTTTCAGAAATGTCTATTGGGTAATAGGTGAAATCCACATTTTTCTCAACCAGCTTCTTTAGGAGGAATGATGATTTCAAAGCATCTCCCGCACCCAATTCTACCAGGTCAAATCCATGACCGTTATTAATGAACTGCGCTATCAGATCATCAGTTTGCCCTGATAATATTTCCAGCTCGCAATTAGTAGGGTAATATTCCGGCGAATGCATAATCTGCTGAAACAGCTTATCGCCTTTGGCGTCATAAAAATACTTAGATTCCAAACATTTAGGTTCAGTTCTTAATCCTCTAAGCACATCTGCCAGAAAGGATTCCCTAAAGCTTAATTCTTCTTTAATCTGACTTTCTTCAGCCTGTATATTGGTCATAAAAATTATTTAGCGAGTCTGATGCCGGTATATTGCCAGCGCAACTCGGGTTGAAAAAAATTACGATAGGTTATGCGACTATGTCCCGGAGAAGTAAGTTCTGATGCACCTCTTAAAACCATCTGACTAATCATAAATTTGCCGTTATATTCTCCTATTGCTCCTTCAGCTTTTTTAAATCCGGGATAGGGCAGATATGCACTTTCTGTCCATTCCCAACGTTTCCCCCAGTTAAAATCGGCGGCGGCAATTTCCCATTCAGCTTCTGTTAGCAAACGCATTCCTTTCCAGGATGCATAAGCATAAGCTTCATAATAAGAAACATGGCAAACAGGCTCATCCGGATCTATTTTTTGTAATCCCGAAAGGGTATAATTATACCATTCGCCATCAATTTTATGCCAGTACATAGGAGCTTCAATCTGATTGGTTTTTACCCAATCTAAGCCTTCCGCATGCCAGTATCTGAAATCCTGGTAGGCTCCGCTATTTATAAATTCTAAATATTGCTGATTGTTAACCGGGGAATTGCAAACCGAGAAATGATTTAAATGTACTTTATGCCGATCCAACTCATTGTCAAAGCAGAAACCTTTTCCTTCAAATCCTATTTCGTAAATATCAGAAGCGTAAGTAGTAAATGAAAAGTCAGATTCCTTTTCTGTTTTTTTTGTTTCTTCCACATTCCAGCTTCCGTTTCCATTCATTTCTAAAACAGGGATTGGCTGAGTTTTAGAATAAGCCGGAAATAGAGGATTATTGCCCAAAATATACTTGATGTCTGTTAATAATAATTCCTGATGCTGCTGCTCGTGATTTAAGCCGAGAATAATTAGTTCCTGCTGATCTTCGGTCAGCGTTACTTCTTCCAGAAATTTGCCCATTGCTTTATCTACGTATTCGCGGTAGTGATACACATCATCTACTCCCGGGCGACTTAAATTACCACGGTTTGTACGAATGACTCGTGCTCCAACGGTTTCATAATAACTGTTGAATACGAAATTATAATCCGGATCAAATTCCTGATACTCGAAAGCAAATGGTTTCAGAATAAAAGTTTCAAAAAACCATGTTGTATGGCCCAAATGCCATTTCGGTGGACTAACATCGACAATTGGCTGCACCACATAATCTTCGGTTTTTAGCGGCTTACAAATATCTGCCGATCTTTTCCGGACGTCCTGAAAAGAATTGAGTAAGTCCATATTAGTTCCTGTTTAAATATTTTGTAAGGTTTGAAATAGTTTTAACTCCTATATCTTCGGATTGTTTTCTGCGCATCATTAATGCATACGCATTATTAAAGCCAATTGGATTGAGCCATTTTATATTAAACTGAGATTGGAATTCTTTTTTTACATATTGATAAACTTCTTCCTTAGTTTTTAATTCTGCAATAACCGGAGCTTCAGCTTTTAATAAAACCAGCAATCCGGTTCCGGTATATTCCGGATAAAAATCTATTTGTTTATTGGTTAAAGCATCAAAACAAATTTTTGTTCCGCCTAAACCCGTTTTTAAATCAGCTTTTAAATCTGTATTTCCTTCGATCAAAATTTTGTACATATTAGCCAAAATGTATTGTTCTCCAAAAATTTTTGACCCGATAACAATTGTACCCTGTAATCCCGAAAGGGGATTTTTATATAAATTCACCTTAATCAGAAAGTCTTTGGCCACCTGTTCAGGGCTTTGTTTAAGATAATCAACACGGTAATTTAAATCCGTCATTAATGAGTCATTAATCTTTCCGGAAAGTAAGTTCAGCGCAGGTTCCAGTTTGGGATATTTATCAAGCGTTTCCTGCCTCACAATGGGAGCGGCGTAATAAGGCGGGAATATATGTTTATCGTCTTCCAGAGTAACCAGGTCAAAAGCTTTTAACCTTCCGTCTGTAGAATATCCGCTAATCACATCCAGTTTCTTTTCAAAAGCAGCTTTATACATCACCGCATCGCTGATCACGACCGTTCTGATCTTCAACTTATAATTTTCTTTCAGCCCGAGATAACCATCCTGACGGCCCATAAACTCCGGCGTAAAACCTGCCAGCAAATTTCCTGACTTAATAGAAGGAGCCAGATAAAATCCCGAAAGGAGAATTAAAATAATTCCCGAAGTAATCAGAACAGGTTTGAGTATTCTGAAATTTAGTTTTTGCAATCGCGAAAGCAAAAAATCAAACAGAATGGCCAGAAGAGCTGCAGGTATGGCGCCCGCTAAAATCAT
>JBBRCI010000148.1:0-3776 GCA_038204935.1 Sphingobacteriales bacterium | reverse complement strand
CCAATCTCATTTAAGTGCTGATGTTCAAATGCTTTGTACACAGAAAGATTATTGTTTCTCCATGTAAAATGCGAAGTTGCTGATAAACTTTGTCCGGCGCCTGTAGAACCCGTTGTTGCATTTATATGAATTTCTGAATTTAGAAGTCCTTTATCTGCCAAAGGAAATAAACCCAGTTGTATACAAGTTGCAAAACAACCCGGATTAGCAATATTTTTAGCAGATTTTATCTTATCATGATTCAATTCGGGCAAACCGTAAACAAACTCTCTATGTGAATTTCCTTCTGCAAAAGCAGCGTTTTTACTTAATCTAAAATCCTGACTCAGATCTATAATTTTGACTTTTGAATTGATAGTATTTTTCTGCAGGAATTTCTTTGCATCGCCATGACCAACACAAAGAAAAAGAACAGCATTTTCATCCGCGGAAGCTGAAAAATTAAATAGGCTTTCAAAATTATTTTCTCCGGTAAAAACAAGATCTGTATCACCCAAAAGATCTGCATGAACCTGATGAATAAAATTACCGGCGTTGCTCTTGCTGTGCACAAAACAGATTTCAACCTGCGGATGATTTACCAGAATACGTAAAAGTTCGCCTCCGGTATATCCGGCTCCGCCTATAATTCCTGCTTTAATTTTCAATTGACCGGAAGTAAGATTATTCATTTTTAAGTTTTTCGTCTCCTTTCCCTACGGGAAGGGTTAAGGTGGGTTTATTTACCTTGTGCCAGATAATCACCTGGTTTCCAAAAATTTTTGAAAAACCTTTAACATCCTCGCCGCTCCAAGCATTATTCATTTCACCGTAGCTGCCAAATTTGTTAGACATTAAATCATTCTCAGACTCAATACCAATAATCTGGAAACGATATGGATGGAGTTCAACAAACACCTTTCCGGAAACAGATTCTTGTGAGTCAGTTAAAAACGCTTCGATGTTTCGCATAACGGGATCGTGAAACTGTCCTTCGTGCAACCAATTACCATAAAATGAAGCCAACTGATCTTTCCAGCTTAGTTGCCATTTTGTTAAGGTGTGTTTTTCTAATGTATGGTGCGCTTTTATAATAATAACAGGTGCTGCAGCTTCAAAACCAACCCGACCTTTAATGCCAATTATCGTATCGCCTACATGTATATCACGGCCAATTCCATACGGCTGAGCCATATTCTGCAATTTTTTAATTGCCTGCACAGCATTCATCTCAACTCCATCAATGCCGCTTAATTCGCCTTTTATAAAGTTTAATTCTACTTTGCGTGATTTTGTTTCGGTAACCTGAGTTGGCCAGGCTTCTTCGGGCAAAGTTTCATTGGATGTTAAAGTTTCCTTTCCTCCAACTGAAGTTCCCCAGATGCCTTTATTAATTGAATAACGGGCTTTTTCTGCGCTGTATTCAACTCCGTGTTCTTTTAAATAGTCAATTTCTGCCTCGCGACTAAATTTCAAATCGCGAATAGGCGTTATAATTTCAACTTCCGGAATCAGTATATTAAAAATCATATCAAACCTAACCTGATCATTTCCGGCACCGGTACTTCCGTGTGCAACATAATCAGCACCGATTTTTTTTACGTAACCGGCAATGGCCGTTGCCTGACTTACACGTTCTGCACTAACCGATAGTGGATAGGTTGCATTTTTCAAGACGTTACCAAATACCAGATACTTGATACAGTTTAGGTAATAGTTTTCGGTTTCATCAACAACCGCATGAGAAGCAACACCTAAATTATAGGCTCTATTTTCAATTTCCTTAAGTTCATCATCAGAAAAACCACCCGTATTTACCAATACCGAATGAACTTCTAAATCTCTGTCCTGAGATAAATAAATAGTGCAAAAAGAGGTGTCGAGGCCACCGCTAAATGCTAATACAACTTTCTTTTTCATTTAAAATTTGATTTCTTAACAGGATAATAGAAATGAATTCTGTTAAAACTTAATTTAATTTGTAACTCCGGTATTAAGGAATAAAATGGGCATAATAACTTTAGCCGTTCTTTTCAATTTGGCCTCCAATTTTTTTAATAAGGTAGCCTTATGAGAAAGTATTTTCATTTTTTCTTCAATCTCTTTAGCTTTTTCTTCCGGGTCCCAAAGCATAGCGGTGCACATGCAATTTTTACGTTCTTTACTTTTCAGTATTTCAAAATTCACACAACTCAGGCAACCTTTCCAAAAATCCTCATCCTGCGTTAATTCAGAATAAACAACAGGTTCATAACCCAGCTCAGAATTAATTTTCATTACCGCCAATCCGGTCGTTAATCCGAAAATTTTTGCGTCTGGATATTTTTTACGGGATAATTCAAAAACTTTGTACTTGATTGCTTTTGCCAGTCCGCAGTTTCTAAATTTCGGACTTACAATTAAGCCTGAATTGGCAACGAATTTACCATGGCTCCAAGTTTCAATATAACAAAAACCCGCCCATGCACCATCTTTATGCAAAGCTATAACCGCTTTGCCTTCTTTCATTTTCTGGATTATATATTCAGGAGTACGGCGAGCAATTCCGGTACCGCGAGCTTTTGCAGACTCCGCCATTTCATCGCAAATTGTATCTGCGTGAATGATATGTTTTTCTGTTGCAGGGATTACAACAAATTCGTTTTCTTTCATGATCGTTGAAGAAAAAATCCGGTTTTAAATCGGAAAAGACTACGTTTTTAGCCTTTGCTTGTAAAAAATATGTTAGTTATTTTGATACCGGAAGAAAGACCGGTGTCTTCTGATGATTTGCCTTTGGCTCAAGCCCTCGGCCTAAATCGTCGTCTAAGGCTAAGAATAGCTCTTTTGGGGAAAAATCCAGCCAATACAATTTCCTGCTTAACTGCGAAAACCGCAGCAGAAGTTGGGAAATATGTAATTGCTGTATTCATTTAATTGTAAATGCTTTGTTCTTTCTGCAAAGTATCAAATAATTTTTCTGAGAAACAACAGAAATTTAATGTTTTAAAAATAATATTTGGGGAAATTAAGCTGTTACTTTCCTTAACTTAATAATTCTAACCCAATGCAGAAAGCGCATGAAAGGATAAACAGGGTCAAATTCAAACCATTTTTGCGCAAAATTCGGACTGTTTGGAAATTTATGATGATTGTTCTGGAACAATTCGCCAAGCATCAGGAAATCAAATGGAGTTGTATTTTTTGATTTATCGTTGTTATCAAAATTTGAATAACCGTATTTATGACCACACCAGTTTACAATAGCACCATGAATTGGCCCCATTAACCAGTGGATAGGCAGAAGCAAAAACATCCACCATTGGGTTGCGAAAAACACGTAGAACATGGTATATAGGAGACCGAACCCAATTCTCGAAACTGCAGTATTACCAAAAAAGTCCATAAACTTCCATTCGGGATAATTTCCTGTAAACCTCTTCTCCGGAAGGTGTTTATATTTTAAAACATCACGAAATATATTCTTCGTGTGGAACGTCATCCGAAAGATATCTTTAAAAAAGTGCGGCGAATGAGGATCTTTCTCGGTATCGCTATAAGCATGGTGCATGCGGTGCAGAATAGCGTAAGCCCTTGGATTTAAAAACGAAGATCCCTGGAAAACATACGTCAGGATATAAAACACCTTTTCCCAACCTTTGCTGAACGTAAACATTTTGTGTGATGCATACCTGTGGAGAAAAAAGGTCTGGAAAAAAAGAGACAGGAACCAGTGGGCGAAAAAAAAGATGAGTATAATCAAAATGATAAGTATCTAAGCTGAATTTTATTTACAAACGGGTAAAATATACTTTAGG
>JBBRCI010000147.1:0-3908 GCA_038204935.1 Sphingobacteriales bacterium | reverse complement strand
GTAGCTCGTGTATTACTGTATGAATTTGATTTCATATAATGTTTTTGTGGTTATATTTAAGGATTAACTATCACGCCATTCTTTGCCGGTCAGATTGATGAACACATCTTCAAGACTTGCCTTTTTGACTTCCTTTTTACGTTCGAAACCTTCTGAAACCAATTTGTCTATAAAATGATCCGGAGTATCAATTTCAATAATTCTTCCGGCATCAACAAATGCTACCCGATCACATAAAACTTCCGCTTCGTCCATGTAATGCGTAGTAATAACCACAGTGGTTCCAGAGTCGCGAATCTTTAATATTAAATCCCATAAATTACGTCTTGCCTGCGGATCGAGGCCGGTTGTGGGTTCATCGAGAAATATTATTTTAGGCTGATTTATTAAGGTAGTGGCGATTGAAAACCGTTGTTTTTGTCCGCCGGATAATTCCTTATATTTTGCTTTAGCCTTATCGGTCAAAGCTACTTTTTCAAGCAGATCTTTAGGATTGACATCAATTCCATAAAGTCCGGAAAACAACTCTATTAATTCGCTTAGATTTAAATTGGGATAATAACCTGCCGCCTGAAGCTGTACGCCAATGATATGTTTAATTTCATCAGGCTTCTTATCCAGATCAAATCCATCAACAATAACTTTTCCTGAAGTTTTCTCCCGTAAGGTTTCGATAATTTCAAGAGTTGTGGTTTTGCCGGCACCGTTTGGTCCCAGTAATCCAAAAATTTCTCCTTCGAAAACCTCAAATGAAATATTGTTAACAGCCGTAAAACCATTGTATTTTTTTACCAGATTTTCTACCGTAATTATTGCTTTCTGATTCATAGCTTAAAAATTATTCTAATCTATGAGAATTAATAATTATTTCGGTTTCTGTTAATTATTTAATACGATTTATAGAAAATTAAACTTTAACAGATTCTAAAGATTTAATAAAATCATCAAACAAATACCGTGAGTCATGCGGGCCGGGTGAAGCTTCAGGATGATACTGAACTGAAAATGCTTTTTTCCCTTTTACACGGATTCCTTCAATCGACTTGTCATTTAAATTTATATGAGTTATTTCCACCTTGTCAGAGCTTCTAACTTCATCCGGAATAACGCCGAAACCATGATTTTGGGAAGTAACTTCACAATGATCTCTGATTATATTCTTTACAGGATGATTTAATCCGCGGTGACCATTAAACATTTTCATGGTTCCAATTCCATTTGCAAGCGCTAATAACTGGTGACCAAGGCAAATCCCGAATAAAGGTTTGTCGGAGGCTAAAATGTCTTTTACGGTGTCCACCGCATAAGCCATTGCAGAAGGATCGCCGGGCCCGTTAGAAATAAAATAACCATCGGGATTCCATTCTTCCATTTCTTTAAAAGAAGTTTTGGCCGGAAATACTTTGGCGTAAACTTCACGCTCATCAAAATTCCGTAGAATGTTTTTCTTAACCCCCAGATCTAAAACAGCAACCCTGCTTTGTGCATTTTCATTTCCATAGAAATAACTTTCTTTTGTAGAAACCTGAGAGGATAATTCAAGTCCTTCCATAGAAGGAACTGATTTTAATTTTGCTTGAAGAACTTCCAGATCCATAATTTCTGAAGAAATGATGGCATTCATAGCACCTTTATCACGAATGTGTCTCACCAGAGAACGAGTGTCCACATCAGATATGCCTATTATATTTCCTTCCTGAAAATAATCCTGAATAGAAGTATCAGCCTGAGCTCTGCTATACGCGATGTTGAAATTCTTACATACCAATCCGGCAATTTTAATATCAGCAGACTCGGTTTCATCCTGATTAATTCCATAATTTCCAATGTGAGCATTGGTAGTTACCATGATCTGTCCAAAATAGGATGGATCAGTAAAAATTTCCTGGTAGCCGGTCATTCCTGTATTAAAACAAATTTCTCCGGTAGTGGTTCCAATTTTTCCGGCTGCTTTTCCATGATAAACTGTGCCATCTTCCAAAAGTAAAACCGCAGGTAATTTTGTGTAATTAATCATTTTTTGTAAGAAGTTGAAGGTGAAAATAGGAGAAAATGAAGATTTTCCGGGAGGTTTCCCGTTGCGGTTGAGGTAACACGCTGAAGTATATAACTTCATCTTTCACGGGGGACAAAGCTACACTTTTTGCAGAACACATGCACGTAAACTTTTAAATTTTATCTCTTTAATTGTGCTATTGCATTATAGTTAAATTTTACCTTTGCTTTGTTTTTATACAATTATCAGCATGTCTGTACATAAAGAAGTTAAACGCATTACCACAAACACGCTTCAGGAAATGAAGCAAAATGGCGAAAAAATAGCCATGCTTACATCCTATGATTATTCTATGGCTACCATAGTTGATAATGGCGGTATAGACGTAATTCTGGTAGGAGATTCGGCTTCGAATGTGATGGCTGGTCATGAAACTACGCTGCCAATTACCTTAGATCAGATGATTTATCATGCTGCTTCAGTAGTTAGAGCTGTAAAACGTGCCTTGGTAGTTGTAGATCTTCCTTTTGGTTCTTACCAGGGAAATTCAAAAGAAGCGTTAAATTCTGCAATCAGGATTATGAAAGAATCCGGTGCTCATGCTGTAAAGCTTGAGGGTGGATCTGAAGTTAGAGAATCTATTGAGAGAATAATTACTGCCGGTATTCCTGTTATGGGACATTTGGGATTAACACCTCAGTCCATTTATAAATTCGGGACTTATACGGTAAGGGCAAAAGAAGAACAGGAGGCGGAAAAGTTAAAACAAGATATTATGGTACTTCAGGAAGCAGGTTGTTTTTCAGTTGTGTTGGAAAAGATTCCAGCTAAATTGGCAGCCGAAGTAACTGAAAGCGTTAAGATTCCAACAATAGGTATTGGCGCCGGTAAAAGTTGCGATGGCCAGGTTTTAGTGGTAAATGATATGCTTGGATTAACTAAAGGGTTTCATCCTCGTTTTTTGCGCCAGTATCTTAATTTATTTGAAGAAATTTCCGGAGCTGTAAAAAGCTATGTGAAAGATGTAAAAGATGCCGATTTTCCCAGTGAGAAAGAGCAATATTAATTTATTCCCACAAAGGAAATTTTTATAATGATCAAACCTGAATTAAAAAAACAAAAGCCTTATCAAGTCATTCCCTCTCTGGATGTTACAGATAAGGATATTTTATTTGAAGATAATCACTTAATAGCGGTTAATAAACGAGCAGGAGATATTGTTCAGGTTGATAATACAGGCGACGAATCTTTAGACGAAAAGGTCAAAAAATACATTACTAAAAAATATAATAAACCAAATGGCGCTTTTCTTGGTGTTGTTCATCGGCTTGACCGCCCTGTAAGTGGAGTAATTCTTTTTGCCAAAACCAGTAAAGCTTTGGATAGGGTGAACAAAAAATTCAAGGACCGGGAGATGAAAAAGACCTATTGGGCAGTAGTTCGTAATCGCCCGGAAATTCCTGAAGGTAATTTGGTCCACTGGTTGATAAAGAATCCGCAAAAAAATGTTACGAAAGCACACATTTCGGAAGTGCCAGGAAGTCAGCGTGCCGAATTAAATTATAAACTTATTGGAGAATTAAACGGATACTATTTAATAGAAGTAGATCCGATAACTGGGCGTCCGCATCAGATAAGAGTTCAGTTATCAACTTTAAATTGTCCTATTGTGGGAGATAATAAATATGGATATCCTCGCGGGAGCTTAAAAAAGAGCATTTGCTTGCATGCACGCAAGTTGAGCTTCATCCATCCGGTAAAGTTAGAACCGGTTAATATTTTTGCTCCATTACCTCAGGATGGATTTTGGGAGAAATTCGATATATTTTCTGATCAGTAAATTACTTCTCACATTTCAGATTATTTATTAATATTTGCTATAAATTTTCACAGTATTTCGTGTATTCAGTTC
>JBBRCI010000146.1:0-3985 GCA_038204935.1 Sphingobacteriales bacterium | reverse complement strand
ATATAAAGATAGCAAAGGCGCAAATAAAAGTCATAGCCATTATGCCTTGGGCTGTTAATTCTTTTCCTTTTCTTAATCTAAAATTTTAGGCTAAGAGACAAATTTACCGTTCCCACAATAAAACCTACCGTTCACCCCTTTTATCTTGCCGACAAAATAAATATTTATAAGTTTGATATTGCCTAAAATTCTTTGGGTAAAAAAATAAAATTGGTTATATGAAATTTAAAAATAATATATGGATACTATTTATGATTGGATGCATCGTCTCGCTATTGTCCTCAATCGCTCCCAAACTACTATTTTCCTTAATAAATAAAGAGCAATTAGTGTTAGGCTTTACCTGGGCTTATTGGCTCGGAATTATTATTGCAGGAGCGGCTTTCGCGATCTTCATAAAAAGATATAATAGATCAGACCTTCAATAAGAAATCTAATAGTTGCCTTTAAATTAAGGCATTACAATTAGGGTTTTAACTGGTCATTTTTATTAAATAGTTCTATTATTATATTCTAACAAGTAAGTATTTGTGTTTCCTACAGCCACTGAAATAAATCCAACCATCATCTTCAAGCTTTAAATACTTCATCAGATTTGCTCCGTGAAGATCTCCTGAAGCTTCGCCGGAGATGAGATAATATTTCATGAGTTTAATTTATATATAAAGATAGCAAAGGCACAAATAAAAGTCATAGCCATTATGCCTCGGGCTGTTAATTCTTTTCCTTTTCCATAATATAAACGCACCAAAATAAGGTTAAGAGCTAAACCCAGAATATATATTAAATGACTTTTACCCTGAATTTGAAAATCCTTTTTCAGAACTTCTACAATTAAAAAGGTTATTACCGGCATCAGCAATCCTAAAATTGTCCCAAACCAAATATTATCCCTTCTAAACATCAAATGTCCAGCTATTAAGTGTCGGTATTGCATGGTGTGCTGTCATATCAAACTGAACAGGCACTACAGAAACATAATTATTTTCCAGAGCCCAAACATCAGTATCTTCACCATGGTCATTATTCTGAAACACACCGGTTAACCAGTAATAGTTTCGTTTATACGGATCCACACGTTCATCAAATTCTTCCGCCCATTTTGCATTTGCCTGACGACATATCTTGATTCCTTTAATTTTATCCCCGGAAGGGAAATTAACATTTAACAAGGTTCCCGTTTGTAGGCCATTTTGTAAAACCTGTTCTACAATTGTTTTGATAAATTTCTTGCAATGACTAAAATCGGCATCATACGTAAAATCATCTAAAGAAAATCCAATGGAGGGTATACTTTCTATGGCTCCTTCTACCGCTGCCGACATGGTGCCGGAATAAATAACATTTATAGAATTATTCAATCCATGGTTTATGCCGGAAACACATAGATCTGGTTTCTTTCCTTTAAAAATTTTATTTACAGCCAGTTTTACACAATCAACAGGCGTACCGGAGCATTTATACATTTCAACGCCATCATACAATTTAATTTTATCCATACGCAATGGTTTGGCTATGGTAATGGCATGCCCCATCCCGGATTGTGGACTATCTGGCGCTACAACCACAACATTTCCCAACTCCATAACAACTTCTATAAGAGCTTTAATACCGGGCGCCGTAATTCCGTCGTCGTTTACAACTAAAATGGTAGGTTTTGTTTTTTTCATTCAATTATTCTTTTTCGCTTTGGGCGATTATACCGGCGAAATTACAAAAAACATCATGCTAATTGGAAAATCAACAAAATACTGTAAAACAAGAAACCCTGCTTTTTGGCAGGGTTTCTTGTTTATTATAATCGCTTACAAACTTTTCAACCAGTCAATAACACCTTCACGGGTTTTCCCGGTTTTTTGCTGAAGTCTTCCGTAAAGTTCATCTTCCTTACCTTCTTCGTATTTCAGATCATCATCAGTCATATCTCCATATGATTGTTTTACTTTACCTTTCAACTCGTTCCATTTACCTTTTAATTCTAATTTATCCATGGTTGTTTTTTCTAGGTTTAATATTTATTTGATTACTTATTTAACCTAATTCAATGTATTTGGTTTTCAAAGAATTTAAAAATGTCATAAAATTGATTGTTATTAAATAGCTCCCATCTTAATTTCTTCAACAATTGCCGGATCAAGCAAGGTAGAAGTATCGCCCAGATTTGAAAATTCTCCCTCGGATATTTTCCGCAAAATCCGACGCATAATTTTACCTGAACGAGTTTTAGGCAAACCACTTACAAATTGAATTTTATCAGGTTTGGCAATGGCACCAATTATCCGGGTAACCGTTTGTAAAATATCTTTTTTGGTAAGCTCATGATCGTGCAGCGATTTATCCAGGATTACAAATGCATAAATTCCCTGTCCTTTAATATCATGCGGATAACCAACAACAGCGCTTTCTATTACATCCGCGTGCATATTTATTGCATTTTCAACTTCGGCGGTACCTATTCTATGGCCTGATACATTCATAACATCATCTACCCTTCCGGTGATGCGGTAATACCCATCCTTATCTCTTGAACAACCATCACCGGTAAAATACATGTTAGGATAGGTAGAGAAATAATTAGTGCGGCAGCGCTCATGATCTCCATAAGTTGTACGGATTATCCCCGGCCAGGGAAATTTAATACATAAGTTGCCACTCACATCATTCCCTTCAATTTCCTGTCCGTTCTCATCCACCAAACAAGGCTGAATTCCGGGTAATGGCAAAGTTGCATATCCCGGTTTTAGAGGAGTTATACCAGCAATTGGCGAAATCATAATTCCTCCTGTTTCGGTTTGCCACCAGGTGTCCACTATCGGGCATTTGCCTTTTCCAATTTTCTCATCAAACCAATGCCATGCTTCCTCATTGATCGGTTCGCCAACAGAACCCAGTTTTTTCAAAGAACTAAGGTCCTTTCCTTTCAAAGGTTCATCACCAAAGCTCATTAAAGAACGGATTGCAGTTGGAGCAGTATAAAGTATATCCACTTTATATTTATCAACTATATCCCAGAAACGTCCGGCATCCGGCCAGGTTGGTATGCCTTCGAACATCAAAGTGGTGGCTCTTTGCGACAAGGGGCCGTAAACAATATATGAATGACCGGTTATCCAGCCGATATCTGCTGTGCAGAAATGAATCTCGCAAGGTTGATATTGGAATACATTTTTAAAAGTATAACCAGCATAAACCATATATCCTCCGCAAGTATGTACCACGCCTTTTGGTTTACCGGTTGAGCCGGATGTATATAAAATAAATAGCGGGTCCTCGGCATCCATCGGTTCGGCAGGAAATTCAGGATTTCCCTGAGTTTCAACCTTTTTAATTTCATCTTCCCACCAAACATCCCGGCCCTTAATCATTGAAACAGGAGTCCGGTTTCGCGTAAGCACAATTACTTTTTTTACTGATTTGCATTGAACCAAAGCATCATCAATTACATTTTTCAACGGAATTTCTTTATTACCTCTAAATCCTCCATCTGCGGTTATTACTAATGAACATTCTGCATCATTTATTCTATCAGCGATAGATTGTGCAGAAAATCCACCGAAAACGACTGAATGAATGGCTCCGATTCTGGCACACGCTAAAACAGCAATTGCCAGTTCAGGAACCATAGGCATATAAAGGCAAATCCGGTCGCCTTTTTGGACTTCGTTATTTTTTAAAACATTCGCAAACTGAGAAACTTTAAAATGAAGTTCATTATAAGTTATTTTCCTGTAGAATTCTTCCGGATCATTAGGTTCCCAAATTATTGCGGTTTCATCTCCGTAATTTTCAAGATGCCGATCCAGACAATTTTCGGTGATATTTAATTTAGCTCCAGAAAACCATTTTATATCGGCTTTATCAAAATCCCATTCCAAAACGGAATCCCACTTTTTTTGCCACAAATAATCATCTGCAATTTTTGCCCAAAAAGCTTCCGGCTCATTTACACTATAATTATAAACTCGTTTGTAATCTTCAAAAGTTT
>JBBRCI010000145.1:0-4036 GCA_038204935.1 Sphingobacteriales bacterium | reverse complement strand
CCCATTTCCTTTTGGGGATGAAAACCATCTTGTTTTTCCTTTAAAATATTGCCGCTAACAGGTTGATTTGCATGAACTATTTTTGCGAAACCATCATTATATTGAGATGATTCGATAAAAAGATCATCAAAAATTCCGTCGGGGTTATCTCCTGGTTTAAGTACCGGAAATAAAACTGAAGCAAATAAGTTACGGCTAATGAATTTTCCATCTGCATCCTTTTTTAGAATAGGAATTCTGGCCGCATATCTTTTAATAAAAGGCTCTGCTCCGGCTAAAGAATTAATCTGCTCTGCACTATAAGTCGTATCGGGAACAACATCGATATAAATCCAGCCACCCATATTAAAATCTGTGGCCAATAAAGAAACGCTTGTTTTGTAAATCAAACCAGCTTTTTGGGCCATTAATGGTTGCCTTAACAAATAAGCATAAACTTTCCCCCAGCTTACTTTTGTTTCTTTTTCAAGATTCAGATTTGGCTGCGCATCCCTTATTGCACAATAATAGCTATCATCTGTTACCGCATTTTTTGAACGTGCTGAAGTAAAATTAAAGGACTCGCGATAGCTTTCCGGCAGATATTTTTTAACAGACAATTCTTTGTCTTCGGCTTCGGGTGCGCTATAATCTGTTGAAACATCAGAGCTTCGGCTATCATCAATATCAAAATATTTCAAACTTCCATCCTCGTTAGTTGCCTGCTTTAACGTTTCATAGATTTTCCGTACCTGATCTGAGTAATTTAAGACAGCGTTTTCAGGACGCTCTTTTGATGGATCTTTACCCGCAAATTCAGAAGCTTCATTTACAACCATCACGTTAAATTGTGGTTGTGTATCGGCAAATGCCGGAGCTTGGCTGACAACTCCAAAAATTGTATTTACCGGTTCAAGCGGACTAATATTTCTTGGAATCCAAACTATATTTACTGATAAATTACCGTCAGAATCTACTGATTGAGGTAATGCTAAAAGCGTAAAACGAGTGTTACTAATTGCTGCCATGAGAGTAATTTATTTAAGCAATTTGTCTTTGTTCTTCCCAGCTTTCGCTGAAACTTATATCAATAACTAAGAAAATACTAATGTCTAATGCAAAAGTTACCTGAGCTTTGCATGTAGTTGGCATATTATCTCCCTGTTTTTCTATGGATCCTTTTGCTTCTATGGTGATGGTTACTCCAACTAAACCACCCAAAATTTCTGCATGGCCACGGAAAAGCAGTATCGCGGTAGCAATTACTTTTTTACTTGAATCGGCATAAATCTCAACGGAAACCATAAAGAGAATACTCACGTTTCCGATAACGGGCAGGCCAACGGTTATTTGGGCGCCAAAACCAAACTTCATAGTTACAGCAACCAGCGGGCTTGTATCTGCAGCAAGCATCAGATCGACATTTCCTACCGCATATATGCTCCCGGCAGCAACGCTTACACACATTACCTGTATGCCGCCATGAAATTTAAAAAAGGCTCCGGCAGTCGGCAACAGTTGTTTTGGATCTTTTGTTACCTTCAACGCAGCATTAAAGTACATACCTATGGCCAGGCTTGCTTCAAGTCTTAATGGAGTTTGTGGCGAATCATAAAGTGCCCCAAAAGGAAATCTAACCAGCGGAATGTCTTTGGAAGCATCTAATTTATATTCCCAAACATTGGCAGAATTACTCATTGAAACTTTTAAACCTTTTTTAAGAGCTTCTTTGTAATCACCTGTACTTACCGCAGCCAGAATTTCCAGTATCTGGATAACAGGTTTCAGTGCATCACTAAATTCGATTTCGGGTACAGGTAAATTGGCCGGGTCCACTCCTTTTTCTCCACCCAGATTTGTTTCTGTTCCTTTTTGAGCATTAAAGTTTCCTTTAATTGTCATTACCCGTTCCAGCGGACCTAAATCAACAGCAATGGCCATATTGTTCATTTTGCCTTTCCAGGAGTTTCCTAAATCTGTAGCGAAAGAATCTACATCAAAATCATATTTCCCTAAATAGGACTTATTGGCATGTTTGGGATCACTTGTTGCTTTATATTCGATAAAAACTTTAAAACCCTCAGTATTTATTAACGGATAATGTACCGAAGGAAGATCAAATCGAAATGCTTCATTCAGCAATTCATCACCTTTTTGCTTAATAAGTTTATATCCCTGATCAACAAATTTGCCGGCCTCTTCTTTCGCTTTTATTTCCATAATTTCCAGCACATCTTTGCCGGCATCTAAAATTCCATCTGCCGAAACTTTGCTAAAGGCTTCAACAGCATTATCTGCGGCATCCTTTCCGCTTAATAAAGAGATTGCTGCTCCGAAATTTGTTTCCGCGTCGCCGATATTCGGGAAAATTCCAACCGTATTTAAAAGACGGTAGGAATCAGCCATTAATGGAGGTGTTTTGCTTAAGAGCGAATTTATTCCAGTCTTGAATGCAGGCGTTAAAAACAGAATTTTTTGAGAATTAAGATTTTGAAGAAATCCAAAATTGATAGTTTCGTTTACCGGATTTCTCAAAATTTCAAGCGGATGTGCAATCCGCAGCAAATTTTTAGAAATTTCAGCCGGATCAATACCTTTAAATACTTGTATCCATTTTCCAATCCGTATTAAGGGAACAGATGTATGCTCGTCTAATGGAGCAACCGTCCCATCTTTTCTGGAGTGCATAACCATGCTCCAGCTTCCATCTTTTGGAAGTATTACCGAACCCCGGGCCGCGGCCACAAATATTTTCTTGCTTCCATCGGCACTTACAGAAGAATTCACATCAAACTGGCTGATCTTTACAACCTGATTTGTACCTGCTACCTTAACAGAACAGTTTATTGTTCCGCCTATAGAACCTTTTTGCGATTTCAATAAGGAATCAAACTGAATATCTGTAATAGGAATCCCGGGAGGCGACAATTGTACAAAACCTAAAATCCCTTTAGAAGGAGCTTTATTATCTGCTCCTCCCTCAATAACATTCTCAAGCTCTACGTCGGCATCAAAAGTTAATCCTCTTAATGAAGCGTCACCATCCTCATGAGTTACCTCTATTTCACGGATATTTTTAATGCCTGATAATTCTTTGACCATTCCCGGATGAATTTCGAAAGGATTATCATGCTGAACAAGTTGAACCTGTCCGGCACCATCGGTTATTTTCTCATAATACGTGAAATCAAACCGGCCATTACCCTCTGCTTTCCACCCGCTATCAACTCTTCCTACATATCCATTTCCTAAACGGAATAAGGTGATAGTTCTAACTACATGAATTCCCCAGGGATAAATAACACTTTTAACCTGAACAACCTCATGACTTGTACGACCAGTAGTTACATTAAAAAGCGCCTGACTTGTTTCTGCGAACACCGCTTTTTCATTATGCCAGTCGCTAAAAATATTTGCTCCGTATCCGGATAAACCTGCCCTGGTTAAAGGAACTCTTGGCCGGGTGGGGTCTGTTCCCGGTGTGGCAAACTCCCTGTTAAATATTTTAGTGGGACTATCTGCAAGCGTACTGGCGTTTGCATCGTTCCCGTACATATTTAGCACATTATAAAGCTGTATGGTAAAGCCGTCAAATAAATTGCTGTCGCCCTCTTTAATAGAAGTTCCGGCCTGCAACTCCAGCTGAATTCCTCCATTAATATAATTTTCAAAAACCGGACTAACATTATTAATTGCAGGCTTTTTTATTTGATTGGAGAAATTATCAAGGATTGTAAACGCCAGCATTCCGAAAGGAAGATTAAAGAAGGCGTACGTTTTTCGGTCTGATTTATTTTCGAACGTTTGCTGTAAATATTTTGATAATGGGATTGGTGACAATGCAACCATATCCTCGCAAACATTACCAATACGGGTAGGTATTCCATCGTCCTTATAATAATTCCAACCCAAGGGTGGATCACCTGCAATCACCTCGGGAGTGAAATTAAAAACAGGCTCCCAGGCAATTTGCGGTAAGGTAAATGCCCTTGCATTATATCCTGCAGCAACCACATCCATGCCTTCTATCTGGATTGGGAAGAGTTGTCCCTCCTGC
>JBBRCI010000144.1:0-4115 GCA_038204935.1 Sphingobacteriales bacterium | reverse complement strand
CAGTGTGGATATGGTCGCAGCGGTAAATTTTATTCCCATGATTTTGCAGGTGTTGATGCCGATATCTATTCCATGGCAAAAGGTATGGGTAACGGCTTCCCGATAGGGGGAATTTCTATTTCACCTAAATTAAAGCCATGGCATGGAATGCTGGGAACAACCTTTGGCGGAAACCATTTGGCCTGTGCGGCGGCTTTAGCGGTTTTGGAAATAATTGAGCAGGATAATTTAATGAACAATGCTGAAGAGATTGGGAATTATTTAATGGAAGAGTTGAAGAAATTTCCGGAAGTAATTGAAGTTCGGGGCCGAGGTTTGATGATCGGTATTGAACTTCCACAAGAATTAGCGCATGTTAAAAAGAATCTCCTTTTTAACATGCATATTTTTACCGGCGAAGCAAAGCCGAATATAATTCGTCTTTTACCTGCTTTAAATTTAAGCAAAGCAAATGCCGACCAGTTTTTATCGGCCTTTGCCAAAGAGTTAAAAGCTTAAATAAATTTATAAATGAAGTTATTTTCGTCCGTAAAGGATATCAGTAATATAAAGGAATTGCTTTCTGAAGTTAAAGAGGTAAAAAATAATCCTTTTGGAAATCAGGAATTAGGAAAAAATAAAACGCTCGGACTTGTGTTTTTAAACCCAAGTCTTCGCACCCGTTTAAGTACTCAAAAAGCAGCGTTGAATCTGGGAATGAATGTAATGGTGATGAATATGGACAAGGATGGCTGGGCTTTAGAAACCCGCGATGGCATAATGATGAACGGAACTTCTGTGGAGCATATCCGCGAAGCTGCAGCAGTAATGGGTGAATATTGCGATATTCTGGGATTGCGTTCTTTTCCAAAACTTCAGAACAGAGATGAAGATTATTCGGAGGATTTGTTCAAAAAATTTGTTAAATTTTGTGGCGTGTCGGTCATCAGTTTAGAAAGTGCAACCTTGCATCCTTTACAAAGTCTGGCCGATTTAATTACCATTGAAGAAAACAAAACAAATGAAAAACCGAAGGTTGTTTTAACCTGGGCGCCACATGTAAAATCACTTCCGCAGGCGGTGCCAAACTCGTTTTCAGAATGGATGTGCCGGGCACAAAAAGATGAACTGCTGGAATTTGTGATCACACATCCAAAAGGATATGAACTTGCAGAAGAATTTACTAAGGGCGCAAAAATTACTCACAATCAGGAGGAAGCTTTGGCGGATGCTGATTTTATATATGTTAAAAACTGGTCGTCTTACCAGGATTACGGACAAATTCTTTCTGAGGGAAATGGCTGGATGTTGGATAATGAGAAATTAAAACCGACCAATAATGCAAAAGTGATGCATTGTTTACCGGTGCGTCGTGATCTGGAACTTTCGTCAGAAATATTAGATGGGCCAAATTCGTTGATAATTAAGGAAGCCGGAAACCGTGTTTGGGCAGTTCAGGTGATTTTAAAGCGAATGCTCGAAAATAATTAAGGCATGAAAGAGAAATTGAGCATTGTTAAGATCGGCGGAAATATAATTGATGATCCTGAACAGCTAAGTCTATTCATTCAGAATTTTGCTTCCCTTGCGGGGAAGAAAATTTTGGTGCATGGCGGTGGTAAATTAGCAAGCAAAGTTTCTACGGAATTGGGTATCGAAGCCAGAATGTTTGAAGGCCGCCGGATTACTGATAAAGCAACATTAAAAGTGGTGACTATGGTTTACGCTGGCTTAATTAACAAAGAAATTGTTGCCTTGCTTCAGTCTAAAAATTGCAATGCTTTGGGTTTGTGCGGTGCAGATGGAAACCTGATCAGAGCAAAAAAACGCCCGGTTGGAAAAGTGAATTATGGCTTCGCGGGAGATTTAGATGAAAATTCTATCGCGGGAGCAAACATGAAAAATTTATTAACGGCTGATTTTACACCAGTTTTTTCTGCAATTACGCATAACGGCGAAGGTCAGTTGCTAAATACAAATGCAGATACTATTGCTTCTGCCATCGCGGTAGCAATGTCTGCAGATTATCAAACGAAATTGATTTATTGTTTTGAGAAAAAAGGGGTTTTAAAAGATGTATCTGATGAAAATTCACTCATCAGCGAAATAAGTGCTTCTGAGTTTGAAACATTAAAGGAGCAGAATATAATTGCGGATGGAATGATTCCGAAACTTCATAACGCATTTCAATCTATCAATAATGGAGTTAATGAAGTGTATATTGGCAAAGCCGATGAATTGCCCTTGCTAAATGGCGAAGGGAATTTTGGAACCAAATTAATTAAGTAAAAATGGAAAAGCAGTTGAATAAAATAGCCATTTTAGGTAGCGGAAATATCGGTATGTCTTTAGCAAAAGGCCTTGTTAAATCTGGTTTTTGCAGTGCGGATGAAATTGTGTTAACAAAACGTAATCTCCTCAATATCTCCGGACATATTCAGGAAGGCTTTCAAATTACGGATCAGAATTTTCAGGCTGTAAAAGGTGCTTCAGTAATTATGCTGGCTGTTTTGCCTCAGCAATTAAACGGCTTATTAAATGAAATTGCCGAGGCTGTAGATTCTGAAAATCATTTGTTGGTTTCTGTAGTTTCCGGGGTTACTTGTCAGGATATCAGAACAAAGCTTGGAAAAGATGTTCAGGTAATTCGGACAATGCCAAATACGGCTATTGCTATTCAACAGTCTATGACCTGCATTGCAACGGACAACGGAACTGCGGACAATTTGCAGAAAGTGAAAAGCATGTTTGAAACAGTTGGTTCTGTAATACAGATCAATGAAGATTTAATGACCGCCGCAACTGCCTTATGTGCCTGCGGAGTAGCTTTCTTTTTAAGATCTATTCGTGCAGCATCGCAGGGAGGGGTGGAAATTGGCTTCCACGCAAATGACGCCTTAAAAATGGCGGCACAAACTGCAAAGGGTGCTGCGGCACTTTTACTCGAAAACAACAGTCATCCCGAACAGGAAATCGATAAAGTTACATCGCCGAAAGGCTGCACCATAGCAGGATTAAACGAAATGGAACATCAGGGATTTAGTTCTTCATTAATTAAAGGAATTAAATTGTCGGCATTAAAAGCAGGAGGTTTGTACAGCAATGAATAGTGAAATAACGACAAAGAAAACCTTGTTTTCGGATAGTCTGGAACTCCTTAAAAATCTGATCAGCACCTCATCTTTCAGTAAAGAAGAAAATGAAACAGCTGATTTGATCGAGCGTTTTTTAGAAGGGAAAAGCATTCGGACTAAGCGGAAACTTAATAATATTTGGGCTTTCAATCAATTTTTTGATCCGAAAAAACCAACCATACTTTTAAATTCTCATCACGATACCGTTAAGCCAAATTCCGGCTACAGCCGAAATCCTTTTGAGCCCAAAGTTGAAGATGGAAAACTTTACGGATTAGGAAGTAATGATGCCGGGGGTTGCCTGGTTTCATTGATCGCTACTTTTCTTCATTTTTTCCCAAAGGAAAACCTGAAATATAATATCTGCCTTGCGGCGACAGCTGAAGAAGAAATTTCTGGTTTGAATGGACTGGAATGTATTCTGCCGGATTTAGGAGAACTGGATTTTGCCATTGTTGGAGAACCAACCCAAATGCAGCTTGCTGTTGCCGAACGAGGTTTACTTGTATTGGATTGCAAGGTTAAAGGAAAAGCTGGACATGCCGCTCGCGAAGAAGGTGAGAATGCAATTTATAAAGCTCTGAATGATATAAACTGGTTCAGTTCGTATCGTTTTTCTAAAATATCAGAGCAGTTTGGTCCGATTAAAATGAGCGTGACGATTATTGAAGCTGGTTCTCAACATAATGTTGTTCCGGCATTTTGTAATTTTACTGTTGATGTGCGGGTTACAGATGCTTACCGGAATGAAGAGGTTTTAAAAATTATTCGTAATCATGTTTCCTGCGAGGTAACACCCAGATCGGTTCGCTTAAAACCTTCATCAATAGATATCAATCATCCAATTGTGCAATCTGGAATTGCATTGGGAAGAACAACTTATGGCTCGCCAACAACAAGCGATCAGGCTTTGCTGGATATTCCATCTTTAAAAATGGGACCCGGCGATTCACCACGATCACATATGGCAGATGAGTTTATTTATGTGGATGAAATTAAAGA
>JBBRCI010000143.1:0-4226 GCA_038204935.1 Sphingobacteriales bacterium | reverse complement strand
TTGAAAATATTTTATTGAAATATTATTTCAAAACTTCTCTGGCAATAATCAGTTTCTGTATTTCAGAAGTTCCTTAACCTATAGTACATAATTTGCTGTCGCGATAGAATTTCTCGACCGGAAAAGTCTTTAGTGTACCGTACCTGCTGGCCTTTACGGATTAATCCGATATCAGAAGGTTTGATATAGCAGAATGCAATGAGGTTTGTATCGGGAGAAATTTCTCCAATTTTCTGGTTGGCGAATACATAGGCCCCAGACTGCAAACCGCTCAGGTTTTGTACCGAACCACTTACGGGCGCTATTACCGTATATAATTTTTTCTGCGCTGTAATTTCTGCTTTCTGGCTGGTAAGCTGCCTGAGTTCATTTCGAAACTGATTAGCTTCAACCTCCCATTGTGAGCGGTATCTTTTTACTAAAAGCAAATAAGCAGAAGCCGCCTGCTCATTCTCAAATCTGTATTTTTCAAACTCAGAATCGGTTAAAACGTTGTTATTATACAACTTCTCATACCGTTTAAATATGCGCTCGGCCTGGTCTTTTGCATGTTGTGCATTTTCTGCTTCCAGTACATACTGCTGCCAGGAGGCATTATACTGCCCGGTTAGCAACTTAGGCATACTTAAAGCATCTGAAACCAATAATCTGCTTATATCCTGCAACAACTGGCCAATCTGAACAGTACGTGTTTGGAGCAGAGCATTCTGTTGTTGAGGCAGAGCGGCATCTATAACTAATAAAGTATCTCCTGGCTTTACTATCTGATTATCCTTCAATTTACTATAAACAAGCCTCCCGTTGACCGGGATGGTTAATTCTGTTTTTTCGATGGCGGATTGTAACAATCCGGGGCTTTTAATGCTAATCTGAGTTTTAATAAAAGGCAGGCCGCCCAAAGAAACCGTTAAAAGGATTAGGAAGGAAGCATAAACGATCTTGCTTTTTGTACTGATGACGTATTTATAACTAAGGACATTTTGTGATATAGATTGGACAGAATATACGGGTACAGACATGGTTAGGCTTATTTCTGTTAGGTTAAAATGAATAAATTTTAGAACGCTTTAAACCCGCAGAAATGGAGACATAAATAATTAAGATAACATGAGTGGTTTTTAGCAAACTTCCATGTGGTATAATGGCTGCTTTGCTTATTACTAGTTTACTGATATTAACACATTTTCTTCAATAGAGATAGTTGTCTATTTGTGTTGATAACTCTTTTTAGGGAAAAAGCATGATTAGAATTATAGCGGTAAAATTGCGAAAACTATGTATTATTGCAGTTGACCAAAACGCTTTCTGAGGGTTGTGATGAAATATATAATAAATATAAGCAAGCACAATTCCCATTGAAAAACCAAATAACATGTAGCTTAAATTATAAGCATGTGTTATACCAAAAATGAAAGCCGATATAAAAATTATTAATCCTTGTTTATCACGGATTATTTTAATTTTATTTAAAATTTTAAATACACCAAATTGATTAATAAAGGTTTCTATAATTGGGGCAACTATAATAACTACGAACCAGTTTTTCATGTTAGGCCCCGATTCTGCCGAACCTAGAATGTTAGTCGATAAATACATCAAAGGGAAAAAAAATAAGGTCATACACCAAGAAACAATATAGAACAACAAAAGCTGAACGAAATAATTTTTTCTATAAAAAAAGAAGTTTAATCTTATTAAAATTTTTTTAATCATTCTGTATTTATATTTCTTACAAAGAACTAATAATCAGTTAATATTAATCATTATTTAAAAAAGTCAACAATCACTTTGACAATACGAATACTTGCATTCATACTGATAGATTGAGGATTTTAATTTAAATTCCTTGCTTTTAAACCAAATATTTAGGTAGAACAAATATACATTCAACGAATATTAAATTCTACCTAAAAAAGCATTTTTAAACTTGATTTGTTAATCAATATTATTGATTAACACTTGATTTAAAGATAGCTAGGATGATCTGGATATACGCCATAGCCTGGTGTTGTTATTAAATCGACAATAGCCTCAAGACCTTTCCCTACCCAAGTACCTAATTGATAAAAGGGACTTCCACCACCGTAAATTTGCTGTGTTTCAGCTTTAGACAGCTCGAATAAGCCCTCTAATCTCATAAACTTTTCGTTTTTCATTTATAAAGCATTATGCATATGAAGGAGAAGAATCGATTACACGCTGGATTCTGGCATTTTCATAACCATCTATGACTCCATTTCCGAAATCAACAATAGCACTTACAGCTCCGAAAAAGAGATCTTTAATTCCACCTCCCTTAATTTCCTGCATTTCTTTTACGGTCAAATCAACGGCTAAATAAGTTAATAATTCTAAATTTTTCATGTTTTAATTTTTAACCTTGCTCATCTTTTATCAATGCTGACAGGGCTACAGCGGGATCCCTCTGCTTGGCCAAACATTAACATAAACATACAACCTATTAAGTTTAACTATACATTTTTTCACCCTAAATAAAAATGAGGGTTGTTTTTAGTAATTTTAATTTTTTATCTTCAATTTGTTAAATATTCCAAAATGAAAATAGCATTAGGAAAGGTTATTTGCGCTGGCAGGAAATATTGTGGATTTAAACAGGACTATATGGCTTATAAATTAGGCATTACCGTACATGCATATGCTAACATTGAACGGGGTAGAGTAGATATTAGTGCATCTAAACTTATATCAGTTGCTAAATTATTTGGGTTAAGAGGACATCAGATTTTTGAGCTGGCTGAAGAAGTCTTTATATTAGAGGATGATAGGTGCATTCCCAATCATGTAAAAGGCATAATCAGGTTATTTATTATCAATCCAGAAAAATACAAGTTAACTTTGGAAGGTGAATTTGAGTATGAACTTGATAAAACTGCATAAAAAGGCAAAGTTCGATACAACTAAAAGAACAATTAAGAGATAATTATCAATGCTAAATATTATGGATACTACGTCACATAAAAAAAAGCGAACTGAAATAATCAGTCCGCTCCTAAAATATTGGTTGTAAATATTATCGCAAAACCTCTCTGGCAATAACCAGTTTCTGTATTTCTGATGTTCCTTCACCTATTGTACATAACTTGCTATCGCGATAGAATTTTTCTACCGGGAAGTCTTTAGTATATCCGTAACCACCAAATATTTGCACTGCTTCTGTAGAAGCCTTTACGCAAACTTCGGATGCAAAATATTTAGCCATTGCAGATTGCTTGGTCACATTCTGTCCACGGTTTTTCAAATCTGCAGCCTGCATAATTAATAATTCTGCAGCTTCAATTTCAGTAGCCATATCGGCAAGTTTAAACGAAATTCCCTGGAAGCTGGAAATTGGCTGGCCAAACTGATGACGTTCTTTTGAATAAGCAACCGCAGCATCAAAAGCTCCTTTTGCAATACCTAAAGATAAAGCGGCAATAGAAATACGTCCTCCATCTAATATATACATGGCTTGTTTAAAGCCTTCACCTTCGTTACCTAAAAGATTTTCTTTTGGAACACGGCAATTATCAAAAATCATTTCTGTGGTTTCTGATGCACGCATGCCTAATTTATTTTCCTTTTTTCCGGCAGAAAAACCCGGAGTTCCTCTTTCAACAACAATTGCCGAAATACCTTTAGAACTTCCTTTTTCGCCGGTACGAACCATAACCACCGCCACATCTCCGGATTTACCGTGAGTGATCCAGTTTTTAGATCCATTTAAAATATAATCATCGCCATCTAAAACAGCAGTCGTATTCATTCCCATGGCATCAGAACCTGTATTTGCTTCTGTTAAACCCCATGCACCAATCCATTCTGCGGTTGCTAATTTAGGCAACCATCTCTTTTTCTGCTCATCATTTGCAAAAGCCATTATGTGACCCGTACATAAAGAGTTATGCGCCGCAACAGATAAACCAATTGAACCGCAAACCCTTGCAATTTCTACAATAACGTTTACATATTCAAAATATCCCAAGCCCGATCCGCCAAATTCTTCGGGAACTAAAACGCCCATCAGACCAAGTTCACCTAATTTTTTAAAAGTTTCTACAGGAAAAGTTTGCGCTTCATCCCATTCCATCACATGGGGGCGGATATGCTTTTCAGCAAAATCACGTACCATATTGACGATCATTTTTTGATTATCTGAAGCTAAAAAATTAACTCCTCCTTGCTCCACCTCTGCTGTAGTACTCATAGTTATGTTGGTTAATTTGCAA
>JBBRCI010000142.1:0-4290 GCA_038204935.1 Sphingobacteriales bacterium | reverse complement strand
TTGTTTGGCAAAACCAACTGCCTGGTCTGTAGGAACTCCTTTTGCGGAAAGTGTTTTGGCAACTTCAGAAGTTTCATCTAATTGCGGCGATGACGCACCACCATAAGCATTAGGAATAAGAAATGTAATATTTTCTCCAATGCCCTGGCTCCAGCCGTATGCATATTCTCTATCCAAACCGTTTGAAGGTTCTAAGGCATCAGTTGTTAGATTAGATTTGCCACGAATAGATTCCTGACCATATTCGTAAGTTGTCCATAACATACCCGCATTTACGGCAACAGCTAAGACCGAAGCAACAACCAGATAGGAGATAGCTTTCCCAAAATCTTTTAAAGTTTTTGATTTTACAGCGTGATATAATTCAATGCCCACATAAATCAGTAAAGCAATAAACAGGTAATAGGTCATCTGTATATGATTACTTCTGATTTCGAGTGCCAGAAATAATGCTGTTAATGCGGCTCCCCACAAATATTGCCGCCTGAATGTAAGAATAATACCGGCCAGAATAGGAGCAAAAAATGCAATTGCCATGGCTTTATTTCCATGCCCGGCTTCGATAATGATAAAATTATAAGATGAAAATGCAAATGCAATAGCTCCGGCTGCTGCCAGCCATGGGTTCATTCTTAAAACGCTGAATAATAAGTATGCACCTAATAAATAAAGTAATACAATATAAATTGGATTAGGCAGTACCGTGTTAAAAAAAGAGATTATGTAGGTTGTTACGTTATTTGGATATTTCACCCAGATCATGTAAGAAGGCATTCCGCCAAACATGGCATTGGTCCAAAGTGGCGCATGGCCATCTTTAGCTTTGTAATCCATGATCTCTTTTTGCATCGCTTTAGCCTGCAAAACATCATTTTGTATGAGTGCTTTGCCCTGCAATGCCGGACTGAAATACACAAAACATAAGGCTATAAAAATACCTATAATGGCAAGGTGTATGCCATTGCGTTTAAACCAATTATTCATTCTTTACTATTTAACTGATGCCAAAAATAGAAAAAAGCTTAAACCTTGGATGGACTTAATAAAGCTTTATTGAAATAAATAAAATTATGGAAGGGAAAAAGAGGAAAGATTATGGAAAAAGGAGTAAGGATGGAAACCAAAAATTGAATAAAAAACAATTTTGCAAGAATTCTGCTATAAGAAATTTGTCAAGCGGTATGCTCTATATTTAGAGGTACTTATTTTTGAAGTTTATTACCCCCTCTTAGGTATGTTATCGTAAATTAGTATATTTAAGAAGAATGGAATCTGCTAAAACTAAAATAAATAATTATATTCTATAAGTTTTAATATAGACTCTGAAATGTAAAAAACATATTAGTTTGAAACTTTTATCAATTTATTAATGTACTATTGGTACACCAAAATAAGTTTTAAGTACAATTATTAGCTTTACGTTACTAATTAAATTAAAATTATCCTAAGACTATGGAATGCCTAACAGCCAAAGACAGAATTATTGACTCAGTAAAACAAGTCCGAAATGACTCCTTCGCTGACAAAAAACATTTTACTGAGGAGCAAATAGTTAATTCTTTCCTTGATAACCTATTGGATTTTAAAAAATCTCTTTCCGAAAAGTCTTTTAAAATAAATGAGTTAAATAAATCTCTGGAATCACTTACTTGGATAAATGAAAACATGGATGATGATTGCTTGAGGTTGATTAACGACCTAATTGCTGCAATGAAAGATTATCATTCAACTTTAATAAGACACTATGTTAATGCTAGTATCCTGAAAGATAAAGGGATAGCTAAAGACGAAATCAAAGAGTTCAAAAATTCAATTGATGACTTAAAAGAAATGTTTATTGATTTTGAGTCTATATATTTTCATCTTCCTCAAATCCCTGGATTTAAAGAAACATCAAAAGAACTTTCTTTGATCTAATTTGATTTGATATGAAGGTTTTTTGCCTTGAAAATTTCAAAGAAGAATTTTGTAAATTAAAAGGTAAAAAAGCTTACAAGACGCTAGAATCAGATATAATTAAATATTTCTTTCATAAGGATATTGCTGAATTAAATAGCGGTACTCGGTTAAATCAGAATGCTGAAGCACCTTATATTAAAAAACGAATTAATGGTAGCGGTGGCTTTCGCTTTTATTTTTTAATTCTTTTGAAGGAAGAAAACTTATACTTAATGTTTGTACATCCTAAAAATGGTCCGGATGGTTCAAGTAATATTACCGATGAATCAAAAGCTCTACTTTTAAAGAAAGTACATGATTCTATCATCAATGGAGATTTACTCAATGTTGAGGTTGTCGATAAAACATTGTTCTTCAAAAAAAATGAAAAAAAAGAATTCGTTTAAATTATTTTTTAAAGAATACAAGGGTAGCACTAATCCAATCATAATTTGATTAAACGTTTAAATTGAACTCTGAAATCCCATTAATAATTCGTAGTGCAAGTTATATCTACTTAACTTCTTCGTAATCTACAAAATCACCCAGTTTATCCATTTTTTCATTTTTCTCTTTTGGAGGAACATAATCTACACGGATACGGCCATCTGGTTTGGTTTGTTTATAGTTTTGATTGCCTGGGTTTTGAACCTTGTTAACCAGGTTTTGAAATAGCATAGGTATAACAATTCTGGCAACTAAACGCAGAAGCCACAAAACACTTAATGCAATAAATAGAAATCTTAATAATGCCATTAGATTAAATCCTTTTAATATAGACGTTAAATAATTTAAAATGTTTCAGTATAGCCAAAAGCTGACAATCAATATAACTTTTAAATTAATCTTCAATAATTTCAATTACCCGACCCACTTGTCCATCTTCCAGCCGGACTTTAATTCCCCGGGAATGAAAAGCAGAGCTCGTTAATAATGCCTGAACAATTCCTCTTGTTCGGTTTCCGCTTCGCTGATCTTTTTTTAAAATCACCTCGACTTCTAAACCCGGGTAAATATCTTTTCTGTTTTGTCCGTTCAAGTTTTTCTGGGAATTTATTTTCAGGTTTATTTTAAAAATTATTATTATAATAATAATTAAATTCTAACTATTTTTAATAAAATAAATAATTATAAATTTTAAAAAAAACTTAAAGTTATGAGGATCAAATTTACATTTATGGTAATCCTAATTGGATTGGCCACAGTAATTATTAATTTCTCTTGCAATAAAGAGGTTTTTACTGACATTATCAAGCAAGAAGAATTAAAGTTAAAGTCTCCTTCTGGTTTATTAATAGCTAATGACTTTAATGAGCTAAAAGCTATTGCAATTCCCCTGGTAAATTCCCATTCTCCTAGCGATACTATATTCTCTATTACCAAAATTGATTTTTTTGATACAAAAACAGGTTATGCCGCAATAGTATCTTATAAGACTTTGAATGGTTATGAAAATAATTTTGCTTTAGTTAAAGATGTAAAAGTAGCGTATACGGCATCTTTAATCAAAACAGTTAATACCAAAAACTCTGCTATTAAAGATGTGGAAACAAATATTCAAAATCAGTCAAACGCTGAAGTAACTGTTTCTTGTGCAGGTTCATGTGGGTGTAGGGTGGAAGGAACAATAAAGACAGATGGTACCATCACGTTTGGTTGCAGTTGTACGGAGTGCACAGCTACAATTAAATATTAGAACACTTTTCAAATTTGTACATTTTGGGTTTTTAAATTAATTAATAAACCAAAAGCAATCCTGGTTTATTAATTAACTAAGATATATACCGTTCCGTCATTATTTTTTTAAGCGCATACATTTCATCACGCAGTTTTGCTGCTTGTAAAAAGTCCATTTCTTTAGCAGCTAAAACCATATCCTTTTTAGTTTTATCAATTGATTTCTGAAGTTCTGGTTTGGTCATATATTGTACTATTGGATCTGCTGCCAAACTATCGGTCATTTCTTTTTCAACATATGCTTTTTGAACGCCACCTTTAAAGTCCATCACCGAGGTTTGCTCCATAATCTCCTCTCTTGATTTTCCAATGGTTGTCGGGGTAATTCCATGTTCCAAATTATAAGCCATTTGCTTATCGCGACGACGGTTAGTTTCATCAATTGTTACCCGCATACTTTCGGTTACTTTATCAGCATACATAATTACTCGTCCGCGATCATTTCTGGCCGCACGACCAATTGTTTGTATCAACGATTTTTCTGAACGTAAAAATCCTTCTTTATCAGCGTCTAAAATCGCGACAAGCGAAACTTCGGGTAAATCTAATCCTTCCCGCAAAAGGTTAATTCCTATCAAAACATCAAATTCACCAAGGCGTAAACCACGCAAAATT
>JBBRCI010000141.1:0-4470 GCA_038204935.1 Sphingobacteriales bacterium | reverse complement strand
ATTATCAGACGTAATGCGAATCTGTTCTCCAACCTGCTGCATATTTAACTCCGGGAAACGAGCCTTAACCAATGCGGCCACACTGGCCACCATAGGCGAGGCCATAGAAGTTCCGGATTTTGAACCGTATCGGTTTCCGTTCAAGGTATTGTAAATTCCGGAACCGGGAGCCGAAACCGTAACATGCGGACCGTAATTTGAAAAACTGCTGCGTACATCATTTGCGTTTACGGCAGCAACAGCCATAACGCCTTCATAAGCCGCAGGGAAATCCGGGTTGGAGGTATTATCATTCCCTGCCGCAGCAACAATCAGGCAGTTTTTACTGATGGCGTAGTTTATAAGATCCTGACCGAAAGCGCCACCACCGGGACCGCCCCATGAGCAGTTTATTATCTGCGCCCCATGATCGGCTGCATATTTTATGCCTTCGTAACCGCGATAAATAGCAGAAGAATTATTATCGGCACCAACTTTAACGATCAATAATTTCGCATTAAACGCAGTACTTGCAACTCCTGCACTATTATCAGAAACAGCAGAAGCAATTCCACTTACATGCACACCATGATCTGTACTGTCGCTGGTCACATCCGGATTATTGTCTTCTTTTATATTACTAGCAGTGTTGCCAATTAAATCCCATCCACGATAATTATCAACATAACCATCTCCATCATCATCAATTCCGTTAACCGGATCTGCCGTATTAAAATAAATATTTGCCGCCAGATCTTCATGCTCCAGATCGCTGCCCGAATCGACAATAGCCAGAATTACATTAGATGAATTTTTAATGATATCCCATGCCTGGGGAGTTTTAATCTGGTTTAGATAGGATTGCCGCGTGGAGAAAAATGAATCGTTCGGCGTGTACTGATGATAATAAATATAGCTTGGCTCGGCATATTCTACCGCATTGTTCTCCAGAATTTCATTGATCACATCCTCAATTTTCTTTTTGGAAGAAAATTTCACTTCAAAAATACGGTCGAGACCGGCACTTTTTTCTGCTGTTGAAAATGTGGAATTTGCAGAGTTGTTTGCTGCCGCTGAATTAAACATCTTACGTATTCCCGTAATTTCTATATCTGTACTTTTCAGTTTTAAAAATCCTTCTGCCTTCGCGAAAGATTGATTTCCGCTTTTAGCGCCTGCTTTAAATTTAATGATCAAAACATCCGGCATATAATCCTTCGCGGTTACGCCCGCTGGTAGTTTAAATTTTTTTGCTGATTGCGGAACATCTTTAGCAAAAGCAGTTATTGTGCAAAGAAATAAGAGATACGTTAAAATTTTTTTCATACGGGAATACAATAAATTGCAATAAATATACGTAATGATGATGTTGAATAGTTCTCAAAACCAATTTGTGTTCAAATTATTTTCAGCTCAATACTGCATTTAACCTCCCAATTGGCATCTCAGCAATTTTTTTAAAAAGAAAATTAACGCCTTTATTTTAAACATTATCACTCTCACGGTGTATATAGAAAACAAAGTTGGCTGGTCGGGTTCTGTATAGATCATTCGTAAAAGGTTAATTTTTTTTTTAATTTAGGTTAATTCATGCAGCAAATACTCAGATCCCCGCAAATGGAGATTAAACAGAAGATACTTATTATTGACGATAGTCAGATTGACTTACCCGTAAGCGCATTATTGTTAAAGAATAAACTAAGTACCGCAGATATTCATTTGGCAAACAGCGGAGCCAATGGGCTAAGCTGGATATTAAATCATTCGGAAGAGATCGAAAACGGACTGGTTATTCTGCTGGATGTTCGTATGCCCGACATGGATGGCTTTGGTTTTCTGAAGGAATATGACAATTTACCGGAAGACGTAAAAAGCAATATAACCATTATTATGCTTTCTTCTACTTTAGATCCCTACGATATTCAGAAAGCAAATAACAATCCCTACGTACAAACAGTACTTAACAAACCCTTACCCGTAAATGATCTAATCGATCTGTTAAAGGAAATGCAATAAAGGTTAATTAATATATTTGAGAGCGTATGCTCTCGAAGAAACCTCAAAGAAATTCGAGGTTTTTTTTGTGGGTGGACATGAAGGGCAAAGAACGGTTAACCGAAATATTGTACGGGAAAACACTTGCAACTTGTTACCTAATTAGCTAACTTTATTTTTGTGCAAGAAAAATTCATCAGAGAAATATTTTATTACAAAAACTTTTATCTCAACTTCTACAATACATTGAAACCAGATGTTAAGAATAAACTGAATTGGACTTTACAGTTATTAGCGACAATCGATCGAGTACCAGAAAAATATTTCAAACATATGAGCGGTTCTACGGGTATTTTTGAAATCAGAGTTGAAGTTGGCTCAGATATTTTCAGAGTATTTTCATTTCGACAAAGGAAAGTTGATTATTCTCTTGAACGGCTTTCAGAAAAAATCTCAAAAGACGCCCAAAAATGAAATTGAACTTGCAGAACGACTTAAAAAACAGTATTTCGATGAAAAAGACAAACACTAACCTTACTTCCTTTTCAAGCCATTTGGACAAACAATATGGAAAAATTGGAACTGACACAAGAAAAGCTTACGAAGAAGGTTTTGAAGCTTTCAAACTTGGTGTAATGATTCAAGAATTGCGTAAAGGTCAAGGTCTGACACAGGAACAATTGGCAGAAAAATGTGGGACTACCAAAACTTACATTTCAAGAATTGAAAATAACGCAAGTGATATCAGGCTCTCTACCTTAATGAGAATTGTACGCGAAGGTTTAGGTGGGCAACTAAAACTGAGTGTAGACATATAGAGCATTACAAATGCACTGCATACATTTGTAAGTTCAAGTTATGCCCGGGCGATCCCGGGATAAAATATGCTGCATGCCTCCCGGCAGGGAAGACACCTTTTCTGTAAAAAATTATTGTCTGAGGTTTTTTTACTGGGCCTTGGCCTTTCCTCCTTATTCTTTATTCCCTTTGCCTGATTCTTTATACCAGCTACTTGATACCAAATTGACCGTTCACTCAATAATACCTACCGTTCACCCTTTTTAAGAAATAATCTCAATTTTAAATAATAGATTAGTTATTAGTCTACTAATTAATAACTTATTTTTTTTAAGAAATGAAAACATTAAATTATTTGACCCTAGCTGTGTTTTTGGTTTTTTGCGGTTGCAAAAAAGAGCTTCCAAACAATTTTCAGGAAAATAAGAAAGAAAAATTCGCCGTAACATTTAATACTGGTGATTTTTCTCAAGAGTTGAAAAACATGAGTAAAGAAAACAAATTGTCTGAATCGCCACTTACAGGGCATGCAGGTTATTTAATCTATATTATTTATGATAAAAATGGCAAAGAGATTAATCAGATCAGACAAGATTCGACTGGTAAAGCCGAACATTACACTGAAGAAGAGGGGTCTATGGCTATGCCTATTGGAAAACAATCTTTTGGAGTAATTAAAGATTCATTATCAAGTGGTAATTACACAATTATTATGATTGCATCGAAAGAAAAAATATCTGTTAATTATCGAATCAATGAACTTGAGTATTATTTCAAACCTTTAAATGAGGCATTTTTTCAATATAGAAGAGGTTTGGCGCCATCCCCTCCAAGAGCAACTGATACCTTTTTTAAAAAATTTACACTCAATGTAGGGAATTCAGAGATTGAGCAGAATGTTATTCTGAATAGAGTTGTAGGTAAAGCAGAATTAAATATTTTAGATGCTCAACCGAATATGACTTTTAATATTGAATATATTGGCGAAGGTGACTCATTTAGATTCCAGGATGAAAGCCCTTTTGGATATTCATTATATGACGAACCATACAATCCTCCAACCGGCTATGATCCAAATTATAGTGGACCGCTTGGGCAAAAATTTGAAAAACTTCTCATCAATACAACAACGCCAATTAAGATTATTATCCGATATGGCGATATGACCAAAACTATTGATGATGTAAGAATTTATAAAAACAAAAGAACAGTTATAAGTGGTAATTTCTTTTCAACAAAAACCTCAAATGCATTTAGTGTGTCTTTAAACGATGAATTCGACACTGACACAATTAAGGTAAATTTTTAAATGCTTTTCAAACTTGTTTTAAAATGAATTATAAAACCTCAAAATGGCAGGTCTAACCTATTTTATTCGCTTCCATTTTGAAGGTTTTTGTAACTGCGGACAGCTTATAAGCTGACCCCAGGTTTTTTATTTTTTTTCTCCCCACTTTTTTAAAACATTTTAGCCAACAAATAGTGGTGCACACCGCCAAAATAATGTTTCCTATTCAATACATCAGGTTTATCCTGACAATCATTCTATGATATATATATGAGTCGAAAAATAAAAAATAGTAAGACTTTTTCGCAGGACTTTGAGGTCTCCATAAAGCTCTACATGAGCTTGGCTTAAAACGAGAAAGGGCTGGTTTGTGCTATATTTACTGTTTTCAAAAATAGTAGTTATTACCT
>JBBRCI010000140.1:0-4586 GCA_038204935.1 Sphingobacteriales bacterium | reverse complement strand
TAGACTTTACGATTTTTTCCTTGCAACCAGCATAATATAAGGAGAAAGCATTTTCGACTCGATCGGAATTAGTTTGGTTGCAACTTTTCCAATGTACCAGATCGTTTTAATGAAAGTCTTTGTAAGAGCAGACTTTTCGGCTTTATTTTCTAGCCAAACGCTGTATCGGCCCCAATATCCGGCTTTTAAAACTTCAAGATTTAAACCCTTTAAAACAGATTCCAGCAAATCGCTGTCCATACAATCAATATTGTGTTTATCGTAATTTTCCGGGTCAAAGGTTTTTTGCACCCAGCCATTTACACTTTTGAAATTTGGCAAAGTGATAAACAGAATTCCGCCCGGTTTTAAAAACTCCAAATGGCGTTCGATGATGTCTTTTGTGTCTTTAAAATGCTCAATCAATCCGCAGGATAAAACAAGATCAAATTGCTGTTCGGGTTGAAACTGAAAAAGGTCGTTTTCGATAACAGAAATATCACTTGGTTTTAGTCCATTTTTATTTAAAACCTTTTTCAGGATTTCCGGGTGAACAAAATAATCGAATAACGTGGTTTCAATTCCCAGATGCTTTTTCAGGAAAATGGAATAATAACCGGGGAAACCTCCCAGTTCAATAGCAGTTTTTATGGGATATTTTTTAACAATCTCCTCCAGCTGACCGTGAAATAAATAATCCGAATCAATTTGCATGGCCAGATCTGGCTTAGATTCCCAGTATTTGGTCCAGAAATTACGGTCTGTTAATTGGTTTTCCATTCGTCAGCAAAGAAACAAAAAGAAATTAGGATAGCCGAAATTCTTATCCAGCAAAGCCGAATTATTGCCTCATAAAATCAAGCTGTAATTTAATTTTATAGATTGTATTTTTGGGAATCTTGAGAATCATCCATCTAAATACTTATGCAGGGAACGGCGGTGCCGGGAAAGCCTGCCTCCGGATCAATAAAGCGTTGAAAGATCATGGCGTTGATTCCAGAGTTTACGTGAATTTTGCTTTCGAAAAAAATAAGGAAGTAACCAATTTATCTGCCGGATTTTTCACAAAATGGTTTACCGCTTTCGGTATTATTGCCGATCGTTTGATTTCTAAATATTTTACCAAACCTTTACCGGTTCCGTTTTCTGTTCCCTTCTGGGGAAAAAATATTTCGCATTTTGATTTTTTGAAAGATGCCGACATCATCCATTTGCATTGGATCAATCACGCGTTTTTAAAGCCTGAAAATATTGCACAACTTGCGACATTAAATAAACCAATTGTTTGGACTTTCCATGACAGCAATGCGTTTACAGGCGGATGCCACGTGCGATATGATTGTATGAATTTTAAAGAGGAATGTGGAAATTGTCCATTGCTGAATGATCCTTCGCCAAAAGATGTTTCGCACCGGATCTGGCTGACAAAACAGGAAGCATACAAAGATTTGGATCTGCATATTATTGCGCCGAGTAATTGGATGAAAAAGTCTGTTGAGCAAAGTAAACTTTTGGGAAGTCGACCGGTAAACGTTATTCCCAATACTCTAAACATCAAAATTTTTAAGCCTCACGCAAAATTAATTGCACGTGAAAAACTGGGATTGCCCATTGATAAATTTATTTTAATGAGTGGCTTTATGCCCTCACGAAAGGATTTCCATAAAGGAACGCCTCATTTAGTACAGGCTATTGAACTGTTTATTGAAAAATATAAAATTGATCCCAGTCAAATTGAATTGGTAATTTTTGGAAACCGGAACGACAAAAATGTGCCCGAGTTTCCACTTAAAACTACATTTTTGGGAACCATTTCTAAAGAAGAAAAACTGGCTTTATGCTACAGCGCTGCCGATGTGTTTGTGAGTCCTTCGCTGGAAGATAATTTACCTTACACCATTATGGAAAGCCTGGCTTGCGGAACTCCCGTAGTATCGTTCAAAACTGGAGGAATTCCGGATATGGTTACTCATAAAGAAAACGGCTACCTGGCAAAATATCGTTCACCTGAAGATTTGGCCGCCGGAATTAACTTCGTATTCTCTCATCCCCAAAAGGGAAAATTAAACGCCGCAGCCAGACAAACTGTTGAAGAAAAGTTTACAGAGAAAATTATTGCTGATGAGCATGTTCAATTTTATCATTCTATTTTAATGCAGAAGAATGTTTGAACCGAAGCTTAGCGTTATTACCATTGTTTACAACAATGTTCGTGTTATTGAGCGGACGATGTTATCGGTTCTAAACCAAACTTATTCAAATATTGAATACATTTTAATCGACGGAAACTCTACCGACGGCACCAAAGAAATTATTTCAAAATACAAAGATAGGATTGCCGTTTTTCTGTCCGAGAAAGACAAGGGTATATACGATGCGATGAACAAAGGACTTGCTTTGGCAAGCGGAGAGTATGTTCTCTTTATGAATTCGGGAGATGAAATTTTTGATACAGAAACGGTTCAAAAAGTTTTCGCTTCCGCGGATGATGCGGACATCTACTATGGCGAAACCGAGATGTTTGATGATGATTGGCAAAGCATCGGACAAAGGCGTCACAAAGCACCGGAACGCTTTACATGGGAAAGTTTCCGCTTCGGTATGAGCGTAAGTCACCAGGCAATTTATATCCGTAAAAGTTTAACCGAAACTTTTGACCTCAATTACCAGCTAAGTTCTGATATCGACTGGATTATTAAAGCCGCTAAAAAAGCCCAAAAGATTGTCAACACACATTTATACGTGGCAAAATATATGGTGGGCGGAATGTCTAAAACCAAACACCAACAAAGCTTAAAAGAGCGTTTCCAGATTTTTACAAAACACTACGGTTTACTTCCAAATATTTTTAACCATTTCTTGATAGCCGGGAAACTGGCCTTCTATTATTTGAAACATAGAAGGACAAATGATTAAAACCAAAAAAGGTGATCAAATTTTTGATCACCTTTTTTCTTAGAATTATATTTTGATTATGCCGCCATTTTTGCCGGCTCTTCTTTTTTCTTAAACTGTAAATAAATCGCGTAAGCTAAACCTAAAACCAAAATTATGGAAGCTATCAATGAGATCATTTCGCCGGTATAGTAGGATTGTGGTTCAAACTTAAATTCCAGTTTATGATTTCCTCCCGGAAGCTGTGCCGCTCTTAAAATATAATCAGCACGAATAATTGGAATTTCTTCGCCATCTACAAACGCTTTCCAACCTTTATCATACCATACTTCAGAGAAAACTGCCAGCACATCTTTACCTGCAGAATACTCATACGTTAAATGATCAGGGATATAGTTTGTTAAACGAATAAATGCATTCGGATCATAACCGATTTTTTTCTCGTCTATTTTGGATTTGAATTCATCGTTAATAAACGCTTCTTTCTTTGGGTCAAAGCTGCTGATTGCCGCCATTTCCTCATCCGCATCTTTCACGTAAGTAATATTCTGAACAAACCATGCATGACCTGCTGCTGTGCTTCTGTTCTGCACTTTTTGCGATTGCCCGCTTTGGTCCGCAGTGATAATATATTTGGTATTCAGCATATCTAGCACATCTTCATTAATAGATTTGCTGAACTGCTTATCCAAAACTTCCTGGTAGCGCTTCAGTTTAGCAGCATGATAACCACCAACAGATTTGTGGAATAAACTGGCGTTGGCGCTGCTGAATGGTGAAGTCGTCATATCCAGTACGCGGTAATTCGGATCGGTATCACGCATGATCATTTGATCAACTTCGCGTGCTTTATTTTGCTGCTCAATTACATTTTGCTCTACAAAATTTTCGTTGTTTAAATAACGACGGTCAACGCCCCACATATCTACCAATATTGCTACCGCGAATAAAATGAAAGCAAGCTGTGGTTTAATTTTTTGCTTAATTAAGCCCCAGATCAAACCGGCGCCAAGCAAAACAAAAACTAAGGATCTGAGTGCATCCATTCTTGCTAGTGAAGCTCGATCCTGAACCAGTGCGTTTGCAATTGAATCGGCGAAAGACTGATCTCCACCCGTTAGCTGCAATAATTGCTGTACAAAAGCATCGTGATTTGGTGCTTTAAAACTGAATAATGCAGTTGGTATTAATATTACCAATAACAAAATTGCTACCGTGATTCCTAACGAGTAAACCAGTTTTTTCTGGAGTTTTTTAGGATCTTCGGTATGAAAAGCCACTTCTTTTACAGCTAAAATTGCCAGAATTGGGATTAAAAATCCGGCAATTACCAGCACAGATTCTACTGCTCTGAATTTGTTGTAAAGCGGGAAATAGTTGAAAAATAGATCGGAAATGAAAGGCAGATTTTTCCCAAAGGCAAGGAAAATACTTAGTAAAGTTGCGCCAACAATCCACCATTTCAATCTATCGCGAACTACAAATAATCCGAAAATAAACAAAAAACAAATGATCGATCCGAAATACCATGGTCCGGAAGTGAAAGGTTTGTCGCCCCAGTATGTTGGCAATTGTTTGGCAAAACCAACTGCCTGGTCTGTAGGAACTCCTTTTGCGGAAAGTGTTTTGGCAACTTCAGAAGTTTCATCTAATTGCGGCGATGACGCACCACCATAAGCATTAGGAATAAGAAATGTAATATTTTCTCCAAT
>JBBRCI010000139.1:0-4735 GCA_038204935.1 Sphingobacteriales bacterium | reverse complement strand
CCTGCGGCAATTTGATTCGCCACAGAATCGGGTAAAAGCTTTATTATATCAGACATAATTGCCGCTAAAATAGCTAATTTTTTTGGCTCAACTGTTTCAGCTGGGTTACGTAAGCGTCAATTTTGCTGTATTTTTTGCATTGCGGATTATAAAATCAATTGTTGTTTTAATTGATCTTTTCTTAAATCATTGCGGATTAAACTTTAGCATTTGGAATTTGAAACAAAATGGCATAAAATTATAAACTCAATATTAATAAATTACACACTTTGTCCGTAGCGTTAAGCGCAGAGCTTAACGCATTCATTGATAGATAAGAGTCAATGACTCGTATTTAAATCAAATTCCAATTCCCGCTGTCCTTAAAATAAATGTTTATGGGTTGTAAACTCTTTTTCACTGATGGATTCGTAGTCACCGGCACAAAGGCCTTGCTTCAGACTACAAGCAGAAAGTCCTCAATCGGAGTACTTTTCAACCAGTAAATTATAGGGAATCTGTCATATCTATCTGGTGTTTGATTGTTGCAAATGCTTCTTAATTGGTAAATCTGTATTCTCCGAAATAAGTATTCCTTTATTCATAATATGATGAACAAGAGTGCGCCGGGCCCTTTTAAGAGACTCCACTAAGCCAAAAAAATCTTATCGGATGATTTTGTGACATATGTCACAGGTGATTTATTATCAAAGTACTTATCTTTCAAAAATGATTAATTATTGATTCTACTTTAATTCAAAGCAAAAAAGTTATCTGTAATAAGATAGGTTTAAAATGTTCCTATTATGGTATAGCTTAATATTTTTAATAACGAAAAATATTAATTGCAAATTGAAATTGAACTAAAGTTATTAATAGTTACAATGAAATAGATTTAATCACTAAAGTAAATTAATATCATATTCACTAATAAATTTTTAACTAAATACTTAAAATTATGAAATACACTTTTACAATTTTGTTTTTTCTTACGATGATTTGTGCTAAAGGACAGCAAACAGATTCCCTGCAAAAAGCACATGCAAAATACTTAAGTAAAGAATTAGCCATCTCGGATTTTACCGCTAACCAAGTTGTAGTAATCATGGACAATTATAAACAAAATGCTAAAAAAGCTCTGAATAATAAAGCATTAAAACCTGAGGAGGTAAAAGCAAAGATGGACCTTCTTATTGATGAAAAAAATAAGCAGTTAGCATTGTTGCTAAACGAACAACAATTGCGAAAAATAATTCCCACTTCCGAAAGGCCAAATGATAAAACGGATAAATCCAATAACCATAAGTAACATGAAAACAATAGGAAAAGTAATATTCGCGGCTTTGATTATTTTAATCGCTTTCTCCTGTAAAAAGGGGGACCAGTTACCAAAGCCAACCCAAACCGGGGCTGATATGATGGCAGCTAAGATCAATGGAAAAGTATGGCAAAAGAAAGCTTGCTTTAGTTGTATCGGGGGAGGTAGTGGATTAAGTGTTAATTATGATAATACTTATTTCTTTGGTGTTACAGGCCAAAACAATGATCAGAAAATAACAGTAAGTATTGTTATTCCTGAATTAAAAGCTACAGGTAGTTATGAACTTAATAGTAAGATACCTATAAATAGTTATGCTCGTGTAAACGATAGCAACCAAAATATTTTGTTTTATACTTCTAATGCTTCAAAAGGTACAGTTATTATAACAAAACTCGATACCAATAACAAAATTATCTCTGGAACTTTTGAATTTACGGCAGAAGATGAGAGTAACCCGAACAATATTATCCGGGTAACGGAAGGTCGGTTTGATGTGAAATATAACTAAGGAAAATAATATGAAACAAACGGTTAGCTCTTGCGGCACATCTGCGAAGTCAGCTATTGAGATCGGGGATCAATAAGGACAAAAGTAATGAAATAACACTCGAAACAGGAAGAATTCCTAATGGGCATTATTTCCTCCATATTATAGAAGGTAAAGAGGTAATCAAAAAGCAGGTCATTATTCAGCATTAATTATTTATAACAGAACAGAGTTTACAAAGCCGGAAGATTAGCACCTTCCGGCTTTCTTTTTTGTAATTTGCAACCTTAACCGGCTTCATGAGCATTATAATTTAAACATTAATTAAGTTTACCAAAAAACTTCTTAAATGAAAAAACTCTTACCCTTTATAGCAACTATCTTTTTGGCTTCCTGCTCTGTTAAAAAACCAGCCGATCTGCTGGTTTACAATGCAAAAGTTTATACCGTTGACCCGGAATTTTCTATCGCCGAAGCATTTGCGGTTAAAGAAGGGAAAATTGTTAAGGTTGGAACTAACGCAGAACTGAAAAAGCATTATAAATCTTCCTCAGAACTAAATGCGGAAGGAAAATTCATTTATCCGGGATTTATTGACGGGCATGCCCACTTTTACAGATATGGAGAAGGTTTACAGAATTTAGATTTAACCGGCACCCAAAGCTGGAATGAAATTCTTGAAAAGATTAAACTATTCTCACAGAAAAATACTCAAGGCTGGATCATTGGTCGTGGCTGGGATCAAAATGACTGGGCAGATAAATCATTCCCCAATAATGAACAGTTAAATATTCTTTATCCCGCGAGGCCAATTGTACTAACACGTGTTGATGGTCATGCAATTATTGTAAATCAGGCTGCATTAAATTTGGGTAAAATAACTCCCGGGCAAAAAATAGACGGAGGAAGTATTGAAACCATTGATGGAAAATTGACGGGAATTTTAGTTGATAATGCTCAGAATTTAATCTATTCTCGAATCCCGGCTTCGAGTGTTGCAAAGTCTAAAACATCATTGCTCGAAGCACAAAAGAATTGCTTTGCCAAAGGGTTAACTTCTGTGGTAGATTGCGGACTTGATTATCCAATTGTCAATATTATTGATAGCTTGCAACAGCAGAACGCATTAAAAATGCGGATGTATGTAATGCTTTCGGACGATCCGGGGAATTATAACTTCCTGTTTAATCGCGGAGCAATAAAAACAGATCGCTTAGATGTTCGCTCTTTTAAGGTGTATGCCGATGGTGCTTTGGGATCTCGCGGCGCTTGTTTATTGGAGCCTTATGCGGATAAGCCCAATCAAACCGGTTTTCTGTTAAGTTCGTCCAATCACTTTAAAGAAGTTGCTCAAAAAATTGCGGAACATGGTTTCCAGATGAATACACATGCTATCGGCGACTCGGCAAACCGGGAAATTTTAAAGATTTATGGAAGTGTTTTAAAAGGTAAAAATGATTTAAGATGGCGGATTGAGCATGCACAGGTAATTGATCCGCAGGATTTTAAACTTTTCGGCGAATTTAGCGTGATACCTTCGGTACAAACCACACACGCAACTTCTGATATGTATTGGGCCGGCGACAGGCTGGGAGTGGAAAGGTTAAAATCTGCTTATGCATACAAACAATTGCTTGATGAGAACGGTTGGCTGGTATTAGGGACCGATTTCCCGGTTGAAGATATTGATCCGCTTTTAACCTTTTATGCGGCGGTTATCCGTAAAGATTCCAAAGGTTTCCCGCAAGGCGGATTTCAAATTGAAAATGCTTTAAGCAGAACTGAAGCCTTGAAAGGAATGACTATATGGGCGGCAAAAGGAAGTTTTGAAGAGAAGGAAAAAGGCAGCCTGGAGCCGGGCAAATTTGCAGATTTTATTATTCTGGATCAGGATATTATGCAAGTTGAGGGCAGTAAATTATTAAATACTAAAGTTTTAAAAACGTTTGTAAATGGTGAGAATGTATTCAGTAAATAAAGTAAAGTTATGGTTGCCTGTTATGGCGTTTCTGTTTATTCATTTATTGGTTTTGTCGGCTTGTGCAACATCAAATGATCATCGTGTAAATGAAAATAAACTGGAGCAGGAGAAGCTTGCCGAAAGAACAACGGTTTTGTTTAATAATGAAAAACAAATAATTCCTCTTATAAATCTGGATCTGTTGAAAATTGCCAGCGTAAATCTGGGTTCAGGAACGTCTGCAGTTTTCGACAGCATGTTAAATAAATATGCATTAGTTAAAAGATTTTCAGGAGCCGATTATCATACAGATTCATTAAATCTGGATGATTTAATTGATGACCTGAAATTTTTTAACACTATTGTGATTCAGTTAAATGATGAATCTTTTAAGGATCCGCAAACCAATCATTTTTTGCTGGACAATCAGAAGAACAAACAAATAATAGTGTTTTTTGAAGGGGATGCCCGTAACCTTAAAATGCTTGAAGATATCTATGCGCCCGTTATCTGGAATGAGAAAAGCAATCATTCGACTGCAAATTTTGCAGCTCAGCTTGTTTTTGGAGGTGTATCCGCAAAAGCGAAATTGAAAAACAATATTTCGGACAGATACAAATCCGGTTATGGTTTTGAAACTCCTCAAATTCGTTTGAAATATACTGTCCCGGAAGATGCAGGCATTAATTCTAAAGATCTGAAGCCTATTGATGCAATTGTTGCCGAAGCAATTCAAGGAAAGGCAACGCCGGGAGCTGTGGTTATGGTTCTTAAAGATGGCAAGGTTATATTTAATCAGGCTTATGGAAATCATACCTATGATACCAAAGTGCCTACAAAAATTACTGATATTTTTGATCTGGCATCTGTAACTAAAATATCTGCCACCACGCTTGCTGTAATGGAATTGTATGACCAGGGCAAGTTAAAGCTGGATACGAATATTGGCGCATATATTCCTAAGGCCAGAAAAACTAATAAAAACGAA
>JBBRCI010000138.1:0-4738 GCA_038204935.1 Sphingobacteriales bacterium | reverse complement strand
GGCGACGGCTTTTTCAAGCATAATTGATCCTGGTTTTCGGCAGAGACATTTTCCGTTGTATTCCGGATGATGGCGGCAGTAATAAATATCTTCCAGGTGAATGCCGTTTTCTTCATATGTCGATTTCAAAATTGCATGCATTTTATGTAGTTCATTTTCAGAATACCAACCTTTTGCCAATCCACCCTGGTTTGTTATCACGATCAATAAATATCCTTTTTCTGAAAGCTGCCTGAGAGTTTTAAAATTGTGTTCTAAAACTTTAAAATCCTCAGCTTTGCAAACATAGTCGCCTAATTCTTTATTGATAACACCATCACGATCTAAAAAAACTGCTTTATTCATTTAAGAGAGAGATATGAGATTTGAGACAAGAGAAAACAGCAACCAACAAGCAAAGCATCAATGTTCCAGATGACCAATTCCACCGGAAACTACCAATTTCATGGCTTCACTGGCGGTCATTTTCAAAGGTTTCACTTTATCAGAACTGATAATGCACACCTGACCGGCAAAAGAATAAGAAAACGGAAAATAGATTAGTACTTCTCCCGGAAGGCCAATTTTAGAAAGATCTTTTTGAGTGAGGAAACCAATTTTCTTTAGTCCGTAGTTATTTATTTCAACCACAACGGGTTCATTAAATTTCTTTTCATCGCCAACAAATGCTTCTGCCAGATCTTTAACAGAGTTGTAAATAAAACTAAAAATAGGCAGTCTGTTCAGCCATCTATTAAACCAGTTGTAAATTGGCTCGGTAACGAAATTGGTTACTATTATACCTGCAACCAATAAGATGACAAATACGGTTAATATGCCCAAACCGGGAATATAAATAGGCTGCCCCATTCGGTCTACCCAAATAACATCACTTAAATTGAGCGAATAATCAATCTTGGCAAAGATCCAGTAAATAAAAAAAATAGCTGCGCCTAATGGCAAAACCACCAATGAACCTTTTATCAGGTAATTTAATATCGCTTTCGCTACTCTATTCATAATAATAAACCCTTTTTACCCGCTGAGATATTCCCGTAAGGATTTCATAAGGTATTGTATTTATTTTTTTTGCGATATCCTCAACCCGGATTTGGTGATCAAAAACTATCACTTCATCTCCTTCAGAAACATCCATTCCGCTAACATCAAGCATGCACATATCCATGCAAATTTTACCAATGGTAAAAACCTCTTTGCCGTTAATCAACATTTTACCGGCACCATTTCCTAAATCGCGACTGTAACCATCAGCATATCCAATTTTAACGGTGGCAATTTTTCCACCTTCTGGCATTTTACCGAAGCGATTATAGCCAACTGTTTCACCAGCCTCAATTTCTTTGATCTGTGATATGCTGGTTTTTAGCGAAGTTACGGTTTGTAAAGGAGAACTGTCTTTGTAAGTGCTGTCAATTCCATAAAGGCCAATGCCTAAGCGAACCATATCAAACTGAATTTCAGGGAATCGACTAATACCCGAGGTATTAGCCATGTGCTTCAAAACTTTATATTTCAACGTTTTAAGAATTGCTTCAGACATGGTTTCAAACCTTTTGGCTTGTGTGTGGGTAAATTCGTCTTCAGATTCATCTTCGCTAGCCACCAGATGTGAAAAAATACTCTGAACACGCATGGCAGAATTTCCTTCAAGAAGCTCAATCAATTTATTAATATCTTTTTCGTCAATGCCTAAACGATGCATTCCTGTATCCAGTTTAATATGCACAGGATAACTGCTGATGGCTTTTCGATTTAAAACTTCCAGAAACTCTTTAAAAATGCGGAGACTGTAAATTTCAGGTTCCAGTTTATTATCAATAATGGCTTCAAATGCCATTACATCCGGATTCATCACCATAATCGGAATAGTAATTCCATCATTCCTTAATGAAATTCCTTCATCTGCGTAAGCTACCGCGAGATAATCAACTTTGTTAAATTCCAATAAATTGGCGATTTCAAAACTGCCGCTACCATACGAAAATGCTTTTACCATCGCCATAATTTTAACTCCGGGCTTCAGCAATGATTTATAATAATTCAAATTATGTTCTACCGAGGTCAGGTTTATCTCCAGAACAGTTTCATGAACTTTCTGCGTTAAAATAGTACTGATGCGTTCAAACTCAAAAGCTCTGGCGCCTTTTAATAAAATAGTTTCATTGGCCAGTTTTAATGACGGCATTTTTTGAATAAACTGATCGGTTGTATCAAAAAAAACGGTTTCCATTTCAAACTGATCGGCGTGCTTTTTAATTTTTTCACCAATACCAATTAGCCGGTCAACAGATTTATTTGCTAGAAGATTAGCCACACGTTCGTAAACCATCTCCTCATTTGTTTCACCCGGAATATCTGACAAGATTAGCGTTCTGCGTAAATGCTGATTTTGCTGATGAAGGAAATCTAGCGCTATGGCTAATGATGAAAGATCTAAACTATACGAATCGTCAATTACAGAGCAATTATTGATTCCGGTTTTCATTTCCAGCCGCATACTAACTGGCAATAATTTCTCAAGGCGCTTATCTATCTCTTCATGATCATAACCTAAAGCCAATAAAGTTGCCCAGCAAATAATTGCATTTTCTATCGAAGCCGAATCAGTAAAGGGAATTAAAGCTTCAATATCTTCGCCTTTGTACCGTGCTCTTAAAAACTGAAATTTGCCTTCCAGAACTTCATCATCAAAAACTTCCAGTTCAGCTTTATCGCGATAGCACCAGGAAAATTGTGTTTTTCCCGGCAATTCCCCTTCATAATCATTCAGATATTTACAGGAGTAAATGAAAATATCCACATCTTTAAAAAGCTTCAGTTTCTCCTCGATTTTTTCCGCAATGTTCTCAAAGCCTTCATAATGGGCTTCGCCGATATTGGTTAAAATACCAATTGTAGGACGAATAATCGGCTCCAGCTTTTCCATTTCACCATTTTTGGATATTCCGGCTTCAAAAATTCCCAGATTATTTTCTTCCTTCATTTCCCAAACGGATAACGGCACACCTATTTGAGAGTTGAAACTTTTAGGACTTCGCACAATATTGCTCTCGGGAGCAAGTAATTGGTAAAGCCATTCTTTAACTACCGTTTTTCCATTGCTTCCGGTTATACCGATAACTGGATAATCGAATTTTAAACGATGATGTGCCGCCAGATTTTGCAACGAAGCCAAAGTATCTTCAACGATATAAAAATTAGAATCGGGGAATTGGCTTTTATCAAGTTCTTTATCAGAAATAACAAAACTCCGCACACCGCCATCATACACATCTTTCATAAACGCCTGTCCGTGACGGCGACCTTTAAGGGCAAAAAATACGCCCAAATCTGTATCTGTAAGCTTTCTGCTGTCAGTAAGTAAGGTTCTGATCTCCGCGGAAGCGTTCTCAATACTAACTTCCCCGCCAAAAACAGATTTTAATTCTTCAACCGTATAGAGAATATGATTCATATTTGTGCGAATTTCAAGAAAATTTTAAGAATGTTGTCAAGTATTTACGAATTTCATGCCCGGTATGGAAAATGAACTGAAAAAACCAAAGATTTTCTCGAGAGAACAAGCTAAACTGAAGGCAGAAAGTTTTTGCGCATACCAGGAAAGAGCACAGCAGGAAGTACGAAATAAATTATATGAGTGGGGTTTGTACAGTAATCAGGTAGAACAAATCATATCTGAATTGATAGAAGAGAACTTTTTAAATGAGGAGCGTTTTTCTAAAAGTTATGTTTCAGGGAAATTCAGGATTAAAGGCTGGGGCAAAATAAAGATTAAACAGGGATTAAAACTGAAGAAAATAAGCGATAAATTAATTTCGAAATCATTAAATCAGATAGATGGTGATGACTACATTAAGACGCTTGAAACAATTCTGGAGAAAAAATCTGCGGTTCTGTTAGAAAAAGATGCCTTTAAAAAGAGATATAAACTGATGAACTACGCACTTTCTAAAGGTTTTGAAAGAGACCTGATTTTTGATGTACTGAAAAACAATACGTTACCTTAAATTTTCAAAAAAAGTAAAAAATTACTTGACAGGAATGCTTTTCTGTCTATATTTGCACTCACCAAAACGCGAAAGTAGCTCAGTTGGTAGAGCACGACCTTGCCAAGGTCGGGGTCGCGAGTTCGAATCTCGTCTTTCGCTCAAATCCCTTCCCTTACCGGAAGGGATTTAAGTTTAAAAAAACCACATGCTGAAGTGGTGGAACTGGTAGACACGCAGGACTTAAAATCCTGTTCGCCTTAAAGCGAGTGCGGGTTCGATTCCCGCCTTCAGTACAAAAGCCAACCGAAAGGTTGGCTTTTGTTGTTTAAAGCTATTTCGATGCTTTTAATTCATTTCAATCATCACTTGCTACCGCGATTGATAGGATGAGGAATGTCAATCAAAATATTGACCATAATCATTTAGTAATCAGCTCTTCTGTCGTAGTTTTGTATAAAAGCTTGACAATTATGAAAACTGAAAATTTAAATCTCGCCAACCTGCATAATTTACTGGATTATGAAGTGAGTAAATTTACAAGTGCAGAAATGCAATTAGCATATATTTTACCAGATTGGATTCTAAAAGCAGGCTCTTTAAAATTAAAGGCCATTTTGCAGAAATATCTGGACCTGATTAAAGAACATGTGCAAAGCATGGAAAATTTTTTCGAGGAAGAAAGCATCAACTCATTAAGTATGAAAAATCGGGTGATGCAAGCTTACATTGAGGAAGCGAATGAAAAACTA
>JBBRCI010000137.1:0-4778 GCA_038204935.1 Sphingobacteriales bacterium | reverse complement strand
TTTCTGAAAATACGTCCGAAATGTTCCTTATCAGGAAAAATTTCATCCTGCATAGGTAAAAATACACCTGCAGAATCTACCAGATAAATTACCGGCAAGCGGTTTTCCATAGCAATTTCCTGCGCACGTAAATTTTTCTTGGCAGTCATTGGGAACCACGCTCCGGCCTTTACTGTTGCATCATTTGCTACAACCATACACTGACGACCAGAAACATAACCAATACCTGTAATTACACCTGCCGAAGGACATCCGCCTTGCGCCTGATACATATCTTCGGCGGCAAAAGCGCCAATTTCAAGCCATTCTGAATTGTCATCCAAAAGATAATTAACCCTTTCGCGAGCCAGCATTTTACCTTTTGCTTTTTGTTTTGCAGCGGCTTTTTCTCCTCCACCTGCATATATTTTCTTTAACCTGTTCTTAACATCGTACAGAAGCTGCTTATTTACATCTTCGTTCTTATTAAATTCAATATTCATGGCGGCAAGTTAATGGTAAATGTTTAAAAGCTAAAAGCTCTGATTAAAAAGATTTACGTATCAATTTATTTATTTAAAAAACCTTTATATATCCTGAATCAAGCATGCAAATAATTCTTAAAAATTTTCGATTTCAAAGAGTTTGAAATTAATATTCTTATAAAATCATCACCTTAAAATATGTGTTCAAAAATATTTTAGCTTTGAACCTTTTAAAATCAAAAACCGTACAAAGCATAGGTTACAATAGTAATTGATATTATTTAATGAACAAAAAATTTACGCTGCTTCTCTTTTCAAGTTTATTTTTAACTCTGAATTTCTTAAACATCCAACTATCACTTGCACAGGATGAGCCCGACTCGGATGAGCTCTTTAAAATGGCCAGAAAAGAAGCTTTTGATAACAGTAATTATCCTAAAGCCATATTTATTTCTAGAAAGGCATTAGACAGAAGTCCGGATTATGCCGACATACGCATTTTTCTGGGCCGTTTATATACCTGGTCTGATAAACCCGACAGCGCAAAAATTGAATTTAAGCGTGTTTTAACTTCTGAACCTAAAAATGAGGAAGCTTTGAGTGCGTATTTTGATGTGGAATACTTTAATGATCAGTTTCCTGAAGCATTAAAAATTGCAAATGATGGTTTGAAATATTATCCAGAATCGGAGATTTTTACACTGAAGAAAGCAAAAGCATTAAATTCTCTTGAGAACACAAAAGAAGCGTACCAGCTTACCAATACGTTTTTAGATAACCATCCCGATAGTAAAGGAATAATAGATCTGAATGAAAGTTTGAAAGATGAGTTGCGAATTCACAGCGTTGGTTTGGGCTATTCTTACATTTATTTTGATAAGCGCTATACCGATCCGTGGCAGATTGCAAGTGTTTACTACGGCAATAAATCCAAAGCATTTTCTTACACATTAGGTTTAAACTATGCAAACCGTTTTAACCAGAACGGAACCGAGATAGAAGCAGAAAGCTATCCGCGAATTATGAAAGGATTGTACAGCTACGTTGGTTTGGCAACTGCCTTAACGGGAGATGGATTATATCCAAAATATCGCATCGGATTTTCTCTATATAAATCATTACCTCATAGCCTGGAGGCCGAACTTGGAATACGCCATTTAAAGTTTACCAGTTCTACAGATGTTTTTGTAGTTGGACTTGGAAAATATTTGGGAAACAATTTTTATAACGTCCGCTCCTATCTAACTCCGTCAGACGGCAAGCTTTCCGCATCAGTTAATTTGATTGTGAAATTTATTTTGAATGATAACCGTAACGACTTTTTCGGCTTTAATTTAGGAACAGGTGCTTCGCCCGATGATAATTCCAGATTATTAGACGTTCCGAATTTATTGAATAGTTTTAAAGCAGGCCTGGATTATTCTCATACCATTAAGAAAAGATCCATTATCAGTTTATCCGGAACATTTGTAAATGAAGAATTTATTACCGGTACTTATGGCAATCAATATAATATGAGTATCGGATTTCAGCACAAATTCTAATGAACAAGCCCAAAAGACGTTACTCAAAAACTTCCATATTTTTCTATTTCCTGATGTTATTGCCCATTTGGATGTTTGTAGCATGGGTTGCATGGCCAAAAACCAAAATGGTAATTGCTATTATAGATAAAACTGTATTGAATACTGACGGTCAGGAACATGCTTCTTTAACATGGGTTTTAAGAAATCAGAAATATTCTAAAACTACTGATGAATTGTATCGCGTAAAGCGGGATTATTTTGGATTTTTCCCTCTTCCTGATAAGAAATATAAGTTAAAAGGATTAGAAAAATTTAACAACGAACAACTGGACCAGATCTCCAACGCCAGCAATATGATGTATGTAACCGACACATACGGAATTTATGCCAGCGAATGGCTTCAGGGAAAAAATATCACCGAAAGGCAAAAATTGATTTATGGAGGTTTGTCTGCAAATGATTTGTACCTAATCAAAAAGATGAAGCAGCAAAAAAAGCTGATCATTACCGAATTTAATACGTTTGCTACTCCCACTTCCTCGGCAATTGCGCAAGAGATGGAACGCACTTTTAAAATTAAATGGACCGGTTGGGTTGGAAAATATTTTGATTCTTTTGATACACTGCAAAATAAGGAACTACCACGTTGGCTGATTAGAGATTATAAAAAGCAGAACAACAATAACTGGCCGTTTAAAAAGGCAGGAATTGCGTTTGTTCATAAAAATGAAAAGATTGTTATTTTGGAATATGTGAAAGATCTGAATTCGGAAGTACCGCATATTATCACTTCTAAATACAACAGGGAGAAGTATAACATTCCAAAATCTATGAAATATCCTTTTTGGTTTGATATTATTCAAACTTCCAGAACTAACCAGATTCTATCCTTTTACAATCTGGAAGTAACTTCACGTGGAAGAAAGAAGTTGGAACAGAATGGAATTCCGCCGCAGTTTCCGGCAATTATAGAACACAACCGTGCAGATTATAAATTTTATTATTTCTGCGGAGATTTTGCCGATAATCCGATAACGCAGGCCGGTTCATATTTTAAAGGAATTCGCTTCTTTAGAAAGATGTTTTACAACGATGATATTGCTGCCGAACGATCGAGTTTCTTCTGGGAATTTTATGCGCCCATTGTTACCCGAATTATGAGTGATTACGAAGCTGAAATGAAAGCAAAAAAATCTTCCTGATTCATTATTTCGAATCAGCAAGATTGACCATTAGTTTGGACCATGAATTTTTAGTGGACTCAAATTCGTTGAAATGTTTCTGAACGTTTTTGCGATAGAAAACAAATTCCTTTCTGATTTTTTCGAAATCATTGGTATTAAAATATGCGCCCAGTTTTGGGATGGTTTTATCCAGATTTTGTTCCATTACTTGCATGGTGTTTTCAAAATCTTCTTTTTTGGTAATATAAATCAGCAATGGTTTATAGCGAATCCAGCCGATACAGGCGCCAATAAAGCGTTTTAAAACAACGGGTGAAATGCTGTCGATGGAATTTAAGCTGACCGGCAAAACTCCGTTCAGCAAATTATTATACATAGAGAATCCATCGTGAAAAGTATAACACGGCACTTTTAAAACCTTCAGCTCAGAAAGCATTGTGCTCATAAATGTATCTTCGCCCCTTGCTCCGGGTGGATTGTAAAAAGGTGGAAGGTTACGGGTATTTTTTAAGTTAAAACAGAGATTAGCACCCGAAATAAATTTCATTCCGCTCTCCTCTTCTACTTCTTCAACAATCGAATTATTTATTATATCCGGATTGGCGTACGTAACTCCATTATTTTCAAAAACCAGATTCTTAATTTTTTCCCAAGTTATAATTTCATTGCTGATAGCTTCAATAAATAATTTAAAATCATTCTCTTTCAGCACATCATTGAAACGAATGAATGGAATAGGTGAAATATATCCGCAATGATGACCATGTGTAATATCTGCATCGGCAATATATTTTAAATGAGAACCAACCACACTCTGTCCCATCCAAATTAGCTTATCGTGCTCGTTTTTCATCGTGGCAACGGGATATTCGTCATCATCTAAAAAAATAAGACGATCCATTTTGTTCTTAATCGCAAAATACGTGATCACATTTCTTTTCTTGCCATAACCTTCACCAAACAATAAAGAGGAATCATTATCTGTAATTACGCCGCTGGCTTTTAATTCCAGAATTTCCTTTTCAATTTTTTCTGCACCAAAAAAATTGATTGATTCAATCATATCGGCCAGTTCTGCTGGAATATTTTTGTAATCACTTGCCTGAGTTCCGTGATATTTTAAATCATAAGCGATAAATAAATGAAGACGAATTTGTTTATCGTGAATTAAACCGTGTTCCAACCAGTTATTAATATGAGATTTTAAGATTTTCTGAAATTGCTTTCTGCCGGTTACAAATCCGATGGCAACGTTAAGTTTCATTTAGTAAATTAAATTTAATGAGAAGAGTTCCTCAACAATTTACGAAAGTATGCTAAAAATTTCCGGAAAATGTCCAGAACATTAATTTAAAGAAAATTGAACTAATCAACAGGAAATTTCAGCAAAAAAAAGAGCAGTCCGGGTTAACGGATTGCTCTTTCTTATATGAGTGTATTTTTAGTGATATAAGTTGTACAGGCTATCGGGTATTAAAGTTAATTCAGCCTTTAATCTTTGATTCTTCGCTTTATACGAATTAAATTCCGACCGCAATTCATTTAGTTTTCCTTCGTCGGCTATAGGTTCTAGGCCCATATTATCTGATAAAGAAAACAGAATG
>JBBRCI010000136.1:0-4908 GCA_038204935.1 Sphingobacteriales bacterium | reverse complement strand
GTTTTTAGCTAACGCGATTTCAAAAAGGTAAAACTGATGTTTGAATTTTCTATTCTCTACTTTAGTACTTCCGGATATACTGATACTGTCTATGGAATTATCCGCATGAATGGTATAAAGAGAAACCTGGTCAATTGTTGGATTTGGTAAATTTAATATAGCGGTTATCGCTTTGTCGTCAGAATTTTTAAGAGTAAATTTAAGCCAGTTATTGGCATCGGTTAATCCCAGATTCGGAACTTCAGAATCAGAATGAACAAATTTTACAGACTTTGATCTTACACTTTCTAAGTTTAAAATATTTGAAGTATCCTGTAAAAGGTCAACCTGACGGCCAATATAACCTGTTGGATTTTGAGTATTTACAACAATTGAACTTTGCGCTATACAATATATTGCAGGGAAAAAGAGTATAATTTGAAGAAGTAATACTTTACAAAATGGTTTCATTACCTGATAATTCTTTCAATAATTCCGGAGCTATACCAATCTTCAATATTGGGTATTTGAAGTTGATATTGAATTTCTAATTCTTTTTTACGTAATACCTCAGCAGTAAGTTGGTTCGGATTTTCACGTAAACTAAAAATTCTGTCCCGCTCAAAATTTTCTGCTAATGAAAGTGTCTTCACATCATTAAGAACCAGCGCCGTAGCTATTAAATCTAATTTAGGATAATAAAATGTTCCATTGTTACCAATAGTGTCTAATAATTCATATCCAACATCCTGAGCCATTTTAACAGTATATGGAGCCGCTAATCCAAAGAGTGTTTGTAAACCGATTAGCTTACAAATTGCGGTACACGCTCTGGTTAAAAAAACACTTCCAATTCCCATTCCCGCTACTTCCCGGGAGTTCCAAAGACCGCAAATTTCACCGGTTCCGGTTACAGCATGATCTTTTATTATAGAATAAATTTTGTCATCCAGATAACCCGTTGCTTCCTCTATTGGTAATGGCTGTGTTCCACCTGCTACGTTAACCCGGGCACCTCCATAAACTTTAGATTGCTCAACGTCTTCAACAATAGTTACAAAAACTGCAGGATTAACCATCCATTCATCTTTAGAAGAAGTTAATTTAGTTACGCCTATGTTTTCTAAAACTTTGCGATGTCCGAGCATGAATTTTTCACATGCATCATAATCGTCAATAGCCCTGAAAGCCCTGATTGTAATCATATAACATGAGATATTTTAAAACCGCAAGCTTTCTATTGGAAACATTTGGAGAGCGTAACAAACCTTTACAGAATACCGGCGGAAATTATCAGATTGATTTGGGAAACAAATATAAGTTTGCAGGAGCTATAAACACATTACTTAACTGATTTTTACTATATTTTTTTCTGCTGAATAACAGTTAATTAGTTTTCCTGAAATTTAAAATCAGATTCTGCATGGCAAATTATTTCATCCGTGTCAACATAAAACCTTCCTGAAAAATTTATTTGTTTCAATAATATCCTCCGGGCAGCATCTGTTGTAATTGCTCCTCCAAGCACAACCGATGATGCTAATTGTGGTAGGCTATTAATGGTTTCCCCCAATTCAGAAATAGATTGCTTTAATCTTAGCGATATATTTTCTGCGCTGATTATTTGCATGATCAACTTCATTTTATCGGCAGGAGCTAAACCGGCAACATCTTCTGGTTTGGTGCCGCCAAGTAAACCATGCAATAACGGACGGTCTGGTTCCAGGTCAAACCGCTCAATATCCAGCATTCCTCTGTCATTGGTATCCATTACCACCGGAACCTGTAATTCGCGGGCCTTAATACGGCTATCAATTTTCATATCCAGGCCATCACAAACTTCTACTAACAGATCAAGTCTACCGTTTTCAAGAAAAAAATCATCAATGTTTTCACTGTTTAAACCTTCAGAAAAAATTCTGACTTTTATAAAAGGATCAATTTCTGAAATTTCACGGGCCGCAATAATTGTTTTTTTCAATCCTAAATTATGTACCGAAGTTCTTAAACGGTTTAGGTTACTTAGTTCGGCAGTATCAAAATCAGTTAAGCGTAATTCGCCACAAGTTCTTTCCATGGCTATTGTCAAAGCAATACTTTGCCCAACCGACAAACCAATGATTCCAATTTTTTTCTCCTTTAATGAATGTTGCTCTTCGCGTGTGATTTTATTATGATTGCGGTTAGTTCTAACTTCCACAAACTCAGCTTCATCTAACAAATGGACTAATTTTTTACTCCAGGGAAAATAAACCCAAACACCATATTCCTCTATATTTTCACCATTTAAATGCTTTATTATTCTTTGTGGATATTCATTTTCTCCAATCCTTTCAGAAGGATTTAATGATTTTATCAGCTCCCGTAACTGACTTTCAATCTGATCACAAATCTGAATATTTTCGTCTTTTATTAAGCTCTTAAACTCCTCTTTTTCTTGAGTATTTGTTAGTCTGAAAAATTGAGGCTGGTATATTTGATCGTTCGTTACTTTTGTTTGAGAGTTCATATTATTTTCTTTCGGAAATTATGTTCAACAACAGGTAGGTTTTGAAAATAGACAAAACTGAATCTTTATTCTATTTTTGCTGTACCAAACTTATACGGAGATGTCTGATCAAAAGATTAACTTACTTTACGTAGACGACGAAGAGAACAACCTTGTTTCGTTAAAAGCTACTTTCCGCTTAAAGTATAATATCATTACTGCATTAAGCGCAGATGAGGCACTTAAAATTCTGGAGAAAAAATCAGTTGAAATTATAATCACCGATCAGAGGATGCCAAATACAACAGGGATTGAATTTCTGGAAAAAGTTTTGGAAAAATATCCTGATCCCATTCGAATTCTTTTGACCGGTTATTCAGACATTGATGCTGTGATTGATGCGGTTAACAAAGGCAAGATCTATCACTATTTAAGTAAGCCCTGGAACGAAAAAGAAATGGATGAAACCATTTTAAAAGCGTACGACATCTATAAACACAATCTGGAAGTCAAAACACTTAACGGTAAGCTGGTAACTTCTAATGAGCAGTTAGAGTTTTTGTTAAGGCAAAGTTTATTATCGTAAAAAATTTTGTAATCAAAGAATTCTTATCTTGGCTTCTTGAATAAAAAGATCAAAAAATCGCAAAATTTTTGGCAGCAAATGGTAGCATTAGGCAAGCTGATGCATCGTTCTTTTTTAGAATTGAAAATTAACGATCCTTTGCGGATGGCAGGTGCAACAGCGTTTTTTACCACCTTTGCACTTCCTCCAATATTGATTATCATTATTCAATTACTTGGTTTATTTGTAGATCCCCGGAAGGTGAGTTATGATTTAATTGAACGCCTGTCGCATGTTTTAGGTAACACAAGCGCACTTCAAATTAAAGTTACCCTCGAAGCTTTCAGAACCATGGGGCAAAACTGGTACGTCACAATTTTCGGTTTTATTTTTCTAATGTTTGTAGCTACAACTCTTTTCGCCGTAATTAAAAACTCTTTAGATCAAATTTGGAATATCAGGATAAGACCACATTCTGGTTTTGTATTTAAACTTAAAAGCCGTCTCCGTTCTTTAATAATAATTATTTTGGCAGGTATCCTGTTTTTTATCGGGTTATTTACCGAAGGTGTTCAGGTATTTTTAAGCAATTATGTTGATGATATTTGGCGTGGAGCCGGAATATTTGCTTCACGTTTAGTAAATGAGCTGGTTTTTATAGTTGTTGTTACCATCTGGATTACCATTTTATTCAGATTTTTAACGGCCGGCAGACCAAAATGGAAATTGGCAATGGCCGGGGGATTTTTTACAGCTATTCTTTTTACAGCCGGAAAAATTGTACTAAGGTTCATGCTGGCTTTAAGTCAGATCGGAACTATTTACGGTGCTTCAGGATCGATAGTGTTAATAATGCTGTTTGTTTTTTATTCGGCACTTATTTTCTATTACGGCGGCTGCTTCGTAAAAATACTAAGCGAAGCTTACGATAAGCCTATCCGTCCGGTGAAAGAAGCATTTACCTTTGAATTACTTGAAATAGATCCCACTTCCTGATCACGCCCTCATTTTCAAGATCATATCCTTTAATCCCTGAAGCTTTTTGGCAATTAATTCTTTCGCTTTCTCGTCTGTAAGATTCCCGTTTTCGTCAAATTTTTTATTCGCCTGCGCCAATAAAATTTCCGGCTTTTGTACAGATTTCATTCCCATAGTTTCTATCACAGGCAAAAAAGCAGTTTGCATTCTTACCGTTCCCCACATTCCGGGTGTAGCTCCCATTAATGCTAAAGGCTTATTTCTGATAGGTGAATCTTCTCCGCGTGAAGCCCAGTCAATTGCATTTTTTAATCCTCCCGGGATAGAATAATTGTATTCCGGTGAGACAATTACCAGGCCATCAGCTGTAGCTAAAGAATCTCTGAAAATACGCACCGCTGCAGGTCGCTCCGGTTTTTCGGGAATGTCAAAATCACCATTATAAACCGGCAATTCTTCGAAAGAAATAATTTCTAAATTAACTCCCTCAGGAACCAGTTTTGCTGCTTCTTTCAAAAGCATAGTATTTAAAGAGCCTTTTCTTAAGCTTCCGCTGATACCTATTAAATGAATTTCCTTTTCCATATTTTTTATCTTCAGTTTTTCACTAAAAGTGGTTTTAAAACCGTCCATACATTTTCTGCTAAAAATTTATGGCCTTTTTCTGTCGGGTGAATTCCATCTCCCTGATTTAATTCGGGATTTCCAGCAACTCCCTCCAGTAAAAAGGGAACAAACGCCATATTATTTTTTTTAGCCAGACCGGGAAAAATGGAATGAAAATCTGCCGCATAGCTTCGTCCCATATTAGGTGGAACTTCCATTCCTGTTAAAACCAGTTTTACATCCGGATTTCTGGCTTTTACCAAATCTATAATTGATTGTAAATTTTGTGATG
>JBBRCI010000135.1:0-4978 GCA_038204935.1 Sphingobacteriales bacterium | reverse complement strand
GATATCCCTTAATACTTGGCAATAATCCTGCTCTTTGTTTGTATGCTAATTCTAAATATTTAACAGATTCATCAAACTTATTGCAACAATATGCTGCAACACAAAGAGACAATCCGGAAATAAATTCGGATGAGGAACGATCTTTTAATTCATCCAGGATTTTTTTCGCTTCATCAGTATTATTCATCGATGCATATAACCAGCAGAGTTCAAATAAGGAATATTGGTGTCTTCCGGATACTTTTACTCCTGTATTAAAAGCTTCTAGTGCCTCATCGATTTTTTTTTCTTCCTTTAAACACATACCCAGGCTACTATAAGATAGAAATGAATTGGGATCCAATTCAACGGCAGTCAAACTAGCGTTTTTAGCTTCATTAAAAGTTCCATTGCAAAGATGAGCTGACGAGAGAACATTATAACAATGTGAAAATAAAGGCTCCAAGTCTATAGCCTTTTGCGCCTCCTGAATAGCACGACTGTAATCTTTTTCTACCCAATTTAAATAATTGCTAAACCAGTAATGTGTTGGAGCGTAACTCGAATTAATAGCAAAAGCCTTTTCGAAATTCGTACTGGCCGCTTTCCAATCATAGTCATAAATTAAACTCAAAAATGCCAAAGCAGAATATGGTTCCACCCTTGATGAATCAATAGCTATTGCCCTTTCTGCTGCCTCTTTTGCCTTGGGAGCAGCAATAGGTGCAGGTAATACCGAATAAAGCGCAATTAAACCATAACTATCAGCAAGACCTGCATAAGCCAACCCAAATTCAGGGTCGAGTTTGATGGATTGATTGAAAATCTCAAGACCTTTTAGCAATCCGGGGCCTCTCTTACTCAAATAGAATCTGCCTTTCAAATAGAGATCATAAGCTTCTTTATTTTCAGTAGGTACTTTTGGCGACAGTCTTTTTTCATCTCCCAATAAGGTAATTTTCAATTTTTCGGTAACGGATGCTGCTATTTCATCCTGAATAGCGAAAATATCATCAATATTCCTATCATATCTTTCTGCCCAAATATGAAAACCGTCATGTGCATCAATTAATTGTACAGTTATCCTTAACTTATTGGCCTGACGTCGTACACTCCCCTCTAACACGGTTCTAACGTTTAATTTCCGACCAACTTCTTCCACATCCACACCTTTTCCTTTGAATTGAAAAGAGGATGACCGGCCAACAACCTTGATATCTTTTATATGCGCTAAAGAATTTAAAATTTCCTCTGCAATCCCGTCCCCAAAATATTCCTGTTTAGGATCATTGCTTAGATTATTGAAAGGTAATACCGCTATACTTTTAAAATGATCAAATTCATCTTCCTTTAAATCCTTGCCTGAGGCTATAGTGTCGCAACTTTTCAGAATGACTTCATATATCTTCAGGGGTTCTTTTACATTTTTCAGAACTGTTTCATTAACAAACTTGGTTTCAATATTTTTCTTGTTTGATATCATTTCTTGTGCAGCCTCAGAAATATAAATTCCACCAATTGGTGCAATAGCTTGTATTCTGGAAGCCAAATTAACTCCATCTCCAAAAATATCGTTGTTCTCAAATATCACTTCACCTAAATGTATTCCAATCCTTAGTTTTAACCCCGAAACATGTTCTGCTGCACACTGAATATCATTTGCGCATAAAATTGCATCCGAAACATTTGGAAAACTCGCCATAACCCCATCTCCCATTTCCTTAATCCATTGGCCATTATAATGTTTTATTAACGGTTTTTGCAGCTGCCTGCTTTTTTCCAGTATTTCAAACGCTTTATCTTCATCATCACCCATTAAAGCTGTATATCCAACTATATCAGTAAACATGATTGCAGAAAGCTGACGTGACTTGGGCATAACTGATAATTTAGTATGACCTAAGGGATTGTGTTATATTATAATTATTCTCCCTGATTATATTTTTGTGGAATATAAGATTAGTTTTTTCAGTATATAAAAGGCACTTTAATAAAGAATTTTTAATATATGAGATTAATGGCATCATTTATAACATTGACCCATATCTTAGAAAGTAAAAAAGGTAGCAGTTCTTTTTATTTTTCTTTCAAGAAAAAAACATCCTTTTTTAATGAAAGATTAAAATATAAAGTCAGGTTATTTAATATAAACTTTGTGATAAAGGCATGATTTAAAGTTTAAAAACCAGAAAGAAGGTTACTGTTATTTTAGACGGAATCGGACCGGAAGTTTAATAAGTAGCAAAACCGGGATGTAATTACTATATAAATTTAATAAAATTACACGTACCTGGAAATATAATTGTATTATTTCTAAACTAGCAAAACCATCTTCATGCGGTTAAATTGTTAGCATCCATTTAATTACTTATAACAAGATGAAATTCAGAGGGTTTGCCTTAAAGAGTGTTTAAATTTTATTGCAGGGCTTTAATGCACTTTTAAATTATGTTTAGGGAAGGAAACCGTTATGCCGATAACTATCTTTATTTTTCCCTATCCAGTCTCCCGGGAATTTAGCTCTTCTTTCCATCCGGTCAATAAATTGAGGCTCAGTTCTTAAAACAAAAAAAATCAATGGTTAAAATTCCATTAGTTCGTCCTTTTCACCGGTACCTTTTATCCATCTGTCAGAGCCGGCAAGTTTATCTATCGTTTTCTCAAGGTTCCTTAATCTTTTGGGACCACCTAGATAATCATGCACTTTTTTAATCTGATTACCTGTGCTAATCATGATATCGTAATATGGTTGATCCGTTGGGTTTACTGTCCAAAGGTTAATTGTATTATCCTTACCAATCATAATTTGTTCGCCTTCCAAATACTCATTTTTCATTTCAAAAAAACCAATTTCTACAGCGTAAGTAAATAAGTCAACCAAGTCTATAATATCAATTTCAGACTTCTGCTCTCCGGTTATCAGCACATTTGAAAACCCATTGTAAATAACTTCTCCGTTTCCAAAAAGAGCTACTTCATAAGCCGGGCATTCTCCGAAACTTACTCCACGGCTTAATTTAATTTGCAGATCAGAAATATTAAAAGGATAGATGATTTTCATTTTAGTAGATGTATATCACTAAAATATTGCTTTTCAATTTGTAAACCTTAAAAAAAGGGTGAACGGTAGTGATTATTTAGGGAACGGTAATTTTGCAGTAAATTGATCAGGTAAAATGCATCCGATAGAATTGATTATCTCAATAGTTGAGAAAATTCCTTAATCCGAATGGCTCAATAATTGTCGTATGAGGAAATATAATTTACCGCAAAACCCTTAAACTACTGCTTTAAAAATATTTCGATTATGAAAAAAACAGACTTTTATTTCGCATTGATATTTCCCCTTTGTCTCTCTATGAGTCATTGCGCAGGTAAATCATCAAAAAATGAAGAACCACAGATCACAAAAATGGATTCTGTATCACAGGAAATGGAAAAATCTAATAAAGAATTAGAAGATAAATCCAAAAAAGTGGAAGCTTCACTTGAAAAATTAGATAAAGAATTAAATAATTAATCATGAAAAAGAACAATATTTTTAGAATAAGTGTCCTGCCTTTGATACTATTAACCGTATTAGCTTTCAGCAGTTTTCAGCCCGGCAAAAATAATCATCAGGATAAAGGAAATAAATCTAAGGGAAACAATAAGGAACATCAGGATAAGGAAGAAAAAGGAAAATCTTCGAAATCGAATGATCACAAAATGACTGAAAATGATCATTCAAAAAATAAGGATCATGGAAATAAAGGACAAGATAATTATAAAATGAAAAATCATTCTTACAAACACAAGGGCGACCACCGAATGTTGAATGGCAAAAGGGACATGAAAATTGACTGGAACATGAATAATTTTGCGGATAGAAAACATCCTAAAGATCAGAAGAAAGTAGAAATTTGTCATCATCCAAATGGAAACGGTTCTGATGCCGTCACCATTCGTGTTTCAGAAAACGCATTACAGGCGCATTTAAATCATGGCGATGTAATGGGAAATTGCAATATCAATTATTCTGATCGCTGGTCGCCACGATATGTGAGTTCAAGAGAAAATGTATATAATACGTACGAAACATCTTTGGAAAATTTATCTTTCAGCGAAGCTCTTTTACAGGTTGCGCTACAAAAATTAGTGGGCTACAAAACTAGTTTAAGCACTAACAGAACTACTTTTACAGCAAGCGAATTTCAACGCCGTGAAAATTTGATCATGGATTTGCAGAACAACGTCAATTCCTTGCAAAATCAGGTAGATTACAGTCGTCAGAATCTAGATTCAGGCGTAAATATTATCATTAAATTATAAGAATAAGCCAATAAAAATTTCAGATAGCGCATGTAGCAATTTTATAATTGTTGCATGCGCTATTGTATTTAATCACGATCACAATTTCTGACCTGCTAACGAAAACATCAGCATTGCTAAACCTAAAAATTTGATCATGACCTCTTGACGATGGATGTTAAAGATTGGTTGCGTATATTTTTTTTATTCGATTTATTGAAATCCAATTAAAGCTTATATTTAAATATGAATGATGAAAATTACAAAAGATTTTGCATCCGCGAATTGATAGGAACCGATTATGATGAAGATTCGATCGGTACCCGGTTAAATGAAAAGGCAGAGATCTGGAAAAAAGAAATGCGGCAACAATATCCCAATTTTAAATGCCGGATGCTGAACGCAGAAACCTGCGGACTGAACACATCTGAACTCGGCTTTCAATCCATGCCGCCAATCATTCGTTATTCCTTACATATGGCATATATAACCGGCGAATAAAATATTTAATTCCTTAGTTTTTCAACCTCACTTTTTGAAGAATTTAAGCGTGAATGATTTAAGGCTCTAAATTCTTTTTAAAAGAATATAGACAGATTAAAAGGTTTGTGCTGAAATAATTAATTCACACACAAATAAATTTTACCGACGTGAAAAGGAAATTATATAGGCCTATTCCATGTAAAAAAGCAGATTGAATGGTTCTACA
>JBBRCI010000134.1:0-4982 GCA_038204935.1 Sphingobacteriales bacterium | reverse complement strand
AAGAAATGCAATTGAAGCCACGACAATCGTCCGGATTGCAAACAGAAAATATTTTAATCGTTTCTCTAATTTGGAATTAAGCGGATAAAGTAGAAATGCATATCCTAAACCTAATGCCAGACAAGCAAAAAGCCACAAAAGTGTTGACCCGGTAAATTGAACCTGAATTAATAAGGGCATAGCTGTTAACAAATATGCCTTTTTTTTCTGAAACGCTCTATGGGCGAATTTAATTTACAGTAGTTTCTGAGGATACGTTGTTATCAAACGATTTATATATGTAATTTCCCTTAGAGACGGGTTTGAAAATATATTTTAATTGGTGTACAGGAACAACCGCGGGGCAAACGACCGGACCGGAAGGCTCTTTATAAAATGCTTTGAAAGTTATTACATTCCCCGCTATATTTGTTTCTAAATGATCTGCAGCTGCACAGCCGGAACCTCCGCCAAAAGTAACTGTAATGGTATCTGACTGACCTAATGAAATAGTTTGCAAAGATTCGGTTTTGAAGATCTCGCCGATTGCAATTCGTGGTTGCAATTTGTCCTTACTACAACTCCAAAGGAACAAACACAAAATAAGACTTAATTTTTTCATTGAATTATATTTTAGGGTTCAAAAATATTAAACTTTATAAGCCTAACTTTAACTCAATATACGCTAATCAATTTCAAAATTTGCGTTAACTACCGCAGTAATTTCTTTACGGATGGAACTTGCATCGTTAATCCCGTAATCTGAGGTCATGTTAGAATTTTCCGGAGTGATTTGCAAAACACCCATTCTCGCAGATTTTAAAGTTCCTAATTCACGACCGGTTGCTTCAGCAATTCGCTTTCCGCGAATCATGGCATCTCTGGCCGCTTCTGCCTGAATTTCAATTTTAATATCGCCTAATTTGGTATAATAAAATTCAGGCTGATTTACCTGGAAGCTAACTCCACGTTCTACCAGCGAACTAATTTCTAAAGAAGTTGATTTGATTTTTTCCACATCAGAAGATTGAATATCTAATGATTGCGAAGCAGTAAAAGAACGAACTCCGGTTTGCTGACCGTTCTGATTGAAAAAATAATTCGGGTAATTATTTATAGTAGAGAAATTAATCTTATCCGCAGTAAAACCTTTGGTTTTGATAAAGTCCAGAAGAATTGGCTTCTGACTTTGCAGCACTTTGTAAGCTTCGCTTGCCGTTGCTCCTTCGCCGCTCAAAGTCCCACGTAAAATGCCCAGATCTGAAACAATTACTTGTTTGGCAGATCCGGTTACATTAATAGTTTGATTTTCACTTTTAACTTTTCTCCATGTTCCGGAAAACACAATCGTTGAAATAAGTATTGCCAAACCCATTATTAAGGAAGGAATTATAAATCGATTGGTTCTCATAGAATTGGATTTTTTGAATTAGTTAAGTTTTCTATCTGGTTTGCTATAAATTCTCAATACTTAAATCTAAATACTAACTACTAACTATAGCATTCCTCCGTCAACCGGAATAACCTGACCTGTAATATAAGAACTCATATCTGAACCTAAGAATACACAAAGATTAGCTACATCTTCCGCTTCGCCGGCACGCTTTAGCGGAATTGCTGCAGCCCAGCCTTCCACTACTTTTTGGTCCAAACTTTCTGTCATTTCTGTGCGGATAAATCCTGGAGCAACCACATTGGTACGAATGTTACGTGAACCTAACTCTTTTGCAACAGATTTAGAAAATCCAATAATTCCTGCTTTTGATGCAGCATAATTCGCCTGACCTGCATTTCCCTGAACACCAACTACAGAACTCATGTTAATAAAAACCCCTTTGCGGTTTTTCATCATCACTTTTGAGGCAGCTTTGGTGACATTAAAAATCGACTTCAGATTCACGTTTAACACATCATCCCAGTTTTCTTCAGTCATGCGCATGAGCAAACCATCTTTCGTAATTCCGGCATTATTAACCACAATATCCAGAGTTCCAAAATCAGTAACTATATCCGCGATTAATTTTTCAGCTTCATCAAATTTAGATGCATCAGAACGATAGCCTTTTACTTTGGTTCCAAAACTTTGCATCTCCTTTTCAAGAGCTTCACCTTTTTCTACAGATGATAAATATGTAAATGCAACGTTTGCTCCATGTTCAGCAAATTTTTCAGCTATTTTCCTTCCGATACCTTTAGAGGCTCCTGTAATTAATGCGGTTTTTCCTTCGAGTAATTTCATAATCATTTAAAACTGTGAAAATAGAGAATTTAAAAATTATCACCCAATTTTTTAGGTTGTAATACTTAGTGTTGTTTAAAACGCTTATTCCATTTTGAGGACGAAAACCGATTCCGACCTCAAAACCAAAAGAACAAAAATAATGGGAAGTATTACCTAAAGCTTGGAAATTATCCTGAGCAACTGATACAACCTTCTTCCATAGAACAAACCATTCCCTGAACTTCTTCATCCACTTGTGGAATAACAGGCTCCAAATTTTTACCGGCCTGATTTTCTACCGTGAATTTAATTGCCTGAGATGCAGCCTGTGTACGCAAGTAATACATTCCAGTTTTTAAACCTTTTTTCCATGCGTAAAAGTGCATAGAAGTTAATTTGGAAGCATTTGGAGAACTTACAAACAGATTCAACGATTGCGACTGGCAAATATATGCGCCACGATCAGCAGCCATGTCAATTAACGAACGCATTTTTATTTCCCAAACTGTTTTGTATAATTCTTTAATATCTGAAGGAATCTCCGGAATATCGGCAACCGAACCATTTGCAGAAATGATCTGGTTTTTCATGTCATTATTCCACAAACCAAGATTCACCAAATCACGCAACAAGAACTTATTTACAACCACAAATTCGCCACTCAAAACCCGACGGGTATAGATATTTGACGTATAAGGTTCAAAACACTCGTTATTTCCTAATATCTGCGAAGTTGAAGCTGTTGGCATTGGCGCAACTAATAATGAATTACGGACTCCGTGTTTAACAACGTCCAATCGTAATTCTTCCCAGTTCCAACGTCCGCTATCCGGCTGAACGTTCCACAGATCAAACTGGAATTTTCCTTTGGATAATGGGGATCCTGCGAAAGTTTCATAAGCGCCTTCCTTAATGGCCAGATCTTTTGAGGCGGTCATCGCAGCAAAATAAATGGTCTCAAATATTTCAATATTCAATCTCCTCGCCTCTTCGCTTTCAAAAGGATAACGTAATTGAATAAAAGTGTCAGCTAAACCTTGCACGCCTAAACCAATGGGACGGTGGCGTAGATTTGAGTTCCTTGCTTCTATAATTGGATAATAATTGCAGTCGATAATTCGGTTAAGATTTAAAGTAGCCTGATAAGTAACTTCATATAATTTTTCGTGATCAAACTTTCCGTTGATAATATATCGCGGCAAAGCCAGCGAAGCCAGATTACAAACCGCGACTTCATCCGGAGACGTGTACTCAATAATCTCAGTACACAGATTAGAACTTTTAATGGTTCCTAAATTCTGTTGATTAGATTTGCTGTTTGCAGCATCTTTATACAACAAATACGGAGTTCCGGTTTCTACCTGGGCATCTAAAACGGCAAACCAAAGTTCCTGCGCTTTAACTACTTTTCGTGCCCGACCTTCAGCCTCGTAACGGGTATATAATTCTTCAAATTCATCGCCAAAGCAATCTGCCAAACCCGGAGATTCATGCGGACAAAATAAGCTCCAGTCTGCATCTGCTTCTACGCGTTTCATAAATAAATCTGAAACCCATAAAGCATAAAATAAATCGCGGGCACGCATTTCTTCCTTACCGTGATTTTTTCTAAGGTCCAGAAAAGCGAAAATATCTGCATGCCATGGCTCTAAATAGATCGCGAAAGCACCTTTACGCTTGCCTCCACCCTGATCTACATATCTGGCGGTATCGTTAAAAACCTGCAACATCGGAATAATGCCGTTACTGGTTCCATTGGTTCCGCTGATGTATGAACCCGTTGCACGTACATTGTGAATACTTAAACCAATTCCGCCTGCACTCTGCGAGATTTTAGCAGTTTGTTTTAACGTGTCGTAAATTCCGTCGATGCTATCATCTTTCATAGTCAATAAAAAGCATGAAGACATTTGAGGCTTAGGTGTTCCGGCATTAAACAGAGTTGGCGTTGCATGCGTAAACCAGCGCTCACTCATTAAATGATAGGTATTAATCACACTATCAATATCGTCTTTATGAATTCCAACAGCTACTCGCATGTATAAATGCTGCGGCCTTTCGGCGATTTTCCCGTCGAGCTTTAATAAATATGATTTCTCCAGAGTTTTGAATCCAAAATAATCGAACCCAAAATCACGATCGTAAATCAACGTACTGTCCAGTAACTCAGCGTTATTTTCGATTACTTTAAATACATCATCCGCAATTAGCGAAGCATTTTTGCCAGTTTTCGGATCAATATATTCATGCAACAGGCGCATGGTTTCCGAAAAAGATTTAATAGTATTTTTATGCAGATTAGATACCGCAATGCGGGATGCAAGTAATGCATAATCCGGATGTTTGGTGGTTAATGAGGCTGCCGTTTCTGCCGCCAGGTTATCCAGCTCTGAAGTTGTAACTCCATCAAATAAACCTTCAATTACCTTTTTTGCTACGTCAATCGGGTCAACCAACTTCGGATTAAATCCATAGCAAAGCTTTTCTATCCTTGCGGTGATCTTATCAAATTTTACGGATTCACGCTTTCCGTCGCGTTTAATTACAAACATCTTTTTTTAGTATTTAGAAGTTAGATATTAGTACTTAGACCACTCTAACAATTTTTATAGTTATTGTTCAAAGCCCTCTCCTTTGGAGAGGGTTGGGTGAGGTTTAGAAATCCTCATCCAATGAAAACGCCTGACTTTTGGCATCGCTGTTCAGCACTCCGCTTTTCTGGTAATCGCCAACCCGCTTTTCAAAGAAATTGGTTTTCCCTTGCAGGGAAATCATTTCCATA
>JBBRCI010000133.1:0-5080 GCA_038204935.1 Sphingobacteriales bacterium | reverse complement strand
AGGAACATGCAACTCATTTTAAAGCATTTCCAGTAGATCAAAATCTATGAAAGAACTAAAGAGGAGGAAAATAGATGTTCTGGTACTTTCTGATATACACCTTGGAACTTATGGCTGTCACGCCACGGAACTATTGCACTATCTGAAAAGTGTAAAACCTAAGGTAGTAATTCTTAACGGAGATATTATTGATATTTGGCAATTCAGCAAACGATACTGGCCCCAAAGCCATACCAAGGTTATTAAACATCTTATGGGTTGGATGGCTAAGGGGGTCAAAATTCATTACATCATTGGTAATCACGATGAGATGCTAAGAAAATTTCTGGACTTTAAAATGGGATCTTTTCGTATTTCAAACAAAGTTGTGCTTGAATTATCCAATGGAAAGAAAGCATGGTTTTTTCACGGAGACGTATTTGACGTAACCATGCAACATAGTAAATGGCTGGCTAAATTAGGTGCTGCAGGTTATGATTTATTGATTCTTATAAACCGCCTGGTAAATTTTATTCTGGAAAAGATTTTCAAAAAAGGTAAACTTTCATTCTCCAAAAAAATAAAGAATAGTGTTAAAGGCGCTGTAAAATTTATAAATAGTTTTGAACAGACAGCTGCAGAAATTGGTATTGGAAACAAGTACGATTATGTTGTTTGCGGACATATTCACCATCCGGAAATGCGGGAGATAGTAGTCCCGGAAGGAAAAATTATGTATATGAATAGTGGCGACTGGGTTGAAAATTTAACTGCTCTGGAATTTTCTAATAACGAATGGTCTGTTTACAGATTTAGTGAAGAGGAGAAGCAGCAAATGAATAGTTTAAAACCTCAGGAGACTGATTTAGATAATAATCAATTATTTGAAAATATGCTTTTAGAGTTTAACCTGATGAGAAACGTTTAAGATGGGATAACTTTTAATTCTTGCATCTGAAAAACTGTAATTTAAATTTTAAAGATTGATTAAAATACTATATGCCATTCAAGGCACCGGAAATGGGCATTTAAGCAGAGCAAGAGAAATTATTCCACTGCTTCAGCAACATGGCGAACTGGATATTCTTATCAGCGGGATACAGGCGGATGTTGAACTTCCTTATCCTGTAAAATATAAATTCAGGGGACTGAGTTTTATTTTTGGGAAAAAAGGAGGAATCGACCTTTTTGCTACTTATCGAAAAAGTAATCTTAAAAAATTATATAAAGAAATTAAAAGTCTGAATGTTGAGCAGTATAATATTGTCATAAACGATTTTGAACCTGTAAGTGCATGGGCTTGTAAGCTAAAAAATATACCGTGCATTGGCTTAAGCCATCAGTCGGCGGTAATAAATCCTTTAAGTCCGAAACCGGTAAAAAAAGATTATTTGGGTAGATCAATACTACAGAATTATGCACCGGTTTCTAAAACGTATGGATTTCATTTCCTTTCGTATGATCAGGGTATTTCTACTCCGGTAATCAGGCAGCAAATTAGGGAGGCAAAACCTTTAAACGGAAAATATTTTACAGTTTACCTGCCTGCATATAGTGATCAAAGAATCATTAAAGTACTTAAAAATTTAAAATCCGTTAATTGGGAAGTATTTAGTAAGCATACTAAAAAAGAGTACAAGGAAGGAAATATTCATATCAGACCAATTGATAATGATAGATTTATAGAAAGTCTAATTAACTGCGGGGGTATTTTATGCGGGGCAGGATTTGAAACTCCGGCGGAAGCTTTATTCTTAAAGAAAAAGCTATTGGTTATTCCGATGAAAGGGCAATATGAACAACAATGTAATGCTGCTGCCTTATTAGGGCTCGGTGTTCCGGTTATTAAAAGTTTGAAAAAAAAATATCTGGAAACTATAAAGATTTGGATGGAGAATGAACAACAAATTGTTGTTGACTTTCCGGATGTAACAAAAAATCTTCTAGATGAAATAATCAAAGATCATTTCAAAAATGAATCAGTATATCTTGAAAATAATGGTTTTGAAGGATTTTCAGCTAAAAAATTAAGAAGTATTTTTCTAAGTGAAAAAACATATCTAAAAAAATAATAGTACGTTGTTAAATGAATTTTACTGTTTTTAAATTTAGTCCAACAATATTGATTTATTAATATTATCCAAATAAATCACTACTCAAATAACGATCGCCTCTGTCGCAGGCTATAAATACAATCAAACCCGTTTCTAATTCTTCTGCCAATCTGAAAGCTGCTGAAGCGGCACCGCCACTGCTCATTCCTGCAAATATACCTTCCACTTTTGCAAGCTTACGGGTCATTTCTACAGCTTCGGCTTGCGACACATCAATAATCCGGTCAACTCGGCTTGGGTCAAATATTTTGGGAAGATATTCCGGTGGCCAGCGTCTGATTCCTGGAATTGAAGATTCTTCTGTGGGCTGGCAACCTACAATTTGAATGTCAGGATTTTGTTCTTTTAAATACATGGATGAACCCATTATGGTTCCGGTTGTACCCATCGAGCTAACAAAGTGTGTAATTTTTTTATTTGTATCATTCCATAATTCAGGTCCGGTGGTTTTATAATGTGCCAGGTAATTATCCGGGTTAGAGAACTGGTTCAGAATAAAATAATCGCCGGTAGCAGCCATTTCATCAGCATGATCTCTGCAAATTTCTATGCTATCCAAAAGAGTTACTTTGGCGCCGAAAGCTTCCATCATTAACGTGCGTTCTTTTGTGGATGTGGAAGGCATAATGAGTTCGATTTCCAATCCATACAAACGGGCAATCATCGCCAGGGCGATACCGGTGTTTCCGCTGGTTGCTTCTACCAGTTTGGTTCCTGGTGGAATTTGGTCCCGCTCTAAAGCGCTTCTAATCATATTTAAAGCTGCCCGGTCTTTTACACTTCCGCCGGGATTATTTCCCTCCAGTTTGGCGTATATCTTTACTCTTGGATTTGGATTTAATTTATTAATCTCTACTAAAGGAGTATTGCCAACAAGATCTATAATGCTAGACATATATTTAAATTTGATCGGTAAATTTTGAATTAATAACCTTGATAGAAGGCTGATGATATACGGTTGAATTTGCCGGTACACTTTTGGTTAGCCATACATTACCGCCAATAATACTGTTTTCGCCAATAATGGTTTCTCCACCCAAAATAGTGGCTCCTGAATAAATGATCACGTTATCTTCGACAGTTGGGTGACGTTTAATATTTGTCATTGCTTTATTTACACTTAATGCACCTAAGGTTACTCCCTGGTAAATTTTAACGTGTTTGCCAATAATTGCAGTTTCGCCAATTACTATTCCGGTGCCATGATCGATAAAAAATGATTCCGATATCTGTGCGCCGGGATGAATGTCAATGCCGGTTCTGGAGTGAGCATACTCTGTCAATAATCGCGGTAGCAATGGCACATTTAGCCGAAGTAAAAGATGTGCAATTCTATAAAATGCAATTGTAAAAAATCCAGGGTAGGTTTTAATAACCTCAAACTCACTTTGTGCAGCAGGATCTCCTTCAAAAATTGCCTTGATATCTTTATCTAAAATTCTGCAAAGTTCTGGCACCCGGTTAAAAAACTGCTCTGAAATCAGGTGGTTGTCACAGTCTTCGCAGGCTTTGGTACCATTCAGAATAATTGTTAGTTCCAGCTCTTTATTTTCAAATTCTAACTCAAGATCCTGTAAAGAAGCAAATTTATTTTGAGCCTGAACCGGATATAATAAATGAATAATATTCTGAGCCCATTGAGCAATTACTTTGTTGGAAGGTACAGCCTCCACTTTCTTCTGTTTAGAATAAATATGATGTAAGAATTTATTGTCCATTTTATAAGCTGTATAAAGGTAATTAATCTTTAGTCCATTAATTTGTAGATTTCTAATGTTTCAATCATCATTCCATTGTGGATATTTTGGTGAAGGCTAACTTATTCTCCGATGAATTTGCACGTTTTTGTTGTTGAAAAATTTCAATCAAATATTTTAATAAATGAAGCGACTGAATTTTGACGAGCCTTGTTGATCTTTTTAATCATACAAATGATCTGATTCATTTTTTGGATTTGGATAGCCATATCCAAACAGTGAATTCAGCCTGAATTAGAAATTTAGGATTTTCCCTGGCGGAAGTGAAAGGTAGATGTATTTATGATTTTATAGACCGGAATTATAACAATCTGTATCGTTAGTACAGCGAAAATGTTATTAATAAAAACCAAGCAACCGATATAGAGTTTAGTTTTAAAGCAAAGAATGGCAAAAATTTGTTGTCGAAGGTCAGATAGGCTTTATGCGGTTAACAGGATTGATTTTTTTTCTGAGTTTTGATATTTTAAATAAAAATTGTATTCAAATGTTTCCATTCTAATTTTCTAATTTTAAACTCTAAACATTATGTTTGGTTCAGAAAAAATTTCTGCTTCTGGAATTTTGGATATTAAAAGCAATACTCCAAACCTGATTTTATATGCATTGCCCCTGGTTTTTTTGTTCGTAGTAATAGAAGCTATTTATTCCTATAAGAGTGAAAAAGGCTTTTATGAGAAGCGTGAAACTTTAGGTTCTTTTCTGGTTGGAGTTGGGAATCTGCTGGTTAGTTTGCTGGTAAAAATTGGTCTCTTGTATGGTGCCGTGATTATTTACAATTTAGTTCCCTGGCGTATTTCCGCTGCCTGGTGGACCTTTATTCCCTGCTTTATATTTTACGATTTTTGCAGTTACTGGTCACATCGTTTTTCACATCTTATTCGTTTTTTCTGGGCTACACATGTTGTACATCATTCTGCTGAACATTACAATTTAACAGTTTCTTTCAGACAGAGCTGGGTGCAGCATTTTAAGGTAATTTTCTTTCTGCCTTTGGCTTTCGCCGGATTTCATCCGATCATGTTTTTTCTGGCAAATCAGGTTAGTACCCTTTACCAGTTTTGGGTTCATACCGGTTGTATCGCAAAGTTGCATCCGGCTATTGAATATGTTTTTGGCACTCCGTCTAACCATCGGGTTCACCACGGTTCGCAGCCAAAATATCTCGATAAAAACTATGGAAATACATTAATACTCTGGGACAGATTGTTTGGTACTTTTCAGGATGAG
>JBBRCI010000132.1:0-5080 GCA_038204935.1 Sphingobacteriales bacterium | reverse complement strand
AAATAATGGCCGCTAATTTTTCTAACTCCAGGAAATTATGAGTTTAGCTTCAGATAAATTTTTTGAGTATTTAAACGACTTTCATTCTCCCATCATCCTATTGGAAGGGAAAAGAACTGTTTTAGTCCAGGATCAGCCCCTATTAATCCAGCTTGGTGCTTTCCTGGCCCGAAGCCTTCCTCATGCCACCTTCCGTTCCGGAAATGCGGGTGGTGCCGATGAGTTTTTCTGCAGAGGTGTGGAGTCGGTTAATCCAAAGCAATTGCAGATTATTACACCTGCTCTTAAACACCGTTTAAAGAGTGCATTTGCGCATGCGGAGTATCGGTCAATCACAGAAATCAATTTGGCGGAAGAACCGGAAGTAGTATATCAAACCCAAAATCCAGGAAATGCGGGTTTAATGAAGGAGTACCTGGAGGGAAGAAAGAATCGTGCCTCGGCAAAAGTCCCTTATTTGTTAAGGGATACCGTCAAAGTGATCGGTTCACCACAATTGGGTTGGGAGAAAGCAAATTTTGCCTTTTTTTATGATGATCTGAGTAAGCCCGGTAACGGCGGCACTGGTCATACCATGAATATTTGCCGTCATAATGATGTTCCATTTTGTGATCAGACCGAATGGATGAAATGGCTTCCATAATTTCTTTTTATTACCCATAATTCCTCAATAATGAAAGAGCAGAGATCCCAAACTAAAATATTGTATTTGCACGGACTTGAGAGCCGGCTGAGTGAAGTGAAACACGCGGTTTTAAATTCCTATGGGGAAGTTTTGTTTCCGGATATTGATTATAAAGCAACGGATCAGATAATACAAAACCTGCATACTCAATATCGGGGGGAAAAAATTGATGTGATCATTGGCAGCAGCTTTGGCGGTTTTGTGGGTTATTATCTATCCTTGTTGCTGAATACCCACTGCCTGGTTTTTAATCCGGCTTTACCTTACCGAAGTTTTCCTCAGCAAATTCCTGCCGTTCCCCAAAGAGAAAAACACCTTTTAACCGTGATTGGCTTGCAGGATCCGATTATTAAAGCAGCAGATAATCTAGATTTTTTGTTGAACCATCACTCAGAAAATGAGCTTTCCAGAATACATGTGCTGCAGGGCCTGGCGCACCAGATACCACTGCAGGTTTTCAGCACTGAAGTCAATTATTTATTTAACACAATCTTATTAAATCCGTTCAATTAAATAAGCTTTTACACTAATCCAGTCCGGAAATTTTTCTGTTCCGAAATGCAGCCATTCTCCTTTAAAGTTTTCAGCTCCGTTATTTTTACGGTCGTCGATCAGGAAATCACCAGCATTTAAGTTTTTATGGTGCGTTAAAATCAGCCGCTTATATGCTTTTTGTCCAAGGTGCTCTTTCACCCAGTTTAGTTTATCCATCCATGCAGTACAATTTTCCCATGGAGAAGTTGATAGAATATAAGTGTCGAAATGCTCGCTAAGCTCATTAAAGCTGTCAATAGCATCTTCTAATGGGCGCATTTTGTTGAAGATGTGCGGTACTTCATCCAGCCGGTCTTTATATTCTAATTGTGTTGCCTCGTCAAGCTGGTCAATTCCGGATTTAAAGTCAACAAGCACATTGTCCATATCGACGTATAGTATTTTTTTCTGCATTGAATGTAAGGGTTTAAGGTGCCGGAAGATAATGGGATTTAGGATAATAAAAAAATTCAACGTCTATATCGTCTTATAAAATTCCAGCGCAGATACACTGCACTCCCCGGCTTTATATTTGGTTGAACCAATACGGAGAGCTTATGATGAATTCAGACCCTTATGAAAGCTTTAAGAGAGGCATTAAAAGAGATGCGATCGGTTCTGCGCTTGGTCTGGTCGGTGGCATGACGGTGTTCATTTTCTTTGTGTTTTTACTCATGATATTATGGTGCGTGGTGATGACAAAAAGCGGCTGGAGCCAGGAGGCAAGAGTTTTGGGAACTATTTTCCTATCCATTGTTGTGCCGTGTCTGTTCTTTACCCGAACGTCCAATTTTATCATCATGATCTGGGGGCTGCTCGTGTTTCTGGTTGTAATAGGGGTTATATTGCTCGTTCACGGATTCTTCATTTATTACCTATTCGGGTCGGCCTTCGAACTGATCTAAATGAATCTTAACGATATTTTGGTTTCATATCAAAATCTAAAATGGTTATACTATAAATCCTATAATTAAATATGAGTGAAAAATCGAATAGTTTTGTTGGTCGGGCTGGAGAAGTCTGGACCAGTGCTGGAGATGGACGGTTCAAGTATAGCTTGAGCGATTCGCCGCTCTCGCCGGGTCCATGGAGTGACATTCAGGAAAGCCAGAATGACCATCATACTTCAGGGTCGCACAGAGGGTATCAAGGTTTTAAGGAGGAAAGCATTTACAAAAAAAGTGAGGTCCCATTGAACATATTGGCCATCGGAGACGTGCATGGCAGAGAAGTACTTTCCCGCATTAAGCCCGACCGTTATGATAAGATCATCTTTCTGGGTGATTATGTGGATTCCCATGATGATGATCAATTTCCGGATGCAAGAATTTTAGATAACCTGAAAGCAATCATAGCTTTCAAAAAGTTCCATCCGGACAAAGTGGTTTTGCTGCTTGGCAATCATGACGTTCATTACATATTCCATGGCGAGGTGGAAGAATGCAGCGGATTTCGCAGGAGCATGCTGGCTGATCTGCAAAACCTTTTCATGGAAAATTCGGCGCTGTTTCAGATGGCTTACCAGCGTGGAGAAACTCTATTCACCCACGCCGGTGTTTCCAATGCCTGGTACCGGGAATATAATGCGGCTATTCAATCCGAATTCCTAAAAATAAGCATGGAGAAGCCCTCACTCCAAAGGCTAGTTACCCTGGCAGACAAATTCAATCTTTTGCTCTCGACTGTAGCCGGGCGCAAGATCCTGTTCCAGGTCTCCGGCCTCCGTATCTGGCCACAAAACCTGCTTCAGTCCGGCGGCATTATTTGGGCCGACCAGGAAGAAACAGATTACGATTACATGAAGGGTTATCACCAGGTGGTTGGCCATACTGTGGTGAGTGTTATTGAAAAGAAGATGGATTATTATGATGACCAATCTTCCATTACTTACATCGATACGCAGAACAGGGAGTTTCTGGAGCTTTCACTTTAAGTTCTGATCTCAAAAAATTGGTTTAAGGGTATGGCTTTCTTCTTCCTACCCGATGGACTTAGTGATTTGTTTTAATTGTTATTTTTTTCCGATTATTAAAATTCGAAATAATGTATAGAATCAACCATTAAAAAATGTTCTTAGTTTTGCGAAGTCTCCGATTCCAATATCAACCATCTTTCCGAATTTGGCAAAATGGTTTTTAATATCTTCACCTCCTTGTTCACAAGCCTTTTGAGCTTTGTCAATTACATTCTTGAAATCTTTCCATTGAGAATATCCAAGAATGTTTTAAAGTTCCCTTGCACTCCAGCATTCTATTCCCTCGTAATCATAACAAGCATCTTCTAATTTCTTGAAAAGTTTAGTAATAAATTTTTTTTGTTTTATAATGAAAAGGGTTTAAGCATTTATTTTAATAGTTTCAATAGTTTTGAAATTATCAAAATCATCGTTGAAAATTAATTCTCCATTTTCATTTACAGTTAGTGAATCTTCTTTAACTAAACCTTTCACAATTTTAATAGGGGTTATTTTGTCAAATGACTTGTTATTCCAAAAATCTTCAGCATCAGAAAGTGAATGAAATAAGTCAAATTCAGTTCCAACTTCTTCAATATAATATTTTACACCATATACAATTTTTGTTTCCATATTTTACCAATTTAAATGTTCAGTATGATAATTTATTTGCGTTGAATTTAGTTCTTTCCGATTGAATTTAAGAGTATTAATAGGATTTTTAACAACATTAAATTGTGGTGTTTTAGATAAATTACTTACTACAACAAGAAAATAATTTTCTTTATATTCATTGGCTTTGTCAAACTCATTTTGGGTAATTCGGATTGCTCCGTTTTTGTTTCTCACCCCTTTTATTTCTGCCAATACAAATTTCTCTTGTAATTGAATTTGAAAATCATATCCATCTCCCCAAAGTCTTGCATCTTCCAAAATGCCGTTTTCAAACATAGAAAGTGTTTTGTAATTACTCAAAAAGAAAAATTCAGCTTCATTTCCTGTTATTTGCAATTGTTTGAATTTAGTTTTGATAACAGGTTGAACTTCTGTTGTTTCAAGAATTAATTTGTTGTCGTAATCTTTGATATAAAGCTTCACAATATTTGCAAATGATTTTACATTTTCATTTCCGAAAAGGCTATCAATAAACAATTTAACGTGTTCTCTTTGATTTCTTTGCCACCAACCTTTTCTTCCGTTCTCAAAATAAGGGTCGAAGCTATCTTGTCTATTTGAAACTGCTTTTTCAGTTTTGGCTAGGTCTAATTTAACAACCAATTTGTTAAATGCTGTTTTGGTATTACACCCAAATTCCCATGCAAAATCTAAATCAAATTTTGCTAATCCATAGCCAATCAAATTCATTATTTCTGATTGTCTTTCCGTTTCGTTCAATTTATCTTCCATTAAGCAACAAGTTTAATTGCGTTAGGGATTGAAGTGAAAATCCTTTTGTGAGGAACGAGCAAAAGATTGTAACGGAAAGCCCGACCCGATAGGGAAACGCCCAAATCCTAATAATTCTATTTTACGGTTATTAATAATGACTCTTTGCTTTAAGCTAAATGGTTTAGTTAATGCTTCGGCCAGGCAAAATGTAAGGGAGCTGTCATCGGAAAAAGTTCCTGGCGGCAGGTTGTATGTTCCGTATCCAATCATATCCATCACCGGATTGCTTTGTACGGGTTTCCTGCTTTTGAAATCCACAGCAACTCCGAGAGCATCGCCGATAGCCACTCCCAATAGGACGGATTTGATTTGCTTTTTATCATTGTCTACATTATATAATTTAAGGAATGCAATATGGGAAAAGTCATGTTCGAAATATAATTAATCTGTAAATTAAAATGATGCAGATAGGCTGCATGCCTCCCACTTACTTTTATGGTTGGAAAATGGGTAACAAT
>JBBRCI010000131.1:0-5212 GCA_038204935.1 Sphingobacteriales bacterium | reverse complement strand
GATCGCGGACCGTATGTGCAAAATGTAATTCGTGGTAACGAGTGGTGGTATAATTATCAGATCAATAAATTGGGTAAACCAGTAGATCGCACCGAATGGGATATGACTCCGCAAACTTATAACGCCTATTACAATCCATCTAATAATGAAATTGTATTGCCTGCGGCGATTTTTACAATTCCGGGAATGCGTGACGAAGATGTGGATGATGCCGTTGTTTACGGTTATGCCGGAGCTTCAACCATTGGTCATGAAATTACGCACGGTTTTGATGATCAAGGAAGACAATTTGATGCGCAAGGCAATTTAAAAAGCTGGTGGACAAAAGAGGATGAGAAAAAGTTCAATCAGCGTGCTGCCGTAATGGTAGATCAGTTTAACAACTACACGGTTTTAGATAGCATGCATGTAAATGGAAAAGCAACCTTAGGTGAAAATATTGCGGATTTTGGCGGAATAGTTTTAGGACTTGAAGCTTTTAAGAAAACCGAACAATATAAAAAGAACGAGAAAATTAATGGTTTAACTCCGGTTCAAAGGTATTTTATGGGTTATGCCTTGGGTTGGTTAGGTCAGCAGCGTGATCAGCGTTTGGCAAACCAGATATTAACAGATGTACATTCTCCCGGAAACCTAAGAGTAAATGGACCGTTTGTAAATGTACCCGAGTTTTACGAAGCGTTTCATATCAAACAAGGTGATAAAATGTTCAGGCCCGATAGTCTGAGAGTTAAAATCTGGTAATGATTATTAATCCTAATTTTGATTGCAGAATTTTAACCTGAAAATTTGAATGAACCAGCTTAGTATTTGGCTTTCTCAGCAAAGTCTTTTAGAAACATTTGGGGTTATAACCGGAATTTTATGCGTTTACCTTGCTGCCAAAAACAACATATTAAACTGGCCGATAGCAATTGTTAGTGTCACCATATACATTGTTATATTTATTGAGGCAAAGCTGTACGCGGATACAGGTTTGCAGGTTTATTTTTTGCTAACGAATATTTATGGCTGGTATTTCTGGAGTCAAAAGACCGGGACAAAGAAAGTTCCAGTTACCAGCATCTCCCGAAAGGAAATAATCTATTCTGTAATAGCGATCCTGGTTTTTACAGTTTCGCTGGGATTTTTACTGCAAAGAGGAACTGATGCTTCATTTCCGTTTATAGATAGTTTTTGTACGGCTTGCAGTTTGGTCGCACAGTTTTTTCTCGCACGTAAAGTGATGGAAAACTGGCTGATCTGGATTTTTGTGGATGTAATTTATGTTGGCGTTTACATAGCCAAAGGGCTTGATCTAACCGCCGGAATGTATGCTCTTTACATTTACATTGCCTATATAGGATATATGGACTGGAGAAAAGATTTCCGTTTAGAGAAAGAACAAAGTCTTGAATTAGAAGCTGAAAAAGTGTCGGCAGAATGAAATCGGAAATAAAAAAAATTGCCGTTGTTGGTCCCGAATCTACCGGAAAATCCACAATTTCTGCGGAGCTGGCAGGTTATTATAATACCATTTGGGTTCCGGAATTTGCCCGGGATTACTGCGCAAACCTTACAGAACCATGCAGCTGGCAGGATGAGATCAACATGTTTCGCGGACAGCTGAAACTTGAAGAAAAGTTAATTCCGCAGGCAAATAAAATTTTGATTTGCGATACCACATTTATTACTGTAAAAATCTGGAGTGATCATACTTTTGGCAAAAGTCCGCAGGAAGTATTAGATATGTTGCCAACGCATTCTTACGATCTTTATTTATTAATGGATATAGATTTACCCTGGCAGGAAGATCCTTTGCGGGATTTCCCCAATTTACGGGAACATTTTTTACAAGTTTGGTATAAAGAACTGGATGCGTTAAATGCCATTTATCAATTAATATCCGGTACAAATGAAATCCGGTTTCAAAATGCGGTAAATGTGATTGATGGTTTTCTGCAAACCGAAAAACAATAATTGTAAATTTTATCACAAAAAGTACCATTAACAAATCCTTAACAATCTGCTCCAACCTTATTATCTAGTTTAGTTTTTTATTTTATTAACCGGAGGTGCAACGTTTAAAAAACGCCGGCGTCTTTTAATCAGAACGTACAGATTTTGGAAGCAGTTTATGTAGATCAGCATTACAACCTGGTGGTTGAATGTAAAAAAGGAAGCAGAAAAGCGCAATATGATTTGTATAAGCTTTATTCTAAAGCTATGTGCAATGTGGCGCAGCGAATTTTGAATAATGCAGATGAAGCCGCCGATGTTTTGCAGGAAGCATTTATTGATGCTTTTAGTCGGATGGCAGATTTCAGGCAAGAAACAACGTTCGGAATGTGGATGAAGCAGATCGTGATTAACAAATCGATCTCGCATCTGCGGAAGCGTAAAATGGAATTAATTTCTATTGATGATGCGCAACTGGATGAATTTATTACTGATGAACCTGAAGATACAGAGGAACTGGAATTGCAGGTTGCAGAAGTGATGAAAGCTATACAACAACTTCCGGATGGGTACAGAGTTGTTCTTTCGCTTTATTTACTGGAAGGATATGATCACGAGGAGATCTCACATATATTAAAAATAAGTGAAAATACTTCCAGGTCTCAGTACATGCGGGCACGCAGAAAACTGGTGGAAATTCTGAAGCGAAAAGGCGTTAGTTATAATTAAATTTTTCTTCTGTTTTACAGGAGCTTAAGGGTGATAAGAATGAAAGAGAACATAGAAGATTTTATAAGAGATAATAAAAAGGAATTTGACTTTTGCGAGCCAAATGCCGATTTATGGAGCAAAATAGAACAACAGCTTGACGAGAATGACAAGGCGAAGCCAAAGCAGGTAAAAGTTGTTCCGCTGGGTTGGATATTAAAAATTGCCGCATCACTGGTAATTATTTTAGCAGCCGGTATTTTGCTTTGGCAATATCAGTACAAACAGGCAACAGATCTGGCCAATATTGATCCAAAATTGGCAAAAGAGCAAGTCCATTACGCATCTATGATAGAGAGTCAGCGCAAGGAATTAAAACAAATTGAAAATGAAAATCCGCAGTTATATCAGGAATTTAGTTCTGAGATAAAGAAAATGGATGAAAATTACCAGAAACTAAAAAGTGATTTACCCAATAGCCCTAATCAGGAAGAAACTGTAAAAGCAATGATCCGGAATTTGCAGATACAAACTCAGGTTTTAAATCAGCAACTTAATATCATTCAGGAAATCAACAATTCTAAAAAAGCTAGTCAAAATGAAACGCAAAGTATTTAATATCGTTCTCGTTTTATCGCTCTTAATATTCTCCGCGAATGTTGTAGCCCAACCGGTTTCTACTTTAAAGGTTGCACCTGCTACAAAACACAATGTAATTTTAGCAGATCTGGGCGAAATGGATAATCAGCTGGAACTCCATATTTCTAACCTGGAAGCGAAACTTTCTAAACTGCAGCAGAATAATATTCATGTGAATGTTAATATGAAAGCTATTCAGTCTCATTTGGATGCCTTTATTCCGGATATTGATATAGAAATTTCAGATCCTGAAATGGAAGTTATTATGACTCAATCATCAGTAAACAAATCTGATGATGATAATCAGGCGGCAGAGAAAACCAAAACATTCAGCAAAACTTACTCAGTAGATGCAAATGATAAACTTTCTGTAAATAATCAGTATGGTAAAGTTTTAGTTAAAACCTGGTCGCAAAATCAGATTAAAGTTGATGTTGAAATAAAAGCGTACGAGTCTTCTGATAGCAAAGCTCAGGATCTTTTAGAAAGTGTAAACATTGCAGAATCTAAAAGTGGCAACCTCATCAGTTTTAAGACCAATTTTGATAAAAGCAGTATGAATTTTTGGTCGAGAACAAAAAACGGAAAAGAGGAGCGACGTGGTTTACAGGTAAATTATACAGTTTATATGCCGTCTAAAAATCCTTTGGATATCACCAATAAATATGGCAATATTACGGTTCCGGAACTTACCGGACCTGTAAATATTAATAGTTCTTACGGATCATTTACTGCGGTAAAATTGAATAATCCTGCAAATCAAATTAAAGTAAGTTATGGTTCTGCAGCTCTGGAAAACTTTTCAGCTGGCAATCTGAATGTCTCTTACGGGAGTTTAAAGTTAGAAAATGCCGATCAGTTGAATGCTGATATCAAATATGGAAGTGCTAAAATTGGCAGATTAACCGGCAGTGGAAATATTGATCTTTCTTATACAGGAGGATTTAAAATTGACGAAGTTGATAAAAACGTAAAGAGTTTGATCATCAACTCCTCTTATTCCGGAGTTACTTTAGGCCTTGACGACGCTGCTAATTTTGATTTTGATGTAACGGTTAGTTATGCGGGTTTTAACTATAATGATAATAAAATCAATATAACAACTAAAACTCCCGATGATAATTCAAAGGGCTGGAATCCAACTAAAAATTACAAAGGCCATATTGGCAAAGGTTCAGATTCCAGAATTATGATCAAGTCTAATTATGGAGGAGTAAAGTTTCTTTAATACTAAATAAATACTATTTAAACCTTTCAGTATTGCTGGAAGGTTTTTTTTGCCTTCAACAGTTTGGAAAACTTTAGTATTTTCGGGCAAAACAAATTTTATGGAGTGGATATCTGATCCTCAAATCTGGATTTCTTTAATTACACTAACAGTTCTGGAAATTGTTCTGGGTATTGATAATATAATTTTCATTTCAATTATGGCAGGCAAACTGCCTGAAAATAAGCAGAAAAAAGCACGTCAGGTGGGTTTGGCTCTGGCAATGATTACCAGAATTCTTTTACTACTTTCACTAACCTGGATCATGACATTAATTTCCCCATTGTTTAATATGGCAGAATGGATTGGAATTAAAGAAGGAGAATGGTTTGAAAAACTGGCTATTTCCGGAAGAGATTTAATATTAATTATTGGAGGTTTGTTCCTAATCTATAAAAGCACTTCAGAAATTCACGAAAAACTGGAAGGTGAAGAAACCACTGTGGATGCAAAAGCGGTGGTCACTTTTTCTGGCGTAATTGTGCAGATTTTATTGCTCGATTTGGTTTTTTCTCTCGATTCTGTAATTACAGCTGTGGGAATGGCCGATCATATCGGCGTTATGATTGCTGCTGTAATAATAGCAGTTGGTGTGATGATGATTTCGGCGGGAGGAATAAGTGATTTCGTAAACAAACATCCCACTATTAAAATGCTGGC
>JBBRCI010000130.1:0-5368 GCA_038204935.1 Sphingobacteriales bacterium | reverse complement strand
AACGGAAACCGATACGGTTCAAAATCCGGAACTTCTATGGCCTCGCCTATGGTGGCCAGTGTGGCCGCATTGGTTAAGGCTCGTTTCCCGGAGTTAAATATGCAGCAGGTTGGAGAACAGATTCGCATTACGTCTGATAATATTGATGCGATAAATCCTGAGTATGCCGGAATGCTTGGCAAGGGCCGAGTAAATGTATTCAGAGCCGTTACAGAAGGAAATCCTTCTATCCGTACGCAAAAAATAAGTGTGATCGATAAAGCTTCGGGCTCTTTGCCTGCCGGCGATACCCTGCGCATTTTCTTAGATATCAAAAACTTTTTATTACCTGCAAATGGATTGAAAATTAATCTTTCCAGCAGTAATCCCAATGTAGAAATTATTGATAAAAATTTAACGGTCGGAAATGTAAATACCCTGGAAACCCGTACCAACGTTGGACCTTTCCGCGTGTATGTTAAGCCCGGCACGCCGGATAATCAGGATGTGGTCTTCCGTTTGAATTATAACGCCAATAACAGCTCGTACCTGGATTTTGAATTATTTAAGGTTACGGTTTCCCTCGATTATCTGAATATTCTGGTGAACCTCGTTTCTACTACTGTCACCAGTAATGGCAGGGTAGGTTACAGTGCGCAAGATGCTACCAATGGTTTGGGATTTATTTATAAAAGCGAACCTTTGCTATATGAAGCATCCCTGATGATCGGTAATTCGGCATCGCGTGTTTCAAATAATACCCGCAGCACATCAGGAAACAGCGATGACCATTTTGTAAAGAGTGTCCGCGTTACCCGCGATCTGAATTCTACGGCAGCATTTGAAGCACATTCTGAATTCACTGATTCTGGAAGTCCAAATCCCCTTAATATTTCTGTGAAACATCGTCAGATTGCTTACTCAACAGCACCGGATGATAAATACACCATCGCCGAATATGTTGTTCAGAATAATACAGCAACTACATTAAGCGGCATTTATGTGGGTATGTTTACTGATTGGGATGTAGATGCCAACGGGCATGATGTAACTAAATATGATGCAACCAACCGAATGGGTTATGTGTTCGGCAAAAATGGCGCTTTAAACTATTCCGCCGTAAAAATATTAGACGGCCTGGATAAACCGGCTTATTATCCCTTGTCTTATCAGATAAGCGGTGATCCTTTAGAAACAGGGAATGGTTTTACGATTGCAGAAAAATATGCTACGCTTTCCAGCGGAATTAAAGCTCAGAGTTTGGGTGAAAGTTCTCAAAACGGATTGGATGTTATGTTTGTGATTGGAGCGGGTCCATTCAGCATCCCCGCAAACGGTTCTGCTAAAGTGGCCTTTGCTTTTATTGGCGGAGATGATCTGAAAGATATTCAGAACAGCGCAGTAGCGGCGCAAATAAAATATAATTCTCTTTCGGGTGTGGGTCCGATCGATCCAAATGCAAGTTCTTTTGAGTTGAAACAGAATTATCCAAATCCGGGTACGGGAATCACAACTATCGAATTCAGCATTCCGCAGGAAGCACAAGTTACCTTAACCTTATATAATGTACTTGGTAAAAAAGTGCAGACCTTAATTGACAATACATTAATTCAGGGAACTTATAAATTTCCTGTAAATGTTCAGGATTTGAAAAGTGGTGTTTATTTCTACAAAATGCAATGGGGCACCAAATCCAAATCGTTGAAAATGCTGGTAGGCCGGTAAAACTTAAAGATTGAAACAAATGCGGCAGCGTGGTTCGTAGCTTTCTTTTTCGCCAAGCAGAATTTTAGATTCACTTGCCGCAGTTCTGTAAGAGTAAGTTGCGGGTGCGCCGCATTGAACGCAAACAGCATGTACTTTGGTAACCAATTCTGCAATTGACATTAATGCAGGCATTGGTCCGAAAGGTTTTCCCTGAAAATCCATATCCAACCCGGCAATTACAACACGAATGCCGCGGTTTGCCAAAACATTGCAAACATCTGGTAATTCATCATCAAAAAATTGTGCCTCGTCAATTCCTACCACTTCGGTGTTGGCACCAAGCAATAAAATAGATGCGGCGTTCTCTACCGGAGTAGATTGAATGGAATTTAAATCATGAGAAACAACTGCTGTTTCGTCATATCGAACATCTGTTTTGGGCTTGAAAATTTCTACGTTTAGTTTGGCAATCTGTGCCCTTCGCAACCTGCGGATCAGTTCTTCTGTTTTGCCGGAAAACATAGATCCGCAGATAACTTCAATGCTTCCGCCTAATTCTTTCCTTCTCTTAAAGTTATGTTCGCTAAACAGCATCTTCTAATTTTCTCCTGATTTTAATTGCGGCTAATATCAGAATTTCATTCCGGTTTAGATAAGGCAATTGGCAAAAATTATCCTTTCTTATTTCGGTAAATCCGGATTTTGGGATAAAAATGTGTTCTTAAAAAATGAAAATGTCTGATAACGAGGGCAAAGTTTTTGGCTTTGGCTTAGTCTGAATAAATAATTGTGTATATCTTTATAATTGTTAAAAATCTGGTAAAATCAGCTTTTTTAATTAGTTGAATATCCAATAATTAAAAAGCAAATCCGTTTATTTCTATGATGAAAAAGCAAGTTATTTTTAAAAAAATAGGGTCCATTATTTCTGAGATTACTGAACAGTATCAATATCTTTCCGAGAATCCGGATAGCCTGAATGATCTGGAGCTTGAACTATTTATCGCCAATTCGCATTTCCTTTCTGAGCATATTTCTATTTTGAAGAAGATCAATGATTCTTCGGCTAACCTACAGTCTTATACCCAGGAAAGAAATAGTCTGGAAGAATATCCAAAAGCTATTCAGCTGGAGCAGGAAACTCAACGCGAAGAAGCAAAAGAGGAAATTAAAAAGGAAGAAGAAGTTAAAACTGCAGATCCGGTATTATCTGACTGGAGCTTTAAACCAGATCCTTTAAAAGAAGAGATGCCGGAGCCTGAACCAATATTGGAGCAACAAGTGGAGGAAGATCCGGAACTTTTAATTCAGCCTGATTTTTCTATTCCTGAAGAACAGGAAGACAGTTCACTGGAATTGTCTGAAGAAGAAAAGCCTTTCATCCTGAAAAGTAAACCTGAAAAAGAAAATAAAACTGAAGAGCAGAAGACTGAACATCCTATAAGAGAAGAGTGTAAACCTGAGCCTGATAATAAGGCTGAAGATAAAAAGCTTGAGGAATTTACAACCTACAGCAAAAAACCTGAGCAATTTGTAAAAACAGACCTCGCAGCAAATGAAGAAGCTAAAAAGTTTGAAAAGAAAATTTTGAATTCTGCTGTCGCGGATGAACCTGCAAAAGTTAGAACCATTAACGATTTATTATCCGGAAATTCAGCTCATAAAACGGTTGGAACACAATTCAGAAATACGGCCGGCAATGATTTAAAAAGTATGATTAGCCTGAACAATAAACTGCTGTTTGTTAAAGATCTGTTTAACGGCTACAGCCTGGCTTACAGCGAAGCCATTGAACTGGTTAACCGCTATGATAATTTTGAGGATGCCGATAAATTTCTTCAGCAGAATTATGCCGTTAAAAATAACTGGTCTGAAAAACAAAGTACAACCGATAAATTGTATGAAGTTTTGAATCAGAGGTTTAGTTAAGAAATAACAGTCTTCGGTTCACAGTCTTCAGTTTTCAGTTTGTCAATGCCGAAATAGTGTTGATTTTTAAAGTTGATACTTTAGCCACAGTAATGTTTTCAAATAAGCTTTTTTCGGCCTGTTTTTACTTGCGGTTATCAGGGTTAGGCCTTCCCAATGCCTTAGTAGCAAATAAAAGAAGCTGCGGCAGTTATTCATTCTCTATTATTGTTTTTAATTTATATTCATGGTCTCCCGTTGGTCGGCATTTGCATATTTTTTCCACTTGAAGGGAAAAAGTTTGTCCCCGAAGGGATTGACAAAAATATTTATTAAGCTTTTGTTTGTTTTTAAACTTACTGCAAAAAGTTAAAGCAAGAATTTATTGAGTGTCAGTCCGCCTCATTGCCGGCGGTTGGCTTAGTTCTTTTTTCTTGAAACAAAAAAGTATTCAAAAAATTCAAGGCTGCACAGTTTTGGCTAAAAGCTTTTAAAAATGCTTACTGCAATTCGAGCCGTGGGAATGGTAGCAATAAATGAAAGGTTTTGCAGCACTTCTCCGAATTGCTTTATTTCAGTAAGTCTTGAATGTATCTGCAAGCATTTTTAAAACCTTTCTTAACGCCAATTTCTGTGAGGCCGGAAGAAGAGTGGTAATCGGAGTTTGCAGTTTTTAGTTTGCAGTTTTCAGTTAGTCAATGCCTAAATAGTGTTGACTGTTTAAATTGATGGTTTAGCCCTCGCAATGTTTTTACATACGCTTTCTTTCGGCCTGTTTTTATTTGCGGTAATGATATTTTAGCCCTCACACTGCCTTTGTAGCAAATAAAAGAAGCCGCGGCAGTTATTCATTCTCTATTATTGTTTTTAATTTATATTCATGGTCTCTCGTTGGTCGGCATTTGCATACTTTTTCCAGCTGCTGGGAAAAAGTATGTCCCCGAAGGGTCTAAAGAAAATATTTCACAGCATCAAATTTGTTTCTAAACCTGCTGCAATAAATCAAATCTATTTTTAATTGAATGACAGTCCGCCTCAATTGCCGGCGGGAGGCCTATTTCTTTTCTCTTGACAGAAAAGAAACAATGCCGAGCGTTAGCGAGACCACGAATACAATTAAAAATTTAAACAACAAATGAGTACTGAAAGGCTGCACAGTTTTGGCTAAAAGCTTTCAAAAATGCCTACTGCAATTCGAGCCGTGGGAATGGTAGCAATAAATGAACGGTTATTCAACACTTTTCCGAATTGCTTTCTTGCAGAAATTTATGATTGTTTCTACAGGCATTTTTAAAACCTTTCTTAACGCCAATTCCTGTGAGGCCGGAAGAAGAGTGGTAATCGGAGTTTGCAGTTTCTAGTTTGCAGTTTTCAGTTAGTCAATGCCTAAATAGTGTTGACTGTTTAAATTGATGGTTTAGCCCTCGCAATGTTTTTACATACGCTTTCTTCGGCCTGTTTTTATTTGCGGTACTGATATTTTAGCCCTCAGTAATGTTTTTAAATACGCTTTCTTTCGGCCTGTTTTTATTTGCGGGAGTGATGGTTTAGCCATCACAATGCCTTTGTAGCAAATAAAAGAAGCCGCGGCTCTTTTTGCATACTTTTTCCAGCTGAAGGGAAAAAGTATGTCCCCGAAGGGACTAAAGAAAATAAATCACTGTTGTAGGTTTGCTTTTAACTTCCTGCAAATTTTCGTTCATCAATCTCTCCACAGAGATTTCTCATTGCATTCAAAAAGATGGCTTAAGATCCCTTACATTTTAACCTCTCT
>JBBRCI010000129.1:0-5512 GCA_038204935.1 Sphingobacteriales bacterium | reverse complement strand
AAAGAATATACGATTATATGATTCCTCTTGTAGCTGGAAAATTGCTGTCGAATTTCGAAATCAATCCTGGTACCAGGATCATTGCTATGATTTAATAAAGGATTATCAGGCCGCTGTAGTAATGCATGATAAAAAACAGGCTGGAATTTTTATTTCTGATGCCCAATCAGATTTTGTGTATTTAAGATTTCATGGTATCAATGGAGATTACAAAGGTGATTATCCAGATGAAATTATGTATGAATATTCTCTATATATAAAGGATTGGCTATCTGAAGGTAAAATGGTATATGCTTATTTTAATAATACAGCAGGAAACGCGGTAAATAATCTGATCACTTTAAATACTTACATCAAATCTCATAATTCATGAAATTTGAGAAGCCCGTTGAAAATATTAAAATTAGTAAAGTTATCAGCTGGCCTAATAAGTTTATCAACCAATGGTAAAGATATATTTCCAGCCTTAGATCACCTCTTTATGCTTTCACGATAAGATATTGAGCAGATTAAATATTTTAATACATCACAATTTGAATGCGATGCTTAACTACGGCGCTATTGAAGTTTAAAATAATTTTAATCTCAGTTTTTTGCAAATCGGTTACTGCCGGTCCATTCATTACCTGCTCTGTATAATTCAATCTGGAACCATGGCAGGGACAATCAAAAGATTTCTCATCGGCATTCCGCTAAAAGAAAGTGCCTGGCGAAGCAGCGGTATTTGGCACCGTGAAAAAGAAATGTTTGTTTGATAGAAATTATTTTAAAAACTAGCGTGGTTTATTTGAATTTATGCACAGTTAGTGGTAGGCATTGCTTGTTTTCTTTTTATAATTTTCCGTTATAATTTGGGTCAAAATCTACCATCCATTCAATGCCGAATTTGTCTCTAAACATCCCAAAATATGAACCCCATGGACTGTCGCCAATAGGCACTTAAATACTTCCGCCTGCTGAAAGTCCGCTAAACAACTTATCGGCTTCTTCACGACTTTCTGCGCTAATAGATATTTTAGATCTGTTTTCATTTTCATTTACTCGACCCATACTTTCTGGAACGTCATTGGCCATTAAAATATTTTTGCCAATAGGCAAAGCAATGTGCATTATTTTATTTGCATCATTTTCTGCTACCGGAAATTCAGGACTTGATATATCTTTGAGACGCATAATCTTTGCGAATTCTCCGCCAAATACTGATTTGTAAAAATTGAATGCTTCTTCGGCATTTCCGTTGAAGTTAATGTGGGGATTGATAAGTGCCATGATTTTTATTTTTAATTGATTTCTGAAATTTCTTTTATTAGTGCTATTGCTTTTGGAAATGTTTCTGAAAAATATTTTTCAAATTCTTCATTCATATCCATTTCCATAGTTAATTCTGTATTGCCGTTTAATTCAGTCAGGAAATAATTTTCCATTGCTCCTGCCCATTCTACTGTCGTTTCAATTCCCTCTTTTATTTCGCCCAAATGTTTGAATGACATTTGTTGATTTGGAATTTTAGTTTCAATGATGCTGAACATACCATCGCCCTTGCCATCAATAAATTTAATTTTACTTCCAACTTTCCAATCGCTTACTGCATGTGAGTCGTTAGCGAATACAGAAGTCCATTGCCTATAAGTAGAATCGTTCCACAAAGTGTCCCAAACTTTTTCTTTGGGGGCGTTAATGTTGATTGAGAATTTTAACTTTTTCATTTTGTCTATTTTTTTTATGCGTTGATTAATTTTTCAATGTCAAATTTTGTCATTTGCATAAATGCCTGAATTACTCTTGGTGCTTTTTCCTGGTCAGCCATCAGTTTGTGTAAAACGGCAGGAACAATTTGCCAAGACACACCAAATTTGTCATCAAGCCAGCCGCATTGGCTATACTTTCCTTCTTTGCCTAACTTGCTCCAATAATGGTCTATTTCTTCCTGTGTTTCGCACTCAATTACGTGTGAAGTTGCAGGTGAAAATTTATATAGAGGCCCGCCATTTAGTGCCATAAATTTTGTGTTATTCAATTCATAAATTACTACCATTGGGTTTTCTGAAATAATTTTTGAGTTATTAAATACAGAACAATAATAGTCAGCGGCTTCTTTGGCATTTCCGTCAAACCAAAGGCAGGTATAAATTTGTTTGTCCATTGTCGTGCTTTTTGTGTTGCAAAAATAAAATTCAATATATGTGTTCGATGTCGTTGTGCGGATCGCTACGTATAGCCGTAGTTGGGGGTTTTGAAAACCGTCAGTCTAATTTAGCATCTCTGTCTAAAAGAAGCTCTAAAATGGCTGTTATATATTCAGATTTAAGCACAATTTTTCAGTTTGATTTCTGTCGTCATAGCCTTGCCATTAACTTATAAATTAGTAGAACAGTTCCCAATCAAAATTTTCAATATTTGATTTTCGAATAATCATTTCATTATCAACATTCAATTATCATCTAAAGTAAAAGGGTAAACGCCAGGTGTTTTTGGAAAATCAGATAGGGCATAAGCTCATCATAAACATTGTAAATGTTGGGCTATTTTATTTTTAAAAGAGTTTAAATTTGATATTAAATTAAACTGTTGGATAAGAACTTTAATAAAAGTTTTATGTGACAAGAATCGATGAAGTACTAAATAATACGGTTAACCGCATTGAATATCCTTTTCTGATTTTTCTATCTAACTTCATTCCACAATAAATACTAACATCTTTATTTGTGTTTGCTATTACAAAGAGAGATCAGACTCTTTACAAACGAGGACCATTGGGCGAAGTAGAGCATTGTATTTTTGCAGGGCTGCCAGTCCAGTTACATTTGTTTTATTTTTAGACGATACAAAATTTAACGGGAGTTTATAATTCTCATCTTTAAAACATTTTAAGCTATCTGCCTAGATTCATCATCCTGTAAAGTTAGCGGAAGGCAAAAGCTAAACGTACTACCTTTTCCCAGATCGCTGCTAATCTGAAGCTTACTGTCGTGCTTTCTAAGGATCTCGGAGGCAATATACAATCCCAAGCCAACGCCCTGGTATTGCATGGCCGTTTCGTTTACGCGATAAAATCGATCCGCGAGTTTATTGAGGTCTTTTTTAGGAATGCCAATCCCAAAATCCTGTATGGACACTACAATGTTATCGGCCTGCAATTCTGCCTTAACAATCACGCGGTTGGCATCAGGAGAATATTTTATGGCATTGTTAAGCAGGTTGATCATAACCTGTTCAATCCGGAGACGGTCACCTTTATAAGGTACCACAACAGATGTTTCGACAATAATTTGGTGAGTAGAAGATATATTCTGAACGCTCGATACACTGTAATCTAGGGCTTCGTTAAAATCAAACTCCTGAATACTAAGGTCCACCTCGCCTGAATTTATTTTGGTTACGTCCAACAGGTCGGCCATCATCTTTTCGAGTCGGGTAATCTGTTTGGCTGATCTTTCTATAAAAGGGTAATATTTTTGGTCTTTGCTTACTGATTTGGAAAGCAGTTGGTTAAGGGCTTTAATATTAGTTAAAGGAGTTTTCAGTTCGTGGCTTACGATATTTAAAAATTCATCCTTTTTCGCGGCTGCTTCCGTATGCAAGGTTTCCAACGCTTTCCTTTCGGTAATATCTTCTAAAACGGTGTAACCAAGTTTACTAGCCTTGTCCAAAAACAGTATGGAAGTGACCCTGCACCAAATGGTAGTTCCGTCTTTGGTGATCAGGCAGGTATCGATACTAAAAGAAGGCAGTTCTTCTCTCCATAACTTCGCCTGTAACAATTGCCAGTGTTGGCGGAAGTCGGGATGTGAAAATTCGATAATCGTCTTACCCAAAAGCTCTTCTTCGGTGTATCCCAATAAATTGATCAAGGCTTTGTTTACCTTCTGAATTATAAGCTCGGAATTGAGTATTTTATTGCCGAAGGTGGATTTATCAAAAACGGTTTCGAACCGGATTTTACTTTGCCGGGTTTCTTCTTCCAGCAGGGATTGTTTTTTTAGTGCTCGGGAAGCTTGTTTAGCTGCAAACTTTAATTGCCTTATTACTTTGCTTAGGGAAATATTTTCTTTGGTAAGCTCTGCTTGGGTGGCATTGTGGTTGGTTTGCAAACTCATAGTTTAAAACGTGTAAGAATTTTATTTAGTCGCAATAATTCCAAAGTTAACATATATAGGTAAATAGGATTGTTTTTTCATGATTTAATCATTTACAATGGCAAGGTAAAATAAAACGTGCTTCCTTTATCAGGTTCACTTTCTGCCCACATTTTACCTCCGTGTCTTTCTATAATATTGCTGGATATATAAAGTCCAATCCCCAATCCCTGAAAATGGTGTGCATGTTCCTGCACCCGGTAATACCTGTCAAAAATTTTATCTAAATGGTGTCCAGACATGCCAACACCAAAATCCTGAACCGAAACCTGAATGTTACTACCTATTTCTTCTATATTCACTAACACCTTATCAGCTTTGGGAGAATATTTTAAAGCATTGCTTAAAAAATTAATCACTACCTGTTGCAGCCTGCTTCTATCGCCGGTTATTTGTTGCGAACAGTTTCCGGTTTTTTGTATGATATGATTTTTAGCACCGAGCTGAACGTTTTCAATGGTTTCATCCACCATTTTATCAAAATCAAACGTAGTAATCGAATAATTCAATTTGCCATTTTGTATTTTACTGGCGTCTAATAATTCTGTAACTAAGTCGTTCAGATTCTCTACTGCTTGTTTGGCTTTGTTTGCGAATAAAGCAGTTTGATTTTCCTCTCTCAATGAACGTAGCAGTAACTCAATATAGCCTTTAGCAGTAGTTAGTGGTGTTTTCATTTCATGGCTGGCAATACTTATAAATTCATCTTTTTGTTGTTCTATTGTTTTCTGTTCATGAATATCGGTATTGGTTCCTATCCATCGCTCAATATTTCCGTTGGCATCTTTTACAGGATAGGCACGGGTTAGAAACCAACGATATACCCCGTCGTGCCTGCGCAGTGGAAAGGTTAGTTCAAATGGTTCGTCTTTTTTCCATACATCTTTTGCAAACTCACTAACTTTTTTTACATGGTCGGGATGATGCACTTTTTCCCATCCCCAACCTTCCATTTCTTCAAGCGTAGTTCCGGTGTAGTCATACCATTGTTGGTTATACCAATAAATCCATCCATCAGCATTGGCAATCCATGCAAGGTTTTGTATGCTGTTGGCAAATGTGCGGAAGTGCTCTTCGCTTTGACGAAGGGTTTGCTCCGATGTTTTTTGCAGCGTAATATCTGTAGTAGTGGCAACCACTTTAATCAGCCCGCCATTAGCATCATAAAGTGGAGATGCCTTGGATAGTAGCCAGAGAGATTGTCCTGTTTTTTTATGGATCAATTGGGAAACAACTTCTGAAGACTTACCGGTTTTAAAAGTAAGCGCTGTTGAATTTTGATCAGCAGGCATCGGATTACCTTGTTCATTCAGTATAATGAAAGTTTCGTATGCCCTTTTTCTCAACTGGAATATATCTTTTTCGGCAAGCACTTC
>JBBRCI010000128.1:0-5619 GCA_038204935.1 Sphingobacteriales bacterium | reverse complement strand
TCATCTCCACGTTCACACTCAATTTTCTCTTCTAGACGGCGCCGCAGATATTTCCAGAATGTTCAAAAAAGCTAAAGCTGACGGAATGAAAGCTATGGCAATAACCGATCATGGAAACATGTTTGGCGCTTTTAAATTTGTTGCAGAAGCAGGTAAGCAAGATATTAAGCCAATTGTGGGTTGTGAGTTTTATGTGGTTAATGACAGGCATATCAAGCAATTTACCAAAGAGAAGAGAGATAAAAGGTATCATCAATTATTGCTGGCAAAAAATGCTCAGGGATATAAAAACTTGGTTAAGTTATGCTCTTTAGGGTATATGGAAGGTCTTTATAGCAAATGGCCGAGAATTGATAAGGAACTGATCTTGCAATATCACGAAGGTTTAATTGCAACAACCTGCTGTATTGGTGCATCTGTTCCGCAAACTATTTTGAAAAGTGGGGAAGATGAGGGGGAGATTGAATTTAAATGGTGGCTCGATCTTTTTGGAGAAGATTTTTACATCGAGCTACAGCGACATGATATTAATGAGCAGCATATTGTTAATAATGCTTTATTAAAGTATGCAAAGAAATATAATGTCAAAGTTATTTGCAGTAATGATTCTCATTATGTAGATCAGCAGGATGCAAACGCACACGACATTTTACTTTGCGTGAATACCGGCGATATGCAAAGTACGCCAATTGCTACAGATGAAGAAAGTGGCAAAGGTTTCCGTTTTGGCTTCCCAAATGATCAGTTTTATTTCAAAACTCAGGCAGAAATGAGCGCTTTGTTTCATGATTTGCCTGAATCTATCGACAATACCAATGAAATTGTAGATAAAGTTGATCATCTCCAGTTAAAGAGAGATATCATGCTTCCGAATTTCCCAATTCCTGCTGAATTTAAAATTCATACTGGACCGGAAGCGGAGAATATGAACCAATGGGAATATCTGAAGCATTTGACTTTTACAGGAGCAAAGGAAAGATATAAAGATATTTCACCCGAAGTTGAAGAGCGACTGAATTTCGAATTGTTTACCATCCGGACAATGGGTTTTGCCGGATACTTCTTAATTGTTGCCGATTTTATTCAGGCTGGTCGCGATATAGGAGTATTTATTGGTCCGGGCCGTGGTTCTGCTGCCGGTTCTGTAGTTGCTTATTGTACAGGAATTACCAATATCGATCCGATGAAATATGGATTGCTTTTCGAGCGATTCCTGAATCCGGATCGGAAGTCAATGCCTGATATTGATACAGATTTTGATGATGCAGGCCGTCAAAAAGTAATTGATTATGTGGTTGAAAAATATGGTAAAAATCAGGTAGCACAGATTATTACCTATGGATCTATGGCGGCAAAATCGAGTATTAAAGACGTTGCCCGTGTTTTAGATTTGCCATTATCAGAATCTAATATGCTTGCTAAATTAGTTCCGGATCGTCCGGGAACAAATTTAGTTCAGGTAATGACAGCTCCGCTGGATAAAATTAAAAAGGATTTAAATCCGGAAGATTATGATAATGTAGTAAAGCTCCGTGATTTATTGGCAGAAGGAACCAGCCTTCACGCCAAAGTTTTAAAAGAAGCTTTAGTTCTGGAAGGTTCGGTAAGAAACGTAGGAATTCATGCCGCCGGAATTATCATCGCTCCTTATGATTTAACTAATATTATCCCCGTAGCCACATCTAAAGAATCAGATTTACTGGTTACCCAATTTGACGGTCGCGTAATTGAAGATGCTGGTGTAATCAAAATGGACTTTTTGGGTCTGAAAACTCTGACCATTATTAAAGACGCATTGCGGTTAATTAAGCAGAATCATGATGTTTCGATAGACATAGATTATATCTCATTGGAGGATCAGAAAACGTTTGATCTGTATCAGCGTGGCGATACTAACGGAACTTTCCAGTTTGAAAGTGATGGAATGCAGATGTACTTGCGTGAATTGAAGCCGGATAAATTTGAGGATTTGATTGCAATGAATGCTTTGTACCGTCCGGGTCCGATTGAATATATTCCAAAATTTATTTCGCGTAAGCATGGCCGTGAAGAGGTTTCTTACGATCTGGAAGATATGAAGGAATATCTGGAAGAAACCTATGGTATTACGGTTTACCAGGAGCAGGTAATGCTTCTTTCGCAGAAGTTGGCCAATTTTAGTAAAGGTGATGCCGATGTTTTGCGCAAGGCAATGGGTAAGAAACAGATTGACATTCTCAATAAAATGAAAGCTCAATTTATGGACGGTTGCAAAACAAACGGACATGATCTGAAAGTTGCAGAAAAAGTTTGGACAGATTGGGAAGCTTTTGCTCAATATGCCTTTAATAAATCTCACTCTACTTGCTATGCTTTTGTGGCATATCAAACAGCCTATTTAAAAGCAAATTATCCTGCAGAATATATGGCTGCTGTATTAAATAACCAGAATAATATTGAGAAGATATCCTTCTTTATGGAAGAATCCCGAAGAATGGGAATACCAGTTTTAGGACCTGATATTAACGAATCTGAACTGAGTTTCACCGTAAATAAAAAAGGTGAGGTCCGTTTTGGCATGTCGGGAATTAAAGGTGTTGGAGAAAAGGCGGTGGAAAGCATTGTTGAAGAACGGTTAGAAAATGGTACTTATAGTTCTATTTATGACTTTGCAAGAAGAACAAATCCAAGGGCTGTAAGTAAAAAGGTTTATGAGAATTTGGTTTATGCGGGAGGTTTTGATTGCTTTAATTTCAATCGTTCACAATTCTTTTTTAATCCGGATGGAGGAAATTACAATGGAATTGAAAGACTGATAAAGTATACCAACGATTTTCAAAATAACGCCAATTCTTCTCAGGCTTCCTTGTTCGGCGGAACCAATGATGCGGATATCAATGAACCGGTGTTAGCAGAATGCCCTGAATTCGGTTTAATTGAAAGATTGAAATATGAAAAAGATGTAATCGGTATTTACCTTACGGGACATCCTTTAGATAATTACCGATTTGAAATGGATAACTTCTGTAGTCACCAGGTAAAGCATTTGAGTTTGATCAGTAGAATGAAATCTGCTGAAGTTCTGGAAGAAGATAAAGAAGAGTTTAACAAGATAAAAAATCGGGAACTGGTTATTGGCGGATTGGTTTCCATTTGTTTGCATCGCACTACCAAAACGGGTAAACCGTTTGGTTCATTTATGCTCGAAGATTACAGCGATAATTTTGAAGTGGTTTTGTTTGGAGAAGATTATGTAAAAATGAAACAATACCTTAATGATGGGTTTTTCCTGCAAATCCGTGGGATGGTTTCTGAACGTTTCAAGCAAAAGGATAACTGGGAATTTAAAGTAAATAATATGGTTTTACTCTCTGAATTGAGAGATAAAATGTCAAAATGTTTAACTATTCAACTGCCTTTAAATGAAGTAAATGAAGAATTTATCGGCAAAATAGATGAAATCGTTAAAATCAATAAAGAACACAATGAGAACAGAAATTGCCAGCTCAAATTTATGATTCTTGATTTTGATGATGAAACTACTCTTGAAATGCCTTCCAAATCCGTGAAAATTAGTCCGAGTAATGAGTTTCTGGGACATATTGCTAAACTTAACGGAGTTAGATATAAGTTGAACTAATGTCACATTGGCATTCAAAAGATTGTGGCAAGCATATTGGGTATTATATTTGATTATAAACTTGAAATATAATTTATTATGGCATTAGAAATTACAGATGCAAACTTCGATGAAGTTGTGCTTAAATCAGACAAACCGGTATTAGTAGACTTTTGGGCAGAGTGGTGTGGCCCGTGTCGCATGGTAGGTCCGGTTGTTGAAGAATTGGCGAAAGAATTTGATGGTAAAGCTGTTATAGGGAAGGTAAACGTGGATAATAATCCTGGTATTTCAATGAAATTTGGAATTCGTAATATCCCGGCTTTATTATTCTTCAAAAATGGTGAAATTGTAGATAAACAAATTGGTGCAGTTCCAAAATCAGTTTTAGCAGATAAACTAAGTAAGCAATTGGCTTAATTAAAATAATATTCAAAAAAAACTCTGACTGTTTAGCCGGAGTTTTTTTGTGTTTATTCAGCTCGTTTCCAAACCTCTTCCAATTTCCAATTTCCTATATAACCAGTATGATACCATTTACCATTCTCTATTTTTGAGGTGAAACGATAAGTTTGGTTTAAGGCCTCAGGTCTGCTGGAGTAATCAATAATTTCTGTATAACTATTTCCATCAATAATTGCTCTGCCACCGGAAGCCATAATAAAAGAATTATCAGATGTTTTATTGATTATAAATATAAAATGCCCGGGGCTAACAATTTTCATTTCTCTTTTAAAAGAGCCATCTTCTTTGTAAACACTGTCTTCAGTTGTAAACACTGATGATTCAAGAATCCATGTGCCGTATAATTTAGATTTTTTAGGCTGACTGAAAGCGGTTAGAAAAATTAACAAGAAGAAAGTAAATAAAATAAATTTTTTCATGTCTGTATATGTTAAATGAATTAATAATACGCATTCGAAAACTTAAAAAGATCTTGATAAAATAAAGGGAGAGTAAAAACTATGAGATCTTTTTTTGACTATAGATAAAAATAGCTAATAAAAGGTAAACTCTGAAATGTGAAATAATTGTAGTACCAATTAAATTTGGTTCGGTCTTTGTAATTGTAGAAGTATTATTTTAAAATATATAAAAAAATACTATAATTCCATTATCTAAAACTTGAAAAAAATATCTATTTATGAAAAAGTATATACTCCTTGGCTTAGTTGCCTCAGCAATTTTTACTTCCTGTAAAAAAGGACCTGTGAACGGTGGAACCACACCAGTTGAATTTAAGTCAACTACATATGCATATATTGGGACGTATGATAGTGATGGTAAACCAAATTATTTAGAAACTATGGATAATGTTAGCAATAACATGGTTAATTTTCTTTTAGAAAAAATTCCTGAAAAGAGTGATATCCGTAAAACTAATCCAGATTTATTAAAAAACGCAGATTTGCCAATTACAGCCAAATCTGAAGTGTTTATCACATTTGTAACTGAAGGTACAGGTAACACAAATACAATTGGCTATTATACTTATAAAACAGGAAATGCTCCAACTAAACCAGAAAATATCAGTAAAATAACCTATGTTTTTCCTCATGCTTCTCAAGTAAATTCTGGTGGATCATTAAGACCAGGAGATAAAGTTAAAATTGGAACCATTGAAGCAGGTATGACAATAGGATTTGTTCTACTACAAAATGGTTGGGATGTAAATACGAAGAAAGTAAACGATAATGCTCCTCACTTTTTATCCAACAGAGAACTTAATCCAGAAAATTTATATGAATTAAAGCCACATACAGTTGTATTTAATTATGCAGCAGAAAATAAGACTATGATCGGATTTGAGGATGTTAATAGAACTCTTCCTACTTGTGACCATGATTTCAATGATGTTGTTTTATACGCAACAGTTAACCCGATTAACTAAAAATAATTCATATCTAGAAAATCCGACTTCATTTGAGTCGGATTTTTTTTATTTCAAAAGATTTAAGAAACATATTATTCTCGGCTCATTTTCAATCTTATTCAGGTGAAAATGATTACTTGTTTTAACT
>JBBRCI010000127.1:0-5682 GCA_038204935.1 Sphingobacteriales bacterium | reverse complement strand
CGAAAAATTTACCTCCCGGGATGGTCATCATTTATTTTTCTACCCATTTGAAGGCAGGCTTGTGCACGAAGGTATGGCTTCTCTTTTTGCGTACCGAATATCCAAAATAAAGAAAGCAAATTTTTCAATTGCCATGAATGAGTATGGTTTTGAATTGCTGACAGATGATGAAGTAATGTTGCAAAAAGCTCTGGATAATGATCTTTTTTCAATTGAGAATTTGCTGAATGATATACAACAAAGCTTAAATGCGACAGAAATGGCTCGTCGGCGTTTCCGCGATATTGCGCATATTGCAGGTTTGGTTTTTACCGGTTTCCCCGGAAAGTCAATGAAAAGCAGGCATTTGCAGGCTTCCACTTCTCTGCTTTTTGAAGTTTTCAGTGAGTATGAAAGTGATAATGTTCTGGTTCGTCAGGCGTATCATGAAGCATTGCAGTTTCAACTGGAAGAATACCGTTTAAGGGCGGCCTTACAAAGATTGCAAACCCTGAAAGTTGTAATTACAGAAAGCGAACAACCCACACCATTTGCTTTCCCAATTTTAGTGGATGGTTTAAGCCGTGAAAAACTGATTACTGAAACGCTGGAAGAACGTGTGGCAAAAATGAGTATGCGGTATGAAAAGTCTTCCTGAAAAATTACATGTGATCAGAAAATTAAATTTCTTGAATAGAGAGCATTTCACTCACGGGTTGAACTATTTCAAACACATCTGATTCCTTATGATGTAAGGGCAAACTTAGTTGGACTTGAAATGAATCACCTTCATCATTAATAGTCAGAACATGATTCCCCGGATATAGTAGTTTCAACCTTTTTTGCACGTTAATCAATCCAATGCCATTTTTGCCATTTGATGAAATGACCAGAGTTGGTTTGCTATTGCTCAGGTTAAACAAGAGTGTATTTTGTTCAATTGAGATATTCAATTTGATCCATGGATTTTCCAGCATTTTGCTTGCTCCGTGTTTAAAACTGTTTTCTACAAAAGGTATCAGCAATAGAGGCGTGATCAGTTTATTCTCAGAATCTCCTTTTATTTCAACTTTCATATTCAGCCTTTTGCCATAGCGGACTTTTTCCAGGCCGATATAATCCTGAATCATTTTTAATTCCTTTTCAAGAGGCACTAAGTCAGCATCACAATCATTTACCATATATTTAAGCGTATCGGTAAGTTTCATTACTAAATCGGCCGCTTTGGGAGATTTGTTCAGATTGAATGAGTAAATATTATTAAGTGTATTAAAAAGAAAATGCGGATGGATCTGCGCTTTTAGTAACTGCAATTCTGCGCTTCCAGTTTCTTTGATCAATGTTGCTTTTTCCTCCATCTTCAGATAGTAATTCTTGAGCATTTTACACGTCAAAAACATAGCGCAAACAATGGGTGGTCCCATTGTTACAAAATCTAAAGCCGAGAAATATATGTATAATATTTGTCTGTCTTTAGGTAAACCGTTTGTTATGCGCAGCAACAAAATATTTAAAGCGAATAAAAAATATGTAATTATAGTAAGGACAAGAACTGCTACAGCAAATTTTGAATATTCTTTTTTTAACAGGTACTTGGGTGAAAAATAGTAGACGATCAAATAAGTGTAAATTATTTGCAGAAGAAAATAGCCATGTCTCTGTATTAGACCATCAACCCAAATTTGAGTAGTGGCAAAAAATATTCCAGCAGATAAAATCCAAAACAATAATTGGATAAGCCAAAAAATGATATGGCGGTAATACCTTTCAATAGGTTTATTTGTGAATATGAATTTATGCAAATTCATAAATAAAGTAAATTTTAGATTATAGCTCATGCCATTTCTGCATGAACTTGCTCGCTAATTAATTTTAATTTTAAAATGATAGTGTTTTGATTGGGTGCTGACAATTCAACCTTATAATCATTTGCAGAATAAGATTCACTTAATCTTTTTTTTAAATTGATAATGAGTAAATCGATTTCTTGAATGCAGGAATAGTTTTCAGTTAATTTAATAAATGAAATATGTACAGTAAGATTATGATCTGAAATGTTAAAGCTCAAATTTACCAGACAGTAAAAGTCTTCAATATTGCGAAATAAGCTAATCGCTTCCTCAACCACTTTTACAATTAGCATTCCTGCGATATATTTATTACCAACATCCCCATTGGTTTGCACCCGTATATCGATCAAATTTTCTTGCTGTGCTTCCTCAAGAGAAATTAAATGCTCCAATTCCAATAGTTCCTTTTCCAGGGGTACAAATTTCCTGTCACTTTCATAGAGAGAATAGCTTAAAAGATCTGATAAATTTAATATCATGGAATTGGAATCATTTGAACCAGATTGGATATAGGATTTAATAATATTCAATGACCGGAAGAGAAAATCAGGATGGATCCGGGCTTTTTGTAATTGTATTTCTGCACTGTGTTTTTTTCGTAACATCTGCAGATTTTCTTTTTGTTGCAGTTCCCAGTTTTTTGCCAGTTTAATTCCAAGTGCAATAATTGCAATGATCATTCCCCACCGGGTATTGTGGGTAGCAAACTCAATTCGGTGTTGAAAATTAGATTCCAGGGCAAAAGATTTGGGAGTATTTTGAAAAAAGATTCCCGCAGTGAAATAATTAATCAGGATCCCCAGAATATAAACCATTAAGACCCCGCCTGCAAGTTGCCAATATTTTTTTTTAGGTAAAGTGTGAGGCAAAAGATAATACATGAAAAAATATGCCGCCATAATTGCTACGGGAGCAAAACAGCGTACATTTAAAAAAGCAATATAATAGGTGGACGAAAGAGTAAAGGCATTTAGATCTCGCAAAGGAAAACTTAGTATGAAAAAATAAGTAATATATATGCTCCAGAACAAAAGATGTCTGGTCAGCCTGTGAAAAAGTTTTTCTGAGAATATGAATTCATTCAGAGTCATAGTCTTCCGTTTTATCTGAATCAGTTGATTAGTTTACTGATACATTTTTCAAAATATGTTCTTCATAATATCCTTCCTGAAAATCAATTTCTTTCTGGACTTCGGTTTTATGTAAAGGAAGTTTTAAGCTGACTTGGTAAAAGTCTGCCCTTTCATTTATTTCAAGGAAGTGCTGATTGGGATATAGCAGTTTTAACCTTTTTTGCACGTTAATCAATCCAATGCCATTTTTGCCATTTGATGAAACGACCAGAGATGGTTTGCTATTGCTCAGATTAAACAAGAGCTCATTTTGTTCAATTGAGATATTCAATCTAATCCATGGATTTTCCAGCATCGTGCTTGCCCCATGTTTAAAACTGTTTTCTACAAAAGGGATCAGCAATAGGGGCGTGATCAGTTTATTCTCAGAATCTCCATCTATTTTAACTTCCATATTCAGCCTTTTGCCATATCGAACTTTTTCCAGGCCTATGTAGTCTTTCAGTAACTGAATTTCTTTTTCTAATGGCACAAGAGGCTGCTCGCAATCAGTGATCATGTAGTTCAGCATATCTGAAAGTTTTTGAACTAGTCCTACGGCCTGGGGTGATTTGGTTAAGGTAAATGAATAAATGTTGTTGAGTGTATTGAATAGGAAATGCGGATGGATTTGTGCTTTCAATAATTGTAATTCGGCATTGGCTTTTTCTTTTATCAGGGTTTCATTTTCCAATTGTTTGAGATGCCAGTTTTTTGAAGTTTTAAGCGATAGTAGAAGACCGCAGATCAATGGGGGATTACCCAAAATACGTATGGCTGTACCCCTCATAAACATATAGGGTCGTTGTTGTGTAAAGCCGACTGCACCCATCATATGTCTATTTATAAGAGTCTGGAATACTCCAATCCCAAGTGCAACCAACAACAATCCCAAAATACCTACAGCAAAAAGCAGATACTTCTTATTTATAAAAAATTTTGGAACCAGGTAGTATACTACGGTATAGGAAATTATCATATTGGTTAGTACGCCCCATATCAATGCCCCAAATAAAATAGAACTTGCCATTTTCCCGATATTTTCAGGAGTATATAGGAAGCTGATCCGTATCAGGTGATAAAGAAATACAGCCAGCCAAAATATGAAATGGCGAGTTAGCCGATTCGGCCAGTCTTTAGAGAAGATTAAATTATACATTTTCATAACTTAATCTTGTGGCTGGAGTCAACTCTTGATGTAATGCCATTTCTCTATGTAAAGGCAGTTTTTGTAAAAGAATGTTTGTTTTTCCTTGATAAGATTCTATAGTAAACTTATGATTGTCCTGATATGCGCTGTGTAACTGTTTCCGGATGCCTGTCAACTTTTCATTTAATTCCAACTGATTAGGAGAATCCTCATTATATGTGTTTAAATCAATGCTAAAATCGAGTTCATTATCCCGTAAGTTAACCAATATTTCTATCGAGATTTTATTCTTCTTTTCAATAAAATATTCAAGACTTGTTTCAACAATAGATAGCAATATCAGGGGAGTGATATATTTTCCGGAAGTCTCCCCTGAAGTGCGAATCTCTATCTGCAATTCCTCATCCGAGCCTTTCCCTTCAAGAGTCAAATAATCATTTACAATACTTAATTCTTTTTCAAGCGATATGTAGTCCTGATCACTTTCATATAAAATGTAACTTAACAAATCTGCAATCTGAAGGATCAGTTGCGGTGAGCGGGGCGAATTAGCTATGATATGTTGTTTTAAGGTATTGAGAGCATGAAAGAGAAAGCGGGGATTGATCTGAATTTTAAGTAACTGAAGCTCCGATGCAATTTTCTCCCGGGCCAAAGCCTCATTTTCACGCTGTTTTTGGAACCATTTTTTTGATAGCTTAATTCCGCCCGCAATTCCTAAAATCATTATAGACAAAAATGCCCCATTAACTATAGCATAGTACTTATTATCAGCAAATGTTATTTGCTGATAAGGCATGTCCAGCTCTAAGTGTAAATATAAAACACCCGATAAATAACAGGCGATAAAATTAAATAATAGCAGGCCGGCAGTAGAAATATAAATAAGTCCGTAGTTTCGACTGACCAAAAAATTGGGTGTTAAAAGATGTAGAAAAATATAAACGGAGATAATATAAACGGGAAGAAAGTGCAGGATATTTATTAAACTTTCTAAAGGATTGCGAGGATTAAGGGCTTCGTTAACACTCCCCACTATCAGGTTTTGAGTAAAAAAATGTATGGCGAAGATGAGCCAAAAAGCGATATGCCGGGAAATCCGGTGCCGGGGTCTGTTTGAGAATATAAATTCCTGCCTGCTCATCCTGATACTTCCTATTTGTTTACAGTTGATTTTAACGCCTTATTTACCTCGTGGTGATACATCCGGCCGATAGGCAATTCTTTTTTGCCGATCTCCACATCTTCGGCTGTAAAGGCATCAATTTTATTAATTGCCACAATGTATGAGCGGTGAATTCGCAAAAACTGGTCGGAGGGAAGTGTTTCTTCTAAAGCAGAAATAGTTTGTTTGGTGATTATCTGTTTGGATGCAGTAATCACCTTGATATAATCCTTCAGGCTTTCAATGTATAGGATGTCATCCAGTAAAACCTTTACCATTTTTCGTTCGGTACGGAAATAAATTGAAGGTTCTGGCTGATTATTTTGATTTTCCCTGGGAAGAAAATCGGGAGCCTGGATAGACGTTTGAAGAACTTTATTAATTCCTTTTAAAAATCGCTCAAACGATATGGGTTTTAATAGATAA
>JBBRCI010000126.1:0-5686 GCA_038204935.1 Sphingobacteriales bacterium | reverse complement strand
TGCGGTAAATAATAGCCGGAATCAAGCTCCTCCTCCGGTTGTTCAACTTCGCGAAAGCACCATAAAAGGACGGGAATATAAAACTATTGATTTTATCCTACCGGGACAGCTTGGTTTTTCATTATTAAGCTCCGGCGTATTCGGAACTGCCTTTGTTTTTTTAAGCTTACGATTAACCCTTGTTATTAAACGCTTTTTTGCCACGCCTGTAAAACGGTCGAGCATCGTACTTGGCGAAGCCCTCAGCAGAATGGTGTTCTCATTACTAGGTGCTATTATAATAATCACAATTGGGCACTTTGCCTTTGGATTCACTTTAGTAAATGGCTTTGTAACGGTATTAAATCTACTTGTACTTTCAGCAATTGGTCTGATTGTTTTTATGGGATTTGGTTTTGTAGTATCCGGTATTGCCAAAAATGAAAGTTCGGTTCCTCCAATTGCAAATATTATTACCTTACCGCAGTTTCTATTGTCGGGTACTTTTTTCTCTATTGAAGCATTTCCATCCTGGTTACAACCCATCAGCAGAGCACTTCCTCTAACTTATCTGAATGATGCTATGCGCAAAGTAGCATTTGAAGGAGTCGGTCTTGCTGGTGTCACTCATCAGTTGTTTATTTTGCTGATATGGGGAATCGGAATTTATGCCCTTGCAGTAAAAACATTCAAATGGGAATAGAGAGAGATAAATTAATATTTAAGTTTTTTCCATTGCCCAAAAAACAGTAATTTTGAGTAGAGTTAGTCTTAGTGTAAGCAAAACACTAAGACTTCTTATTTTAATAGATAAATTTAAAAAACTATGAGTTTAATTCTCGATGTACACGCCCGCCAAATTCTGGACTCCCGCGGAAATCCTACGGTAGAAGTTGATGTAATAACTGAAAACGGAATAATTGGCCGTGCGGCTGTACCTTCCGGCGCATCAACCGGTATGCACGAAGCTGTAGAACTTCGTGATAACGATAAAAATGTTTACATGGGAAAAGGTGTTTTAAAAGCCGTTAATAATGTAAATGATAAACTTGCGAAAGAATTGCAGGGAATTGACGTGTTTGAGCAGAACATGATCGATAAATTGATGATTGAGCTGGATGGTACGGAAAATAAGGGAAATATAGGTGCAAATGCTATTCTGGGTGTTTCTTTAGCGGTTGCTAAAGCTGCTGCGCAGGAAAGCCGTCAGCCTTTATATCGCTATATTGGCGGTGTAAATGCCAATACTTTACCAATTCCAATGATGAATATTGTGAATGGCGGATCGCACTCTGATGCGCCTATAGCTTTTCAGGAATTCATGATTATGCCTGCGGGCGCTTCTTCTTTCTCTGAAGCTTTGCGTTGGGGAACCGAAGTATTCCATAATTTAAAAAGCATTTTACATGATCGCGGTCTTTCAACTGCCGTTGGAGATGAAGGTGGTTTCGCACCTAAATTTGACGGAACAGAAGATGCTGTTGAAACCATTTTAAAAGCTATAGAAAAAGCCGGCTATAAGCCAGGCGAAGATATTTATCTAGCATTTGACTGTGCTGCTTCTGAATTTTACAAAGACGGAAAGTATAACTATGCAAAATTTGAAGGTGATAAAGGTGCGGTTCGCTCAAGCGCAGAACAGGTAGAATATCTTGCAGAATTAGCAGCAAAATATCCAATCATTTCTATTGAGGATGGTATGGATGAAAATGACTGGGAAGGCTGGAGAATGTTAACAGAAAAAATTGGCGATAAAGTTCAATTAGTTGGAGATGATTTATTTGTAACCAATGTAACCCGTCTTCAGCGTGGAATTGACGAAAATACGGCCAATTCTATTTTGGTAAAAGTAAACCAAATCGGTTCATTAACAGAAACTATCAATGCGGTTTCATTAGCTCAGAATAACGGCTATACTTCAGTAATGTCTCATCGTTCTGGCGAGACAGAAGATGTAACCATCGCTGATTTAGCGGTAGCTTTAAATTGCGGTCAGATTAAAACCGGCTCTGCATCGCGTTCAGACAGGATCGCAAAATACAATCAGTTATTGCGTATTGAGGAAGAATTAGGAAGTGCTGCCCGTTTTATCGGTAAAGATTTCAAATACTTAAAAAAATAAAAATCTTAATTTAATAGGACCAGAAGCATTCGGGTAAACCGGATGCTTCTTTTTTTTATAAAAAATAGTCATGGTAAATGAATAAATTAGAGTAATCAAACTCTTATTTATGAAAAAAATAATTTACATAACATCTGTTCTTCTGGCTGTTTGCTTAAATAGCTTTGCCCAAAATACTCTAAAAGGAAAAATTACTGATGAAGACGGCAATCCAATTCCCGGAGTCAGTATTACTCAAAAAGGAAGTACCCGGGGCACCAGCAGTACTGCCGAAGGACTTTATCAACTAAGTTATTCTGATAACAACGCCATAATAGTTTTCAGCTCTATCGGTTATACCACACAGGAAATTGCCGTTAACGGGCGTACCACATTAGATGTAAGTTTAAAATCTGCAGGAATAACTCTGGAGGGCTTAACTATTGTAGGTAGCAGAAGTCCAAACCGTACGGCAACTCAAACTCCTGTTCCCGTAGATATCATTTCTATGGCAAGCGTAACAAATTCGGTTGGACAAGTTGATCTGAATCAGCTTTTACAATATGTTGCGCCTTCATTTAATTCTAACCGGCAAACTGGCTCTGATGGTGCCGATCACGTAGATCCTGCATCCTTACGTGGTTTAGGTCCCGATCAGACACTTGTTTTAATTAATGGAAAACGAAGACACCAATCTTCATTAGTCAACTTATTTGGTACACGCGGTCGCGGAAATACAGGAACAGATTTAAATACAATTCCGGCTGCAGCAATTGAAAGAATAGAGATATTAAGGGACGGCGCATCTGCTCAATATGGTTCTGATGCTATCGCCGGGGTAATGAATATCGTGTTAAAAAAAACCACAGAACAGCTGAATGCCAACCTAAATTCAGGAGTTACTTCCGAAGGTGATGGCGGAACTTTTGGCGCCAATGGAAACTATGGTTTTAAATTGGGCGAGAAAGGATATTTAAACTTAACCGGAGATTACAATTATCGTGGAAGAACAAATCGTGCTCAAAATCCTGCTGATTTTGCCGATCCATCTTCGGATGTTCCACGTCGTTTTTACGGTGACGCTCTGATGAAAGACATTTCATTTTTTTATAACGCAGAAATCGAATTAACTAAAAAACTCCAGTTTTATTCTTTCGCAGGATATAGCGACCGCGATGGAAATGCTTATGCGTTCACCCGTTATCCGGAAAGTTCACGCAACATTCCTAGCATTTATCCCAATGGATTTGATCCACAGATCATTTCTAAAATTAACGATCGTTCTATTTCTGCAGGTTTAAGAGCCGACCTGAACGGCTGGAAAATGGACTTCAATAATACTTTTGGGACCAATAAATTCCATTATAATGTAGATAAAACATTAAACACTTCTTTAGGCACAACCTCTCCTACTCACTTTGATGCCGGCGGATTTCAGTTATACCAAAACACAACCGGATTAGATTTTAGCCGCTTTTATGAAAACGCTCTGCCAGCCGGAATAAATCTGGCTTTTGGAGCGGAGTTTCGCACAGAAACCTATAAAATATTTGCGGGAGAGGAAGGATCCTGGAAAGGTTATAATGATCAAGCGGCCGGTTCTCAGGGTTTCCCCGGATTTCAGCCCTCAAATGTGGTTAATGAATCCAGAAATAACCTGGGAATTTACACCGATCTGGAGTTTAACATCAGCAAGCAGTTCTTAATTGAAACAGCTGCCAGATTTGAGCGTTACAATGATTTCGGCAATACGCTTAACGGTAAATTTGCAACACGTTATGAATTTACTCCTGCCTTTACTGTTCGTGGTTCTGTGAGCTCCGGATTCAGAGCTCCTTCTTTGGCGCAGGCATTTTTCAATACTTCTTATACTAATGTTGTCGGCGGTCAGCCGGAAGAAGTTTTACTTGCAAAAAATAACAGCCCGATTACTCAAAGCCTGGGCGTTAATCCATTAAAACAAGAAAAAACCGTAAACGCAAGTTTAGGTTTTACTTCCAGACCAACAAACAATATAACCTTTACCATTGATGGTTATTATGTTAAAATAAAAGATAGGATTGTTTTGACAGGAGATTTTAGCAGAGATAACGCTCCTGAACTTGCTTCCACTTTTGATCAGTTTAATGTTTCAAAAGTGAAATTCTTTACCAATGCTTTAGATACCAAAACATATGGCGTAGATGCTGTAGCAACCTGGTCGCAAAATTATTCAGGACACAATATTGCAATTTCTTATGCCGCCAATTTTAATAAATTAAAATCCGGACAGATCAAAACATCAACCATACTTGCGGGTCGTGAAGATGTCTATTTTGATGACCGCGAGAAAGCTTTTTTAATTGCTTCGGCACCTAAAAGCAAAATGAACTTAACCTTTGATTACCACTATACTAAATTTAACGCAAATCTTAGATTTGTCCGTTTTGACAGACTGCAGCTTTTGGATTATAATTATGACCTTTCTAATTACGATCAATATGATCCTAAAATCACAACAGATTTAACATTCGGATATGACCTGAACAATCATTTCAACCTGACTTTAGGCGCAAGCAATTTATTTAATGTTCTGCCAAATGAATCCGATGCATTCAACAGCGAATCGGGAGGAATTTACGAGCCGGTACAGATGGGTTTCAACGGGACGTATTTTTTCGGGAAACTGGGTATCAGATTTTAGTAAGAAATGTTAATATTTAAAAACATCCGGAAATATCAAAAACCCGGATGTTTTTACTTTATTTGTATAGATGAACAAATTATTCGGCACGTTTAAAAACAAATACTTCCTGGTAACGGTAGCCTTTATCGTTTGGATGCTGTTTTTTGACCGAAATGATTTGATGTCGCAATACGATTACCGTTCTCAGGTTAATAAATTACAGGCAGAAAAAGAGTTTTACACGAAAGAAACTCAAAAAGCAACACAAGATCTGGACGAGTTAAGTACCAACAAACAAAAGCTAGAGAAATTTGCCCGCGAGAAATATCTGATGAAAAAAGAAAACGAAGATATTTTTGTGATCATAAAAGAAGAACCTAAAAAAAGCAAATCTCTTTTTTAGATCTCACCGTTTCGCTTCCGCGAGAACCATTCAAGACTTAATAATCCCATAATTAAAAAGAAGATGATTTTTAAATTGATCAGTTCTTCATATTTTTTCCCTTCGTAAGAAATTGTCTTCACATTTTCATTCTCTTTCAACAAACTTGGCAATTGCTCTAATTCATCCGGCTGAAGCATTTTGCCGCCGCTTTGTTTGGCAAGAGAATATAAAAGCTGGTGATTGGCCGTAGTTTGCTGAAATTCTACCTGTTGCTGTGTGATCACAAATTGTCCGCCTGCAGAATATTTTTTAGAACCCAATACTGTATTTGCCTGATAGGAATATTCGCCGGAAGGCAAAGTGCCCGCATCTAAAATATACGCATTTGCATTTCTGCTGAATAAGTAACTAAAAGCATTTCCTGAATTATTTTTAAGCTGAATTTTAACATCAGGAGAATTTACCAATTCATAAGAATCATTGTATAATTCGGCATTCAGGGTGATTCGCTCATTTTCATCAAAAGATTTCTTGGAAGTATAAACCCTGAATTTCC
>JBBRCI010000125.1:0-5945 GCA_038204935.1 Sphingobacteriales bacterium | reverse complement strand
CCATGGTCCTGTTTGTGCGGAAGCAGTATTAATAAAATAGAATAGAGAGAAAACAATGAAAAAATATTTATACTTCATACAAAGGCTTTTTATAAGATTATAATTGAAACTAATTAAATATTGTTGCTTCAACAAATTGTTCCAATCGTCTTCGTTTTTAACGAGGATGGTTGAGAACTGCATTTTTAATGCACTGGTAAATTTGGGATTTTTATAAATTCTACAATTTATCAATCGTTTTAAGATATCCATTTTGAATCTAAGCTAATCGCGATAAAACGCTATTCTCTTGCATCCGCGTTTAAAACGCGGACGATTAAAGCACGCATCATTGACAATTTGTCATCTCCAACATTCAATGTTGATGCGAGATTAGAAATGTTTCTGTTTAAACGATTTGCAATTGAGTCTTTCAACCCTTCGAAATTCAATAATTGAAAATAATTAGGTACCTATTTTCTATTGAACGGTAAAATTTACCCAAAAAGCAACAAAGAATTATTCATCTCCTACCCTTTTCTCAAAACAAACACTGTTCTCCACTCCGGCATATTGCCCGTAATTGGGGATGATTTGAAAGCCGGATTTGAGGTATAGCGCAATAGTTTCAGGTTGGTTTTTTCCGGTTTCCAGAACGCATTTTTTATAGCCCAGTTCGGCGGTCCAGGTTTGGAGTTCCTGAAGAATTTTAGAGGCCATGCCCTGTCCTCTCCATTCCGGGCGGGTGTACATGCGTTTTACTTCAATGCTTTCGGAATCAAATTCTTTAATGGCTCCGCAGCTTACTGGTTTTTCATCCTGATAAGCAAGAAAACAATATTTGATGTTCTGGATTTTATTAAACTGTGCGTAATACGCATGATCATCACCATCGCGAAAAGCAAGATCTGCATCCAGTTCTTTTACCAGTTCGATAAAGTCGGAATTAGTTGAATCGGTTCTGAGGAGTTTTAACATAGGGCAAATAAAGCAGGATAATTAAATCCGAAAATAGGATTTGCCGGTGAATTTGAAACAGATTTTATAGTGTAGCAACAAATGATTTTTACAAGCTTATTAAATGTCTTAGCCGGCATGAATCCAGTCGTTAATTAGAGTTTTTAGATGTTCCCTTTTAGAAAGTAAATCTTCCATGTTTGCGAATGATAAAACAGCCCGATCATTAGTTCTCCAGACTAATAATCCGGAATGATCATCAATTAATCTTTCGGTTGTTGCCGCTTTAACTTTGGCACCCTGATGAAATATCAACTGGATCTGTCTGGGCGGCTGAATTTTCATCGTGATGCGGTCTTTACCTTCTACCGAATAATTTGGTCCGTTCCATTTAATATTTTCGTTGATTGAAGAATTCGCTTTTAAAATATCATTTCTCAGGATTTCAATTTCTTCCCGCAAAGGATGTTTGAGTTCATCTAAAAACTCACTAACCTCCGCATTTAGGTTGAGAGATTTTGTATTCATGACCGCGTTTTAGAATTATTAATAATTCAATTGCCAGGAAATTCCGAAACGATCTGATAGCCAGGCAAATTTCTTACTAAAACCATAATCACCGGGAGGCATCATAATTTCTCCGTTCTCAGAAAGTTTGTGGTACAGCTTTTCAAATTCTTTATCGTCATCGCAATTCACAAAAATGGAAATGGACGGATTAAAGGAAAATTTATGTTCCATCGGGCTGTCAATTGCCATATATTCCAGGCCGTCGAGCGTGAAATAGCCTTGCTTAATAAACCCTTCTCTACCGCCGGGTTCATCTTTTTTAAAATGGTGAATACTTTTTATATCAGAGTTTTTAAAAAGCGAAGTGTAAAACTTCATAGCTTCTTCTGCCTTGCCGCATTTATCGCCGACAAACATCAGGAAAGTGACTGTCTTTTGCATATAATCAAGTTAAGGAATAATATTAAATCTGCTGAGCAGAAATTGGAATTTTCAGCCTTTTAACAGACTTATTATCCAGCAAAGCCGCAACGCCTAAAACTGGGCCGATAGCCAATAGCAAATAAATATATTTCGAATTTACCGGATTCGAAAAAGCATTAATCACCTGAATGCTGATTATAGTAATAGAAAAGCCAATGCAATTAACAATGGTTAGGGATGTTCCTCTGGATTCTGGCGGGGCGTTCTGTGCCACAAGAGTTGAAAATAATGGCGAATCTGCAACTACTACCATTCCCCAGAAAAATAAAAATAACAGGAAAACTGTTTGCGAAACTGAATTTAGAAATATAGGAGAAAGTATACAGCAAAGTCCGGAAAACATTAAGGAAATAGTCGCGATTTTTTTTGCTTTAAATATTCCCGAAAGAATACCATTTAAAGCACAGGCAAAACCTCCGGAAGCAATAATCAGGAAAGAAAAAAGAGGGACATTTAACTGAACAGAAGGATTTGCATTTTTATAAGTCAGGAGCATGACCGGAACAAATGCCCAGAAAGCATACAATTCCCACATATGTCCGAAATAACCAAATGCGGCGGATTTAAATTCCCGGTTACGGAAACTGTTAAAGAACGTGTTCCATTTTAGCTTTTGACCTTGTTTGTGGAAGGGGCCGTCGGGCACAAAAAAATAAATGATCGATCCGCCTAAAACAGAAAGTGAAGAGGTAGAAATTATCACGTATTTCCAGGGAAACTGAGCTGTTAAACTTTTTAACAAATGCGGAAATGCAGTGCCCAATACCAAAGCACCAACTAAAAAGCCCAAAGATTTACCCAAACCTTTTGCGTAATAATCTGAAGCTATTTTCATCCCGACAGGATAAATTCCCGCAAGGAAAAATCCGGTTAAAAACCGAAAAAACAAAAGCGCCGGGGAATTTACTGTTTCAAATATAAGGGCAAGGTTAAAAACAGCTGCTATTACAGAGCTAAAAAAGAAAACTTTTGAGGGCGAAAAACTGTCTGAAATAGTAAAAATTGCAAATACCAATGTGCCTGCAATAAAACCAAACTGAACGGCGCTGGTTAAATTTGCCAAAAACCCGATTTCTAAATGTAACTGATTGATCAGATCGGGCAATACTGCATTGCCCGCAAACCATAATGAAGTACATAAAAATTGAGAAAGAACTATAATGGGCAGTACCCGTCGCATTCTTTTTGTTTCAGCATCTATTTTTACCAATATTTTATATACCCTTTAAATCTGTATGATGACAAAACGGTTTGTGCCGTTAAAGATACTTTAACTAATGGTAAAAGCTCATCCTGCTTAAATTCAAAAAATGCCATAGCTTGGCCGCATGCGATAAATTTGCCCCCTAATTTCGATAAGTCTTCGATTACCTTTAGATTGGGATTGTCAATTTTAAAATTGTCGTTGTAATATTTATTAGTTGAAATTGCTGCCAATGCGGGACCGTGAACTACAATTAACGGAATTATATTTTTAACTGGAACGCCCGAAGCATAGTGAAGGTTTATAACTCGTGCAATTTCCACCAAACCCCCGTCTATTTCGTTCATTAAGGAATCAGGGTTTTTACTCACCAATTCAAACATAAGTTTATATTTAATATTCGGATCTGGTTTTTCTGTGGCAAAACTTATCGGTATAACACCCGATTGCGGGCCCGCATTGATCAGGGGAAAAATAACAAGAGGTTTTAGCTTTTCAGCATTTAATTTGCTGGCGTATTCTTTTCGGATTGAAATTGAATCTTGCTTCAGCTCATCTGCAAGTTTCTTTTCTTTTGTAAACTTATTTGCCCTCAAAACGCTATCCTGCTTCAGGTTTAAAACTTTTAGAGCACTATCGCTTTTTAGCGTTTGCGAAAAGCCCGGCAAAAATACGCAGCAGGCAATACAAATCAATAAGAACTTCCTCATTCTACAATTTATGAGTAAATTTTTAAAAAGGTATTAAAAAATTTAAGGTTCAAACTATTCCTTGAGAATCAATCTGCCTTAACCGGATTTAAAATCCGCAAAGCATTAAAAATGGCCTGATGTGTAATGGTTGCGTGATCTTCTTCCGGCAGATAATCAAAATAAACTTTCAGTTTATTGTTCTTTAAATTCTTCAATTTTTCGACCAGCAAATTCGCATCTACTTCCATTACGTGTGGAATATCCGAAGGACCTAAACCTTCTTTACCTACTCCAACATAAACTTTGGTAGGATTTTTTATGCTTTCGCTGATTTTGGCGGGATCTATATTTAAAAGTGAAGCATCATCCCACCATAAACTCGGACTAATGATAATATATTCATTAAACAGTTCAGGTTTTTTCAAAAAAACTTCTGTCGCCAATAAACCTGCCAATGATTGCCCGATCAGGGTTTTAGATGAATTGGTTTTGAATTTATTCTGAATATACGGCTGCAATTCTTTCTCCATAAAGCGAATGAAATTTTCAGATTTTCCCGCTGTCGGATATCTTTTCTGATCTGCAGCGATGGAGGTTGGATAAGTAAAATCACGCTTGCGATCTATATTGGCAATGCCCACAATGATGGATTTGGGAACCCGGTTTATCCAGGAAAAATTATTGAACTGATACAGTCCAACTACATGTATAAAATCCTCATCCGCAGAACCATCCAGCAAATAAACTACCGGATATCTGGTCGTATCGTTTTGATCATATCCTTCCGGGAGATAAATATTCAGTAGCCTTTTTTCGCCAAGTTCTTTGGAATTGATCTCTTCAATTAATCCCAGAACAAATGGCTTTGATTCGACTGGTTTTGCTGCTTTTTTCTGCTGAGAAAATGCCAGAACAGAGCTAAATAATAAGGCCAGAAAAAGAAAGGATCTCATGTAGTTTTGATTTTTGTTGGAGCCCAATTTACATGAAATCCATGAAATAATTTTGTAGTGAAGATTTAACTTTTCTCTAGTTGCTTGCTTAAATAATCATCCAGGTTATTGAGTCCCATTTCAAATCCACCTTTAAAGCCCATACTCACCAATAGTTCCAGGTTTTTTAAATCGTCAAATGATAATTCAATATTTACTTTTGTCGTATCGCCGTTTCCGGTAAAGAGATTATTCCACATAGATCGGCCCATGAATTTCATTATGATTTCCATCCTCATCTGAAAAATTTTTAGTTTGCAGCCTAGCTATAGCAATATGCATTAGTCCATCGTTAGTAATGAATTGGTAATTTAGTTATCGTAATGTTTTCAAATAGGCTTCTTTCGGCCTGTTTTTATTTGCGGTTGTGATGGTTTAGCCTTCGCTCAGCCATTGTAGCAAATAAAATAAGCCGCGGCGTTGTTATTCACTCTTTTTAGTTGTTTTTTTGGTGTTCATGGTCTCCCTTTGGTCGGCATGCATACTTTCTTTCCGCTGCAGAAAAAAAGTAATTCCCGCGGAAGGCGACAAAAAAAAATAATTCACAAACTTTTATTTGATTTTAAACTTGCTGCAAAAAGTTAAAGTAAGAATTTGTTGAAAGTCTGTCCGCCTTATAGCGGCGGCTGCCAAATACTTTTTGTCTTGAAACAAAAAGTATTCAAATGCCGAGCGTTAGCGAGACCACGAATACAATTAAAAATTTAAACAAGAAATGAGTAACTGAAAGGCTGCACAGTTATTGGCTAAAAGCTTTCAAAAATGCCTACTGCAATTCGAGCCGTGTTTATGCACAATATTAATTGAAAGCTTTTACAACACTTCTCCGAATTGCTTTCTTGCAGAGATTTATGATCGTTTCTGCGGGCATTTTTGAAACCTTTCTTAACGCCAATTCCTGTGAGACCGGTGGAAGAGTGATAAATCGGAGTTTGCAGTTTTTAGTTTGTAGTCTAGCCATAGCTATATGCATTAGTTCGTCGCTAGGGAATGAAATGGTAATTTAGCCACAGTAATGTTTTCAAATACGCTTTCTTTCGGCCTGTTTTTATTTGCGGTTGTGAAGGTTTTGCCTCAATTGTGACTTTGTAGCAAATAAAAGAAGCCGCGGCAGTTATTCATTCTCTC
>JBBRCI010000124.1:0-6043 GCA_038204935.1 Sphingobacteriales bacterium | reverse complement strand
CGAAGAAAAAAATAGAAAAAAGCGAGAAGTTTTTTAAGGGAGTGATTGAGAACAGTGATGACATGATCATCATAATGAACTCAACAGGAAAAACAATTTATGCAAGCCCGGCCGTATCGAAGAAATTTGGATACGCGTACAAAGAATGTTTAAGCACAAACATAGCCGATATTGTTCATCCTGATGATGCCCAAATAATGCAGGAGTTCGTAATGAAAGTAATGAGGCATCTTGCCGTACCCATGCCATGTCCTTTAATACGCGGCAGGAAAAAAGATGGAACCTATATTTGGGTGGAAGGTACCCTGACTAATTTTCTTGAAACCGAAGGTATTAATGCCCTAGTTGCCAATTTCAGGGATGTTACTGAGCGAAAAAAAGCAGATGAAGAAATTAGATTCAAAGCTAACCTATTAAATACAATTGGGCAGGCGGCCATAGCAACAGATTTAAATGGTATTGTGAATTATTGGAACCGCGCAGCAGAAAATATTTATGGGTGGACAAAAGACGAAGCTTTAGGACATTATATAGTTGATCTAATACCTTCTGAGGCCAGCCATGAAGAGGCTATCCAGATAATGGAAGAGCTAAAAAAAGGACGATCATGGTCGGGAGAAATTAAATTGCGGAAAAAGGATGGAACTAATTTTTCTGCCCTGGTTACAAATTCTCCAATTTATGATGAGGACAATAAATTAACCGGTATAATTGGAATTTCCTCTGATATTACTGAATTAAAGAATTTGGAAGGACTATTAGAGAAAACGAACAGGCTGGCAGCAATTGGCAGCTGGGAAATTGATGTCGTAAAAGGAACCGTATTTTGGTCTGATATTACAAAGGAAATACGTGAAGTGGATAAAGATTATGTTCCGCTCTTAGATGTGGGAATAAGTTATTTTAAAGAAGGTATATATAGAGATACAATTAGCCAAAAAGTACAGGAATGTATAGAAAATGGCATTCCATGGGATGAAGAATTGCAGATAATCACTTTTAAAGGGAATCATAAATGGGTGCGTACTATCGGTGAAGGAGAATTTTTAAATGGGAAGTGTATAAGGATACATGGAAGTTTCCAGGATATTACAGAAAGTAAAAAAGTAGCAGACAAAGTAATAAGAAGTGAATCAAAATTAAAAGCAGCACAGCATATTGCCCAGGTAGGTAGTTGGGAAGTAGATATGTTAGCCAATGAACGTAGCTGGTCTGATGAATTTTATAGAATTTTAGGAATAAATGAGGATGTAATACCCTCTGATGAAGCTTTCCTGTCATTTGTTCAGTCCGACGACAGGGCAGTGGCTGTCAGCGCAATGGAAGCGGCTTTCTCCAATCATGCTGATTCATCCTATCATTTTCGCTTCACAAGAAAAAATGGGGAAACAGGATACGCATCTTCCGAATGGAAGTTCGAATTTGATTCCATGGGCAATCCTATTTATATATATGGAATTTTGAGAGACCTGACGGAAGAAAGGAGAGCAGAGAACGAACGATCCAAAATGGTTTCCGATATAGTTCAGCGCAATAAAGATCTTGAACAGTTCTCCTATATCATATCGCACAACCTCCGATCTCCGGTAGCAAATATTATTGGTCTGACTGAGGAATTTAAAGACGAAACACATAGTGCAGAAACAAAAAAAATATTAGGAGAAGCGCTCAGTTCGGATGCAAAACGTCTTGAAAATGTAATTGCAGATCTTAACATAATTCTTCAGACAAAAAGGGAGATTACCGAACGGAAAGAACTGGTAATACTTTCTGAGTTGGTACAAAATATTAAATTAAGTATTAATGATCTTATACAAAAAGAAAGAGTAAATATTGTGACAGATTTTACTGATTTAGATAACTTTAACACAATCAAAAGTTATATGCACAGCATATTTTACAATCTAATATCAAACAGTATAAAGTATCGCCGACCTGATATAGATCCATTAATCGAAATAGGATCTCACATCAGTCAGGATAAACTATTCATTACTTTCAAAGACAATGGAAGTGGTATAAACCTCTTAAAAAAAGGCGACCAGATTTTTGGCTTGTACAAGCGTTTCCATTTAAATACAGAAGGAAAGGGAATGGGATTGTATATGGTGAAAACACAAGTAGAAACATTAGGAGGTAGAATTTCAGTAAGCAGCGAAGTGGATAAAGGAACAGAATTTACGATTGAATTTGAGCTTGGTGATTAAAAATTCCTCATGCTGAAGTTTTGGTCAATTGCTTGACAGGTAATAAAATAATAAAACATTATCTGCGTCCAGACCTTTACGTTTCTTACATACATCTCTTCTATTCTTTAAATAAACAATTACTAGATAAACACTCTCATTTATGAAAATACCTGAACGTTTTATGGTTGTTGACGACGATAGTCTGAACAATATGCTTTGCGAACTTGGTTTGCGCAGGTTTTCTCCCACGGTAGATATTAAAACATTTATCAAACCGGAACTTGCGCTTCAGTTTATAAATGAGTCTTATAGCGCTTCAGAATCTAACATATCCACAGTACTTTTCCTCGACATCAATATGCCGGTTCTTACAGGTTGGGATTTCTTAGACATATTTAAAGAATTTTCGCCGGAAATAAAGCAACAGTTTATTATTTATATTCTCTCTTCATCTATCGACGAAAGAGACAGGGAAAAAGCCGAAACAAATCCGCTGGTAAAAGGCTTTTTATCTAAACCCTTAACAACCGAAATCATCAACAGCATTTTCAGTTAATAGTACTTCAGACCAATGAGAACTATTCTGTTTTAATTCATTAATTTTTTAAATTTAATTAAAAAATCTTTGACTGTGTGATTGCCAACCAGGCTTTCTATGTCAAATAATGGGGTGCTGAAAATTGGGCGAACAACCTTTTTGGAAGAAACATTGTCGTTGTGCCACTACAAAGGAGTGGAGATATGGCATGGGTATAGCACAAGATCAAATCTTTGAGTATTACTGTGTGTTGGAGAATTTTTTAAGCCTTGCTCACACAATACACGCTGGGAAGAAGTAATAGTTTGAAATCTAAGGAAAGTTAAATCAATATTACAATTATATTTAAAAGCATATAAATAGACGTTTTTCACGCATTTTATATGCATAAACATATAATATGAAAATTTTTATTAATTTTATATGCAAATACATATAGAATGAATCAGTTGTCCGAATTTGTAAAAGATAGAAGAAAACACTTATGCTTAACTCAGGAAGAGTTTGCTGAGAAAGCTGGAGTTGCCTTAACAGTAATTAGAAAGATTGAACAAGGTAAAGAAAACTTAAGCTTATCAAAGGTTAATCAGGTATTACACATGTTTGGACATATTTTGGTACCAAAAAACGAGAATGATGCGACAAGGAATAGTGAAATATAATAACGAGTTAGCGGGTTTATTAACAGAGGAGGACAATGGAGAATATATATATGTGTATGACGACTTATATAGTCAAAAATACCCCAATCAATTTATTACTTTTCAAATGCCTTTATCTCAGCTGCAGTATAGAAACAAAAGGCTATTTCCATTTTTTGATGGCTTAATTCCGGAAGGTTGGCTACTAAATATTGCGGCTGAAAGCTGGAAAATAAACAAAAATGATCGAATGGGGCTACTGCTGGCATGTTGTCAAAATTCCATTGGTGCCGTAAGTGTTCACCCTTTAGAAGAGCAGAAGAATGAGTAATTGCTTGTATTGTTATAAAGAGCTGGATGCAAGGTATGAAGGAGATTATCACCCTCAATGCAACAAAGCATTCTTTGGAACTACACATGCTCCGATCTTACCATATCGATTATCAGAGATGGAACAATTGGCAAAGGAGGCCGCAGAGTTGTCCATAACAGTACCCGGGGTACAACCAAAATTATCCTTAGGATGGATTAAAACTGAATTAAAAAACGGGCATCAAGGTCGCTTAACCATTATGAACGCATTAGAAGGTAATTATATTTTGAAGCCTCAAAATGCTCAATACTCACAAATGCCGGAGAACGAACATATTTCTATGAAGTTGGCTGCCTTGTTTAAAATAGATATTGTGCCGGTCAATATGATTCGATTGGCTTCTGGTGAATTGTGTTATATAACCAGACGCATTGACCGTAATCAAGATGGATCAAAAAATCATATGATTGATTTTCTTCAAATTCTTGAGTTAGAAGATAAGTACAAAGGTACAATGGAAATCCTAGGCAAAACTATTGGCAATCTATCTGCAAATACCTTACTGGATAAGCTAAGGTTTTTTGAGTTAACAGTATTTAATTATGTGATTGGTAATAACGATATGCACCTGAAAAATTTTTCCATGTGGCTATCCAATATCGGCTGGACCCTTTCGCCTGCATATGATCTCCTAAATGTTAAAATGATTTTACCAAATGATAAAGAAGATATGGCCTTGTTATTTGGAGGGAAAAAAATGAATTTCAACAAAAGTTATTTCGACCAATTTGCCGGAATTTTAAACCTCAATAATAAACAAATTAACGCAGTCTATAAGAGGTTGGGAAAATGGCTTCCGGAAGCTATTAGACTAATCGATGTATCCTTTTTAAAAGAAAATCATCGAACGGCCTATAAAGAATTGATCAATCAACGTACAATTCAATTCACCACAGATAACTCTGATTAGCGCAGATGGAATTGAATGATTTAGTAGAATAAATTTGATTAATACACCACAGATAACTCAGATTAACACAGATGGAATTGAATGATTTATCATATAAAATTATAGGTTGTGTCTATAAGGTACATAAAGAATTAGGTCCCGGACTTTTGGAATCTACTTATGAAGTTTGCCTGAAGTACGAATTGCTAAAAGCAGGTTTGGAGGCTGAAAGACAAATTGCTCTTCCGGTGGTTTATGATGAAATCAAATTAGAAGCAGGCTATCGAATTGATATATTGGTGAATCGACATATAATTCTTAAGCTTAAATCAGTTGATGAAATTGCTCCTGTACAAAGCACTAGTAATGACCTATTTGAAACTATCCGGACTAAAGCTGGGGCTGTTGCTCAACTTTAATGTTCAGGATATGAAAAAAGGAATTAACAGGATTATAATGTTAAATATACTTACCATAGATAAACTCTGATTGACACAGAAAAAATCTTAGAAAATCCGTGTCAATCTGTGGTGAAATATAAAATATAACCCATTAGCTTTCGCAAATTGAATCAAGCTTCCACTTTTATATCTTATAATTCCCTGTAACATCAATCACATTTGAGCAGTCTCAAAAGCATAGAAACCACTCAAACCCAAAACTTATGACCAACTCTCTCAAAAAACTATTCCCCTTATTTCTATTCCTTTTATTATCAAGCTCAATTTGTTGGGCACAGCAATTTGACAAGCAATTTGATGAAATGCTATCGCAGGAATTTCCTGCCGGGCAACCGGGAGCATCAGCATTAGTTGCTGTAAATGGCAAAATTATTTATAAGAAAGGCTTTGGCATGGCCAATTTAGAACTGAATGTGAAGATGCAGCCGGACATGGTTTTTGAAATTGGCTCTGTAACAAAACAGTTTACGGCAGTTTCAATTTTGATGCTAATGGAACAGGGCAAATTAAAATTGGATGATGAAATCACTAAATATATTCCCGATTATCCCACGCATGGACAAAAGATCAGTATTCATCAATTACTCACGCATACATCCGGCGTAAAAAGTTATACTTCAATGGCTAGCTGGATGCCATTGTGGCGAAAAGATCTTACGCCCCTGGAAGTAATAGATATTTTCAAAAATGAACCCTTGGATTTTCTTCCGGGAGAAAAATATAGCTACTCAAATTCGGGTTATATTCTTTTAGGCTTTATTATTGAAAAGGTTTCCGGAAAAACTTACGAGCAGTTTGTAGAGGAAAACATTTTCGCTCCGCTGGGAATGAAATCTTCTCAATATGGAAGTCAGAAAGAGATCATCAAAAACCGGGCATCGGGTTACCAGAAAAATGAAGGCTACAGTAATGCCGAATACCTGAGTATGACGCAGCCTTATTCGGCAGGTTC
>JBBRCI010000123.1:0-6067 GCA_038204935.1 Sphingobacteriales bacterium | reverse complement strand
CTAGATTTTAGAGATATTGAGGCATTTTCTGATTCGAAAGCAATAATAGTTAGTGCCGGAACACCTGCAGTAATTTTAAAAACAATTGACGGCGGCAAATCCTGGAAAGAAGTTTACAGAAATAATTCGGAAGAGATTTTTCTGGATGGAATGGATTTTTGGAATGAAAAAAGGGGGATAATATACGGCGATCCGATTGCCAATAAAATGCAGCTTTTGGAAACCAAAGATGGCGGCGAAAGCTGGCAAAATATAAGTTCTAATAATACTATTCCCTTAATGGAAGGTGAGGCAAGTTTTGCGGCCAGTGGAACGGCAATCCGCACCCTGAAAAATGGGAAAGTTTATATAGCTACAGGCGGAAAGCAATCCAGATTGTTTTATTCATCTGATTTTGGGAAGAGTTGGACAGCCAATAAATGTGATATCATTCAAGGTGAAAGTTCGACCGGACCTTTTTCAATCTCTTTTTACTGCAAAAACAAGGGGATTGCTGTTGGTGGAGATTATCTTAAGGATACTTTGCGGGCAAATAATTGTGTGCTGACCAATAATGGCGGAAAAACTTGGTTGCAAACCGAAATCAATCCATTTGGTTATCGATCTGCAGTTGAGCATATATCAAAGAAAATACTGGTTGCTACCGGCACATCCGGTACAGATATTTCTTATGATGGCGGCTTAACCTGGAAAAATATTTCTCCGGAAGGATTTAATGCAGTCAGAAAAGCAAAAAAAGGTAAGCTCGTTTTATTAACCGGATCAAAAGGCAAAATAGCCAGACTGTATTTCTGATTATTCTTCGCAAAATCTTTTTACTTCATTAGTAAAACCTAAATTACTTTATTAATTTTAGCGAAAAAAATTGTTTAATTTTTCAGTTAACTCATTTAAATTTCCGTTAATGCATATTTTTTTGCGTAAAAATTAATTTATTGTAAGTGTTTTATTGTTAATAGTATTTGAAAAATTTTTAAACCTAAAATTCTATGTTTTGCGTATAAGTGAGTTAACAGAATTAAAAAAATAATTCCTGTTTGAATTATCTGGTTAACGGAAATATATATGAGCTCAAAAATTCTTGTAATTGAAGATGAACTTTTAATGCTTAAGGCAGTTGAATTCCGATTGCGCAAAGATGGATATGAAGTGCAAACTGCTGCAGATGGCGCAATAGCAATTCAGATGATAGAATCCCAACAGTTTGATTTAATAATTACCGATATCATGCTGCCGTTTGTTGGTGGTTTAGAAATTGTAAGTAAGGTAAAAGGAGATCCCCGGACAAAGGATACTCCCGTAATTATGTTATCAGCAGTAGGTCTGGAAAATACTGTTCTCGAGTCTTTCGAATTAGGAGCCGACGATTTTATAACAAAGCCATTTAATTTAAGCGAGCTAACTATTCGTGTTCGCAAGCACATTAAACAAAATGCTTTTTAGTTTCTCATAATTAGATGTACAGCTCTTATTCTTCAATTTTAGAATACCTTAAAGATTTATTTTTAGTCCGTCTGCCTTATTTGCCCTCAAATATCAGGTCTGCATTAATTATTATTTTGTTCTGCACGATAGTATTTATAGAGCTTTACCTATATATTTCCGTTCGGCGGGTTAATCAGAATTTCAATAAAAAAGTTAAAAGCAAATGGTATGATCAAATTTCAAATTTGCTGACTGAGATTATTATTTACGAAGATGAAAGTGATACTGATGCCATTGTTCAGCATTTTTTACCTGCATTTAAAAAGCTTCCCTTATATCGTCCTTTTATTAAAAATATGTTAACCGTTGAAATATTGAATTACCACAGCAATTTCACCGGAAAAACCGCAGATGTTTTAAAAGGATTATATCTCAGTCTAAAGCTGGATAAGCAGGCGAAAAAAGACTTGAAAAGTAATCACTGGGAAAAAAAAATAAAGGCAATCAGGGAAATTACTCAGTTAAACCTTCGGTCTGAAGCTGAAACAATTTTAAAGTTTACCGATGAAGATAATGCCCAGCTTAGAATGGAAGCTCAGGCGGCATTTGTTAAGTTAAGCGACGATAATCCCTTCCGGTTTCTGGATCGTGCACGGGAGCGTATTCTGGACTGGCATCAGCTGGTTTTGTTCGAAGTTATTACTAAAACCAAGAATATTCAGATCCCGTCATTTGCAAAATGGCTGAGTTCTAAAAATGATACGGTGGTTATGCTTTGCTTAAAACTGGTAAATCATTATCAGCAATGGGAAGCAATTCCCGATATGGTTTTACTGTTCAAGCATGCTAATTTAAAAATCAGGGCAAAGGCCATTGAAAATATTGGTAAAATGGAAGCCGAAATGGTTGAAGAAAGTTTATTCGAAATGTATTACAATCAGCCATTAGAGATAAAATTAAAGGTAATCGAAGCCATTGGTCGCATCGCTTCAGGTACTTATCTGGATTTTTTAAAATCTAGAGCTTACTCAGAAGAATACAAGATTAGAATGGCTGGTTTAAGAGCCATAAAGCTTCACGGAGAAGTCGGTCTTTCATTATTATCTGATATATACAGAGAATCTGCTTTGCAAAATAGATCGATGGTAGAACATGTTTTAGACGATAGAATTAAAAATTAATGGCTTTATATTATAGTTTTTTTGAGCAGTTTTTAAGCAACGCGATTTTCTATTATGCATTGATTGTTATGTTTTCATATATGTTTCTAACGTTTTTGTCGGCGGTAGAAATGAAATCATACCTGCGTAAAAACAGTTATGTAGATTATAAAGCTATTCTCGTATCTCCAAATGCACCTTCGGTTTCCATCTTAGCACCAGCTTTTAATGAAGAAGCATCCATAATAGACAATGTCAGATCATTACTTTCTCTGCATTACAGCAATTTTGAGGTTATTATTATTAACGATGGAAGTTCTGATAATTCAATGCCTTTATTGATTGAATATTTTGGATTAGAAAAAGTAAAATTCGCTTTAAATCAACAAATAAAAACAAAACCACTTCGCGGAATATATAAATCTAAAAATCCTGCATTTTCACGTTTAACTATAGTTGATAAAGATAATGGCGGAAAGTCTGATGCTTTGAATATGGGAATTAACGTCTCCGGTAAAGATCTGATTTTATGTATTGATGTAGACTGCATTGTGGAGCAGGATGCTATTTTGAAAATGGTGAAACCATTTTTAGATGAAGGTAAACGTGTTATTGCAACAGGCGGTGTGGTTCGTATTGCCAACTCCTGCGAAGTAAGAGATGGCCGGCTGATTAACGTAAACATGCCGGATAAATTAATTCCAAGATTCCAGGTTCTGGAATATATCAGAGCATTTTTAATGGGAAGAATGGCCTGGAGTCGGTTAAACGGCTTATTGCTAATTTCTGGTGCGATGGGGCTTTTTGATAAAGATATTGTAATCAAAGCCGGTGGTTATAATCACGATACAGTTGGAGAAGACATGGAGCTGGTTGTGCGGATGCGCAGATATATGCATGATCATGATTTAAAATATCGGATTGTTTATACTCCGGATCCTTTATGCTGGACAGAATCTCCGTCAGATGTTAAAATTTTAGGCAGACAACGTAATCGCTGGACCCGCGGAACCATGGAAGTATTGTGGATTCACCGAGATTTATTTTTTAATCCACGTTACGGATTTCTGGGACTTTTAAGTTATCCGTATTGGTTTTTCTTTGAATGGCTTGCGCCGATTCTGGAATGCTTGGGAATACTGGCTTTTGTAGGATTAGCGGCTTTCGGATACATCAACTGGGAGTTTTCACTGATATTATTTTTAATGGTTTATTTCTTTGCTATAACATTATCAACTATCGCTGTGCTTTTCGAAGAAATGTCGTATCAGCAATACACCAAAGGACGTGATCTTTTTAAACTTTTAGGAATGGCACTTTTAGAACCAATTATGTACCATCCTTTAACCGTTTACTGGTCCATCCGTGGAAACATAGATAAATTGACTGGTAAAAAAGCATGGGGAACCATGACCCGAACAGGTTTTAAATCAAAAACTAAACAAGCCGCATAATATGGAACAAGAATATTTTGAGGAGCCGGAATATCCGTTTTTTAACAAACTCAAAAAATGTGTCACGCTTTTTATTAATCTGAGCATGGCACTGTTGCTTGCTTTGTTTTTAATCAGAGGCTTTGAGCTAATTTATTTGATTAGTCATAACAGTTTGCCAGCCGATGTGAGCAAGGTTATTGGCGAAGCATATTTGTATGATATGTTATTCTTTGTAAAAATAATCCCTTTTTTATTGATCCCTTTTGTAATTGTTTTTTTTGGAACAAGCGTAAAAAAAGCAGGTTTCTGGACATTTGGAGTTATAGCCAGCGTATTTATTTTGGTTTATTTTATGCTCATCAAATATTTCTCAGTTGCCCTTGTACCGCTTGGGGCAGATTTATTTGGTTATTCTACCGATGATATTAAAACCACCGTTGCAGGCGCACCAACTATAGATATCATGTCTGTTTTGGGTATTCTGTTGGTTCTGGGATTATTCTGGTTGATACTTTCATTTGTAAACAAAAAAGAACTGATCAAGCCGCAATATGGAATTGTGATTTTGATATTGGGTATTTTATTAAGCTATAATGGAGTTTCTGCTTTGCCTGCGTCCACAACTTTTAAATCTGAATTTTCATATAATCTCGCGGTAAACAAAGCTGCTTTCTTTACAGAAAAAGCAACTAATTATTTTATCGATTCAGAGCCTGAAATTGATATTTATGCTATCAATTACTTGGAAGATGATGAATCAGGATCTGGTTTTAAACGATTCAAATATTTAGATAATAAATATCCGTTTCTAAGAGCAGATAGTACAGAGGATGTTTTAGGGAATTATTTTAATATTGATTCTGCAACTAAACCTAACATCGTTTTTATTCAGGTTGAAGGATTAGGGAGAGCTTTTAGTGGTCCGAATGCATATTTGGGAAGCTTTACTCCGTTTTTAGATGAATTAGCTGGTAAGGGTTTATACTGGGAAAACTTTCTGGCCTCGCAGGGAAGAACATTTGCTTCATTGCCTTCCATTCTGGCATCATTGCCATTTGCCGAAAATGGTTATAGTGACTTAGGAGCTAACATGCCTAAATTCTTGTCGCTCCAGAATATCTTAGCCAAAAATGGTTACCAGAATAAATTTTATGGTGGTTTTGAAATGGGTTTTGATAATCAGGGACAGTTTATGCAAAAAGCCGGAACAGGTCTCATAGTTGGTTTAAATGATTTTGGCAAGGGATTTAAAAGAAGTCCGAATGGTGAATCCGGAATGTACTGGGGTTATGCAGACCGGGACCTGATGACAAAATCTATCCAGATGGAAGCAGCCAGACCGCAGCAACCATATCTTACTTATATTGAAACTATCAGCATGCACACGCCTTATACAATCCCAGATCAACAGCAATATGTGCAGCGCTTTGAGAAGCGCATGACTGTTTTGGGCTTTGATGAAGCACGTAAAACGACTGCACGTCAATATTCAAATGTTTATTCTTCTATTGTTTATACAGACGAAGCATTGAAATATTTCTTCGCAGAATATGCAAAGCTTCCTTCTTATAAAAACACCATATTTATTATAACCGGAGATCACCGCTTGCCGGAAATACCAATGTCTACAAAAATTGACCGTTATCATGTGCCTTTGCTAGTTTTCTCGCCAATGCTGAAGAAAACGGCCAGTTTCCGATCAGTTTCATCGCATCTGGATATTACTCCTTCTTTGCTTGCGCTTTTAAAGCGTAGTTATAAATTGAATACTCCAGATAAAGTTACCTGGGTTGGATCTGGATTAGATACCGCAAGAAGTTTTAGAAACGTACACAAATATCCGCTAAAGCAAACTAAAAGTGATTTACACAACTACATTTCAGGTTTGTATTTTATTGATCAGGACATTCTGTTTTCTTTATCAGATAATATGGGCCTAGAACCTATAGCCGACGAAGGAAAACTAAATGAATTGCGGTCGGAATTTAATTCGTATAAAGCGAAGAATCAAAGATTAAAGGCTGAATTAACTTTAATACCCGATAG
>JBBRCI010000122.1:0-6262 GCA_038204935.1 Sphingobacteriales bacterium | reverse complement strand
ATTTCCAACCCTCAATAACTGCTTTGTGAAGAGGAAATGCAATTACTCCAAACTGCACAGAGGCTTTCTTGTTTGCTAACTGACAGATAAAAACTAATATTTATATAGAGACAAATATGGATAATTACAAAAAAGATAGTTTAACACTTAAAGGTGCTGTAGCTCTTGGCACCGGGGTAATGATAGGAGCCGGAATATTTGCGCTATTAGGGCAGGTAGCCGAATTATCCGGAACCTGGTTTCCTTATATTTTTATTGTCGGAGCCATTATCTCGGGCTTCAGTTCATATTCTTACATCAAAGTTTCTGATGCTTATCCATCCACAGGTGGTATTGCCATGATTTTAATGAAAGCCTATGGTAAAACAACACTAACTGCCGCAGCCTCTGTATTAATGGCACTTTCTATGATCATAAATGAAAGCTTAGTGGCAAGAACATTCGGTTCTTATTCCATGCAGCTTTTTAACGTCGAAAAAGATTCTTTGTGGGTGCCGGCTTTAGGTGTAGCCTTATTGATACTGGCATACATTATCAATGTATCAGGAAATAAGATTATTGGCAAAACTTCACAAGTTATGGCTATTGTGAAAATAGTCGGGATAATTGTGTTTGCCATGGGAGGTTTGTGGGCTGCACATTTCACTTTCGCTGATCTGCTCCCGGGCAGTTCTGATACAAATACGTATTCAGCTGCCAGTTATATCGGTGCTATTGCTCTTTCAATATTGGCATATAAAGGTTTTACAACAATTACCAATAGTGGGGGAGAAATAACTAAACCGCATAAAAATGTGGGAAGATCAATCATTATTTCACTGCTGATTTGTACAGTAGTCTATTTTTTAGTTGCCATTGCCGTAAATGCCAGTTTATCAATCTCTGAAATTGTCAAAGCAAAAGATTACTCTTTAGCAGAAGCAGCAAGACCTGCTTTTGGAAATTACGGGCTTTATTTTACAGTAGGAATAGCAATAGTAGCTACAATTTCAGGAGTAATTGCCAGTATTTTTGCCGTGTCCCGAATGACCGCCATGTTAACGGATATGGAGCTGATTCCACACAGTCATTTGGGATTGTCGGGAAGCGTTCAAAAACACATGTTAATCTACATTGTGGTTATTGCTATAACTTTGACCATTTTCTTTGACCTATCACGTATTGCTTCCATTGGAGCAATTTTCTACTTAATTATGGATATGATTGTTCACTGGGGTGTTTTTAAGTATTTAAGAAAAGATGTAAAAGCCAATGGGATAATTTTAATATCCGCATTATTACTGGATTTGATTGTACTAATTGCTTTTATATGGATCAAAGCCAATTCAGACATTTTTGTGGTGATTATTTCAGCCATCGGAATTGTGTTGGTATTTGCAGGCGAAAAATGGTTTTTACATTGGAAAAAATAAGCATCAAATTAAAGATTAAGGAACAATGATGCTTCGGGTTTTGGATAAGTAGCGCTAAAAGAATTGCTATCAGTTTTTAATTTACTCAATAGATGAAGTGTTACAATGTTATATAGGACGCTATTTATCCATTCTTTCCAAAATCGCTTTCATTTCCGCAATTTCTTATTACTCCTTAAAAAGAAATGGCTTACTCTTTACGAACTACGAATAAAAGCAGGAAAAGATTAAACTGAAGCCGACTTCAATTTATATGAACAGTACCAACCGGTGATGAGTCCCCAAATCAGCATATTAAATATCAAGGGCATTATTAGTCCCTTAACTTCAAAAGCGTTAAACAGTGGTTTCCCAAGTATGGCATTTACTACCACCCAAAGCCATAGCGTAGGTAGAATTCCAAAAAGAAATCCTTTTAAAGCATTCGGATTTTTAACCAATAACGCAAATATTGATCCCCAAATTCCTCCGGTAATAATAAAGAGGACGGCCGAAATCAGCTCATCTCCCGAGCCGGAACTATGCGTCATGCCTCGATACATATCTAAAAAAGGAGGGGAGGGCATTTGTCCCATAGCTACTAAAATGTACATGATGATTGCCAATACAAATGCGCCGATGCAACCCCCGATAAAACCTGTATAAAGTGTAGCTTTCATGATTTATAATTTATTAAATAATGTATTTAATGTATTTAGAGCTCTGGAATTGCTATTTATTTTCTAAATTACTTAATAAATTGACCAATAAAATACTTTCTGTCTTCGGTCTAAGAAAAATATGATTTATTATTACCCGTCATCTGATTCGGCGGCTTAGGTGTTGGTCTGTTTGTCGCTGGGGAGGGAGATTTAATTCCGATAATATAAAAATGATAATATGTTGGAATCCGTTAAAGAATGGTTTTTAAGTCTGGGTGATAAATACCACGTAGACCCTATTATATTCGGAGCTATTTACGTAGGAGCCATTCCATTGTTTTTTCTATGTTTGGGCTGGTCGATTAAGAATATCAAACAAAAAAAATCCTTTATTCTTCCTGTATTTTTAACCGGATGCTGCTTCATATCCGCTTACGTTTACCTGATTATCGTTGGTCGAAATATTCCGATTTGGGTATACGTATTTATAGCAGTATTGGTAGGTTATGGTGTGATAAGTACGGCAATCAAATTGAAGAAGGCGAAAAAAGATAAATAATATGGAAACCGATCACTAATTTGGTTTTTTCAAAAGTTAAAGATCATTTCGCTGAACTGCCTTATTAAATCTAAATGCACTTTAAAACACTTGTATTAATTTCATTTTTATTAACTATCCATGCATTTGGACAGGAAACCCATACTAGTAAAAAACACCCTATTGACATCCGACTAGAAAAATGCCATTTAATTGAATCTAATCAGACAACTTTTGGAATGGTTAATTGTGAGACAATAGCCAGAGAAGAATGGGACCTGGAAATGAACAGATACTATAAACTGCTTATGAATACTTTGCAAACCGATGAAAAAGTTAAATTAAAAGCAGCACAAGTATCCTGGTTAAGTTATCGCGACAAAGAAATGGAGTTTTCGGCAAAAATGTATTATAATCAGCAAGGGACAATGTGGCGTGTTGTAGCAGCGGGGCGTTCCTGCGACATAGTTAGACAAAGAGCTTTAGAATTAAAATCGTATTACGAAATATTAACTTTTGATAAATAAGCGAAAACATATTTTTAATATATATAACCAATTAATCCAAAAATCCAGACTTAATGGAAATCAATAATAAAAAACTTGAACGCACTTCCCGAATTGTATATTATTCTATTTCGGCAATTCTGTGTTTATTCCTGATTCTTTTATCAAATAAGATTATTGACAACCTTGACAGCGCCACACACATACCAGAACCAGCAAATTTTGAAAACAAAAGTTTGTTGGCCGGGCTTGACAGAAAAATCGAGTTTCAAAATTCTGAAATAGAAAATCTGAACAGCAAAAAATCAGCTATTGTAAAAACTATTGCAACCGCGAAAGACAATTACAGAAATGAAAAACAATCATTTGATAACTGGGTGCAAACCCGAAAAACTTTGGGTTCTCCAGACAAAGACCAGGAAGTAATTAGCCGGGCAAAAACGTTAGATGAATTTTATAAAGTAGAGCAGGATTGGCGTTCGCAGCTTAATTCCCTTCAAACTCAAATTGATGAAACTGAAAAGAATAAGCAGGAAATTCTGATATCAATTGATAAAGAAAAGGTTGAAGCTGTAAAGAAATACGAGAAAGAGTTAAAATACTATGAACTGAAGGTATTTTTAATTCGCTTGCTTTTTGTAGGACCGATTTTAGCTTTGGGTATTTTCTTTTTCGTACGGCACAGACGACATAAATTCTGGCCGCTTTATTTTGGATTTACTCTTTTTTCACTTTATGCATTCTTCTTTGGGCTCGTTCCATACCTTCCGAGTTACGGTGGTTATGTTCGTTATTCTGTTGGCGTTGCTTTAACCGCCGGTCTTGGATATTACGCCATAAAAAGAATACGGCATTTTATTGAACAGAAACAATCCGAATTAAAAGTATCTACACAAGAACGGGCTAAAAAAGTTCATAGCGAAACGGCGGAAAAAGCTCTTGAAAATCATTTTTGTCCGTCATGCGGAAAAGACTTTATCATAAAAAAATGGGAATTCCCATTGACGAAAAGTCCGGTAGCTGACGTCTATAAAATGGTAACGAATTTTTGCAGACACTGCGGACTTGAATTATTTAAGAATTGTGATAACTGCGGGAACAAAAATTTTGCTCATCTACCATTTTGCTCTTCTTGCGGAGTAACAATAGGAAACGGAAAATAAAATTTCCGCTAATGAGAGAATAAAGCATGCGCACGCGTGCCACGTTGATCTTTCTGATCAATCTAACGACATTGATATTTTTTAAAGTAGGAAACAAGTGGCAATGCGTAGACCGTATAACCAACACAAAACAATCAACTTTTAAACAACAATATGCAGGACGAAATACTAAAACACACTAAAAAAGTTTATAAAGAAATTAAACACCCTAAGCATTCTTTCAGTGAAAAATTAAAAGAGATAACAATTGAAGTCTGTATTATTGTTTTTGCCGTAACACTTTCAATCTGGCTTCATAGCTGGAGTGAACACAGGCACGAGGTAAAAGAAGCGAATACTTTTTTACTTAAACTCAAAGACGACCTTAAAAAAAATATTGAAGTACTTGAGACAAATAAACAGGTATCTATTCATATGGACTCAAATTGTGCATTCCTTCAAAAAATCGATGAGACCACGCCGTATTCAGAAATCTGGCCTCATACAGATTTTGCATGGTATAAAACATTCTATAATACCGGTCAGTATGAAGGTTTTAAATCGAGTGGAAAAATTGGAACGATTGAAAACGACAGCTTAAAGAATGCGATCCTGTTTTATTTTCAGCAAACTCTTCCAAATCTAAACTACGACGTTAGCATTATAACTTCTTATCAAATGGAATCATTAAGAAATTATCAGAATTCACCTGAAGCTATGAACGTTAAGGATTACTACAACTCCCGACAATCAACATCTATGCTTTTAAATTTGGGATACAGTTATAAACAAAGTATTACAACTTTTGAAAACGTTATAAATGAGACGAAAAAAATCATCACTTATATAGACAAAGAGGTTGGAAATTAACTTCGCATAAAAAGACTGGCTGGCAATGCTAGCGCACGCGTGCCGCGTGTGTCCTTTTTGGTTGGAAATTAACTTCGCATACAAAGACTGGCTGGCAATGCTAGCGCACGCGTGCCGCGTGTGTCCTTTTTTATGCTGGCAATGCTAGCGCACGCGTGCCGCGTGTGTCCTTTTTTATATTAACCAAAAAACCATCAGTTTCCTGATGGTTTTTTGGTTAATATATTTATAATCTCTTTACCAGAACTTCGCATACAAAGCCACTACCAGCATCACAATAATAGTAATCATGGCAATGGTTGAAGGTTTTAGTTTGAACATGCTGCTATCGATAGCAAATGATTTCGGGTTAATTTTCGGTCCGGCTAGACTGATGGATACCATAAGCAGAACGGTAAATGCAAATGACCAGCCCATATTTACCATGAAAGGAATCTCGAAATTACCGCCACCTACATCATAAGCTGTATATAGCAATGTCTCATGACCGAACCAATCAACAGCGTAATTGTTAAAAATAATTACGAATATCAATCCGCCCAATAAACCGGCAATGGCTGCGGCACCAGTTGTTCGTTTCCAGAACATACCCAACACAAACATGGCAAATACTCCGGGACTGATAAAGCCTGTATATTTCTGAATAAAGGTAAATCCGCCTTCCCGACCAATACCCAGCAGATCTTCCCAGCAACAGGCAACGGCAATCAGCATGGCCACAAAAATAGCTATCCGGCCTATCCAAACCATTTTCTTTTCGTCGGCTGCTGTGTTAAAGTATTTTTTATAAATATCCAAGGTAAAAATTGTAGAGATACTGTTTACTTTTCCCGCAAGGGAAGCCACAATGGCTGCTGTTAATGCGGCTACAGAAAGTCCTTTCATCCCGGCAGGTAATAAACTTAAAATTGCTCCATACGCACCGTCTTTGTTTCCGGCGAATGAAGTTGATTCAAAGTATCCGTTTTTCTGGAGAACAAATGCAGCGATACCCGGAAGCATCACAATGATCGGCATAAAGACTTTTAAGAATCCGGCAAATAAAATACCGTTACGGGCGGTTTGCAAATCTGCTCCCAAAGCACGTTGCGTGATGTACTGATTACAACCCCAGTAGTTTAAGTTAGCAACCCATTGTCCTGCGAAATACATG
>JBBRCI010000121.1:0-6306 GCA_038204935.1 Sphingobacteriales bacterium | reverse complement strand
TCGGTATCAAATATTTATTCAGAAGGTGAAAATAAGTCATGGGTCTACCGGAAAATTTTTAATGAACATTTGGTAGAAATAGAAAAAGAAGATTTCAATGTTTATATCGATTTTTTGCCGGATTTTCAGATAGGCAGAGATATAACTAATAATCGCACCACTTGGTTAAATACAAGGGGTTATCAGGTACAAGGTAATATTGGCAAAAAGTTCAGTTTTTATACTAGTGGGTATGAAAATCAAAGCGTATTTCCGCAATATTTAACAAATTTTATTGATTCAAATAAAATTATTCCTGGTTTTGTAAATGATAAATTCGGCCCTTCACGTAATACAAAAGACTGGGCTTATGCATCCGCAATTTTAAATTATAAAGCTAGCAAGCATTTTTCTTTTACACTCGGTCAGGATAAAAATTTTATTGGCGATGGTTATCGTTCTATGCTAATGAGCGATGTTGCCTCCAATTATCCTTTTTTTAAGATTGAAACTACATTAGGGAATGTTAAATACTTAAATATCTGGGCACAGTTTCAGGATTTAAAATCACCACAGCTTTCCTACCAAAATGGCTTCCGCAAAAAGTGGGGAGTATTTCATTACCTGGACTGGAATGTAAATAACCGACTTTCGTTGGGATTTTTTGATGCTGTGATCTGGCAGGGAGGAGACGAAACTGGAAGGAGAGGTTTTGATGTCAGTTATTTAAATCCATTGATTTTTCTCAGAACAATTGAGGGCGCAAATGGCTCACCGGATAATGCTTTGGTTGGTTTTAATGGGAAATACAAAGCCGCAAAAAATATTACGGTGTATGGTCAGCTTTTGCTGGATGAATTTACTGCCAAAGAATTTTTTGCAAGTAATGGATATTGGGCCAATAAATTTGGGGTACAGGCTGGAGTAAAAGGTTTTGACGCTTTCAAAATTAAAAATTTAAATTATCTGGCGGAATTTAATACTGCCCGACCTTATACATACAGCCAGAGGACTTCTCTATTGAATTACGGACACTATAATCAGCCTTTGGCTCATCCATTTGGAAGTAATTTTAGAGAATTTTTAACCTTATGGGATTATACTTATAATAAGTGGCAGATATATGCTCAGGCCAATTATGCGCAATACGGTTTAGATAATGAATCTGGAAACATAGGAAAAGATATTTTTAAATCTTATGAGGACCGTAATTCAAATTACGGAAATTTCATCGGGCAGGGAGTGCTTACAGACTTTCTTTATCTCGACGGACGGATTTCATATCTGATTAATCCCAAAATAAATCTTAGAGTTGAGGCAGGAGTTGTTCACCGTAAAGAAAGCAATAGCCTCGGAATTAGTAATACCAATTGGATCACCTTTGGTTTACGAAGTTCACTGAGAAATATCTATCAGGATTTTTAACAACTACTCTTATTAAGTTAATTTATGAAAGTATATGGAAAATCTTTCCTTGCTTTTTTAATTGATTCGAAAATTATTAATAAAAACAACCTTCTGATTAACAGGTCGTAAACGCATTAACTCTTTGATGTGTAAAAGATTTTTATACTTTTGCCCTTCAGAGAAAAATTTTAATCCTGACGTTAGCGATATATGTTTATAATTAATTATGCCCTCATTTCATAACAGGATCAATACCATTATTCTCTGGGCTGATCTTTTTGTAGTAAGTATTTGTTTCTTCTTAACCGTTACCTTCTTTAAACTGGAATACCGGAATGAATTTGCTTTTTTAGATTTCATCCTTTGGCTATTTTTAGTAACAGGATGGTTCTTTACTTCTAAAAGCTACAATTTATACGATGAAGCATCTCGCAGAGATTTGATTAGTGACCTTTTTAAACTTGGTAAGAGCATACTTTTTCAGGCTGTATTTATAACCATGTTTCTTTTTGTGGTTAAGAATACAGAGTATAGCAGAAGATTTGTTGGTATTTATTTATTGTTTCTATGCATCCTTCTCCCTTTACAGAAAATATTTTATAAGAAGATTATTGTTTATTTTATAAATAAAAGATCGGTAAAAAGAAGAGTTCTTATTGTGGGTGCAGGTAATGTGGGGATGAACTTCAGAAAAGTATTAAATTCTAATCCGCATTTGGGGTATCATGTGGTAGGTTTTTTGGATGATACTCATAAGGCATCTTTAAACGGACAATATCTTGGCAAAATAAAAGATATTGAGTCTGTTCTCAATCAGTATGATGATATAGATGAAGTGGTTGTCGCATTACCGAATAAAGCATCAGAAGGCCTTAAAGCGGTCATACAGGCTGCTCAGCAGGATACCGTAAGATTACGGATCATACCGGATTATTTCCATTATTTTTCTTCAAAATACGGAATCAGCATGTTTGAAGGATTACCGATGATCACGCTGCGCAGGGAGCCTTTGGAAGAATTTCACTGGCGATTAGTTAAACGAATATTCGATACGGGTTTTAGTGCTCTGGTATTAGTATTTATTTGTTCCTGGTTGTTCCCTATTTTAGCCATTTGTATAAAACTCGATTCAAAGGGTCCAGTATTTTTTACACAGCTCCGAACCGGCCGAAATAAAATTCCCTTTAAATGCATTAAATTCAGGAGCATGACTGTAAATAATGATGCTAATTCACTTCAGGCCCGAAAAAATGATTCCCGTTTAACCCGGGTTGGTAAATTTTTGCGGAAAACAAATCTTGATGAATTTCCACAATTCATGAATGTATTTCTGGGTGAAATGTCTGTTGTAGGTCCACGCCCACACATGATTAAACATACCGAGGAATATGGGCAAATGATTGATAAATACCTTGTCAGACATCTTCTCAAATCCGGCATAACAGGCTGGGCTCAGGTAAATGGACATCGTGGTGAAACCCGGAACCCCGGAGAAATGCAGGCCCGTGTTGAGCATGATGTTTGGTATTTGGAGAACTGGTCCTTGATTTTCGATATAAAGATTATTTTCTTAACAATTTGGAACACCATAAAGGGAGAACAGAAAGCCTATTAATATTTGAGATTTAATCTTTTCGGATATCAAATTTACAAGGCATCCTGTAAAGAATTGTTACTTACTACCGGCTTTAAAAATCAAAGTACTTATTGGTTAAATCAGTCTTTATACCAAAATAGATAGTTCGGCTTAAATCTTTAGCCAACTCAGAATTTTCTTTTCGGAAAATATAACCTAATTCAATTTTTAAATTACTTGAGGGATTTAATAAATAGGAGACACTTGGTTTGGCATAATAAAGATTGGTTTTAATTCCCTGACCAGTATAATTCCCGTATGAGTTTTGTCCATTCGGTGCATCAAAATCCGACAAGAATATATTTTTACCATAGTGTGAGCCGTTTGAATCTGCTCCGTATTGTGCATAGACCAAGTGCAGGTCTAAAGCTATCCGATTAAATTTGTAATCAGTGTTTATTATGCCTTCTGTAAAGTTAGCTCCCAGTGGGTGCGCTAATGCCTCATTAAAGTGAGCATTATTTATCTTAAGAGTTCGGTGACCATAAACATAAGGCCTAACCCGGTTAAGCTCTGTTTGAACGAATAAATTTTTAATCCCGAAAGGTTCGTAAGCTTTTATGCCCAGTTGAAAGCCATACTTCTGCTGAAAAAATCCGGGCGCTTTTTTCAATGCACTCAGGTTAAAATCGTCCAGTATAAACTGACCGTATAAACTGTATTGTTTTAATAAATTGTATCGGATATTTAATCCCATTAAGGAATTTGCCGGCGACCCATTATTAAAATTAAATGAGTTCATGTAAATAATAGGATTCAAATATTCAAGCTGAAAAGATGAATTACCCGTGCTGTCTGGTGCCCAAATTAACGACTGGAATAAACTGATGTTAAGTTTTTTATTAACCGCATACGAAAGATACTGATATGCGGCATACTTCTTCGGATAATTTGATCCCTTAAATCCACCACTAATATCCCTGTATTGGGTCCATAGATTTACATATTTAATTTTCCAGAACCGGCTGCTGATCTTCAAGTAGGGATAACTGTAAGAATAATCGGAAAGGATTAAAGAGCGATAGCCATCTCCAAAAAAGTTCTTACCCTGCCCAAACTGAAAATTGAAAAAAGAATTAGGAGTGTAGCTGATATATCCATAAGGAATTGAATAATCTACATTTTTGCCGTCAAATCTGGCAAAACCCTGACCTGGAACTACTCTTCTCAATCTTACATATTTATCAACGTATGACGGAAGTTTAGAAAGATTTTCATAAAATGAACTATAAAAAGAAAACTTCTTGCCCAAATCTCCCTGTACCTGAACTCCTCTGGTATTATTAAAAACAGAACCAAAGCCATATTCTTTTCCATAGGAAAAATCAAATAACAAATCAGCTGATAAGCTTATATCTTTATCAGAATACTGAAGTAAATGCTCCTGAAAAATCTTTCTGTGCAGCCAGCTTTTTCCCTGATCATTATTCCCATCATAATAATCTGTATTCAAAGAATCCAGATTTACTATTGTATCAATTTCGCTTTCCAGGAATGGTTTAATTGAACTGTGTAAGATTTCATTTTTACGAACCATCTCTGATTCAATTATCCTGGAGGTTTCATGATGAAGAGGAACTGTTTTTTGCTGAGCCCTAAGTGGGTTAAGCGCCAACAATATTAAACTCAGGAAGAAAGTAATTTTATACATAATCAGGTAAATCTGCATGCAAGCATTGCAATAATGGGAAATAGAAAAGCCGGATTTAATTTAAATAATTTAAAAATCCGGCTGTGATTATTTTAATCTTATGAAAATAATAAGTTATACTCCTATTCCTGTAACCTTAAAGCCTATGGCTTCCAGTTTTTTTCTGTCCAGAATATTCCGTCCGTCAAAAACTTTGGCAGGTTTTAGCATGCTGTCATAAATACGCTGCCAGTCGTAATTCTTAAATTCATCCCATTCTGTTAAAACTGCAATAGCATGCGAATCTTTACAAGCTTCATAAGGATCGGTTAGTACAGAAAGAAGTTTTGAATTTTCATCCTTAGTTCTGGTTTGAAGATAATTTAAATCAAAAAATATCTGATCTTCCTTAACTTTCGGATCGTAAACTTTAATTTCTGCTAATTCATTCAGTAAAGCATCTGCAACATAAATGGCGGCAGATTCCCGGGTATCATTGGTGTCTTTTTTAAAGGCCCAGCCCAGGAAGGTTATTTTCTTTCCGGCAACTGTATTATAAAGACTTTTTACCATGTTTAAGGCAAAGCGGTTTTTCTGGTGATCGTTCATGATGATTACCTGTTCCCAATAATCAGCCACCTCATTCAAGCCAAATGAACGTGAAATATAAACCAGATTTAAAATATCTTTCTGAAAACAAGATCCTCCAAAACCAACTGAAGCCTTAAGGAATTTAGGTCCGATACGACTATCGGTTCCAATTGCTCTGGAGACTTCGTTAATATCAGCTTCAGTTTTCTCACATAACTCTGAAATGGCATTTATTGAGGAAATCCGTTGGGCTAAAAACGCATTGGCAACTAATTTGGATAATTCAGATGACCATACATTAGTTGTCAAAATTCTTTCTCTGGGAATCCAGTTTGCATAAATATCAACCAGTGTATTCATTGCTTTTTGGCCTTCTTCAGATGAGTCTCCACCAATCAAAACCCGATCCGGACTTAAAAGATCTTCAACTGCTGTTCCTTCTGCTAAAAACTCAGGATTTGATAAAACCTGGAACTTAACTCCATTTCCTGTATTCTGTAATATATCCCGCAGGGTTTCTGCAGTTCTAACCGGAAGTGTTGATTTCTCAACGATGATTTTATCGGATTTTGAAACCTTTGCAATCTGCCTTGCGCACAATTCAATAAATTTTAGATCTGCGGCCTGACCTTTTCCGGCGCCATACGTTTTTGTAGGTGTATTTACTGAAATAAAAATCACATCGGCCTCATCAATTGCCTGATCGACCTCTGTAGAAAAGAATAGATTTCTGCCTCTTGCTTCTGAAACTACTTTGTCTAAACCCGGTTCGTAAACCGGTATTTTGCTGGTGTCTTCATCGTTCCAGGCAGCAATTCGCTGTTCATTCAAATCTACAACCGTAACCTTGATTTCCGGGCATTGTTTTGCTATTACCGCCATTGTTGGTCCGCCTACATATCCGGCTCCGATACAGCAAATTTTCAAACTATTCTTCATATTGTAATATATCTTCTTTGTAAATGTATTTTCCAAAACACTTCTAAGTATTGAAATAAGTATTTGAAAAGCCAGCAACAATCAAAAGTTGTGCTAAAATCGGGTAAACTTAATAATTATTTTT
>JBBRCI010000120.1:0-6501 GCA_038204935.1 Sphingobacteriales bacterium | reverse complement strand
ATTGGGGATTGCCACGGCTCACACTATCCAGCCTCGCAAACCCGTATTTATGAACGTCATTGCGGGGGAACGAAAAAATCTCTGTATGTAAATGAAATTCAATGCCACGGCTCACACAATCCAGCCTCGCAAACCCGGTGTTTTCGTCATTGCAAGGAACGAAACAATCTCTCTTTAGTTTGGGGTTGCCACGGCTCACACTATGCTGCCTCGCAAACCCGGTGTTTCGTCATTGCGGGGAACGAAGCAATCTCTTTATAATTTGGGGTTGCCACGGCTCACACTATCCTACCTCGCAAACCCGGTGTTTTCGTCATTGCGGGGAACGAAGCAATCTCTTTATGTTAAGAGAAGAAAATATGCGATCTGCCTTTTACCTAATTAAAGACAATATAGAATGACCCAAAAAAGACATTTAAAATTATTTAGCTGCAAAGACATTTACCACCTCCGCCTTCGGCACTTCCGCCAGCGGAGGAAAAGACTATCTACAGGAAACCTAAAAGGCCTTAAATCTTTGAAAAACTCATCTTTACTGTCCTCCACTCGCTGATTGATAAGCGAAAATGAGTCATTTTTTAGATCCGAATCTGTTAAACAAATCAGCTTTTATTGATTTTAAGCTTTTGTATTAGGAATTAAAATTGTAAACCTGGTTCCTTCTCCCAGAGTGGAATCTACCCGAATAGTTCCGCCCAACCTTTCCAGAATTTCTTTTACAATATATAAGCCTAATCCGCTACCGGCTTGTTCGGTATTTGCTCTGTAAAACATTTGAAATATCCTGTCAATTTTTTGAGGGTCAATTCCCAATCCGTTATCCGTTAATTCAAGTTCAGCTTCATTGTTATTGGTTCTCACAATTATTTTAATAAATGGTAACTCCATTTTGGGGTTGTAATATTTTATTGAGTTGGATACCAGATTGTTAAGAACAACTGCAATTCGTTTACGGTCGGAGTAAAATTTTGAACTTTGTTCGATCTCTAAGTTGAAAGCTATTTTTCCAGACTCGATCAAAAATTTTAACGGACTTTTAATTTCATTTATTAAACTCTCAAAATTAATTTCATCATGTTCTACCTCTACGCGGCTGTTTTTAGAGTACTCAATAATATCCTTTATTAAACCATCCAGACTAATTACACAGCTTTCTATCAGATCAATTAAATTATCTTTTTCGGCTTCAGTTTTTTGAAGTTTGGCCAGAGTTACCAATCCTAAAATAGAAGTTAATGGAGAACGTAATTCGTGCGACGCACTATAAACAAAGCGGTCCAGATCAGAATTTATTTTGAGTAATTCTTCATTTTGCTCTGCTAACTGCTGTTCGGCTAGTTTACGCTCAGTAATATTTTTTATTATTCCATCAACCTGAGTTAAAACTCCATCAGTAATAAACGGTACAACAGAAACTTCTATCCAACGCACAGTTTTATCTATCAAAATAATCCTGTATTCTGAATTTACAGATTCGCCTTTCAAAAGTAAAGAGTTAGCATGTTCAACAATTTCCAAATCATCCGGATGTATAACTTCATACCATAGATTTACATTGTTGATAAAATCTTCTGTAGAATATCCATAAATTTTCTGACAACCTGCAGAAAGGTAATTGTACTTGTTATTAATTAGATCCCTTGAGTAAAAACCTTCATTTACAACATGATAAATACGGTTTAATTCGGCTTTTTTATCTTCTAATTCTTGTAAAAGATCAGAATTGATTCGAACTATTTCTTCAGCTCTTTTAGATATACTTTCAAGGAAGTTTTGGTCATTATTTAGGGAGGGTGCAACATTGCTGCAATAGCTTTCCACTTCTTTTATTAAAGAAAAAATTTGGGCTGCAATAGAGTCGTGAATTTTTAAATCATTCCTAACCTTCTCAGAAACTAAATCACCATTTGAACTCATGCTGTAGGGTTAATTTAAAATCTGCGTTGTTTATCAGGTATATCTGATAATTATATTCGTGTAATATATTATAAAGATAAGATATTGAGAAAATTATGGATGCAATTAGAATGGTTAAGATTAATAATTGGATTTTTTCTTAACACCAAAAAGCCTGTGCAATCTAATGAACAGGCTTTTTAAAATTGATTTTTTTTAATTTTATTTACGAATTGCTACCTGATGCATTGGAGCTGTAACCATATTTTGGCTTGGCAAATTTGTATTTGCAGATTGTTTATTACACTGGCCAAGGGCGAAATAAATTAAAATGAAGATTAAGATAGTAGAAAAACAGCCACCACCCAATTTTTTAGCACCATAGCCGGCAATTATTGTTCTGAAAAAATTGTTCATGTTATAAGGTTTTAATTGTGATCATTTATAAACTTTTAAAATCTGATAAAGTTTGAAGCCTGAGAAAAGCAGTATTTTTACCCGATCCATTAGGAATATAATATCTTTGCAGCCAGGAAGAAAGGTCTTCGAAAATTACATCCCAATTGGCAAAATGGAAATAGGAAATTATAACGAACTCAGATATATAAAAAAAACGGATGCGGGTATTTTATTAACTGATGGTGAAAGGGATGTTATTTTGCCTTTCAATTACGCTCCCGCGGATGCTGAGCCGGGTGATAATCTGCACGTTTTTGTATATGTTCATGCCGATGGACGATTGTTTGCAACTACTCAAACCCCTTTAGCCTGTGTTGGCGATTTTGCACTTCTTGCCGTTGTAGATGAAAATGAGAATGGAGCTTTTTTAGGTTTAGGGATTGATAAAGACGTATTTGTACATCAGCATGACCAGAAAAGACCTATGAAAATGGGTGGGAAATATGTTATTTACATTTTTCTGGACGATCATAGCCGGATTACCGGTTCTTCTAAAGTTGCAGAATTTGTTGAAACAGAAGATATTGACCTGGAAGTTGCAGATGAGGTTAACCTGTTAATTTTTGATCAGGGTGACTTAGGTTTCAGCGCTATAATTAATCAGAAATATGAGGGTTTAATTTATCATAACGAAATTTTTGAAGATCTGCAGATCGGAGATCAGAAGCGTGGTTTCATTAAAAAAATCCGCGAAGAAAATAAAATTGATCTGAGCTTACAGGTTATTGGTTTTAAACATATAATAGATCTTAAAGAAAGTATTCTGCAGGATTTAAAAGAAAGTGGTGGCGTTTTAAATCTGGGAGATAAAAGTTCCCCAGATGAAATTTACAACCGTTTAAAAATTAGTAAAAAGGCATTTAAGAAAACCATTGGCTCCTTGTACAAAGAGCGCAAAATTGAGCTTTCTGACTTTGAAGTTAAACTAGTTCAGGCTCCGCTTGACGAAGAAAATTAATGTAGAAAATTACTAAACCGTTTCCAGCAGACTTAATTGGGCGGTAACTTTCTGATACAGCATCTTTGCATCCACAGGTTTATTCATATAATCATTTACACCTAGTTCAAAAACGAGTTCTTTGGTAGATTCCATTGCATCTGCTGTAAGTACAATAATTGGAATGCGTGAGTTAGCCATGCCCGCCTCACCATTTCTGATTGCTATTGTAGCTTCATAACCATCCATTACCGGCATTTGAAGATCCATTAGTACAATGTCAATTTCGTTATTTCTCAATAATTCCAGACTTTCTGATCCATCACTGGCGAAACTTACCCGTGTATTGTTCCACTTTTTAAGCATCATTTTAATCACCATTTGGTTCATCGGGTTATCTTCAACAACCAAAATATGTTTATCCAAAAGGTCGTAAACATCAGAAGGAAATAGATTGACTGGTTTTTTAACCTCTTCGGCAATCATAAAATCAAGCGTAATAATACATTCGGCACCTTTGCCCAATTCGCTTTGCAGGTCAACTTTTCCCTTATGCAAATCTGTCAATGCCTTTACCACGCAAAGACCAATTCCAAATCCGCCAAACTTCCGCTTATTGTCAATATTTACCTGCGAGAACATTTCGAAAACTGAATCCAATTTTTCAGGTGAAATTCCAATTCCGGAATCACTAACAGCAAAACGGATTTGAATTTCCTTATCCTCGCTTTTTACAGCCTCAACAGTAAACTTTACAAAGCCTTCAGAAGTAAATTTCAGGGCGTTACTCAGAATATTATTTAAAATTTGTTCTAACCTAACGGGATCGCCATTTACAGAAATACCCTCGCTTAAATCGGATTTAAATTCAAATTTCAGGTTAGATTTTTCAGCTTGCTGACTAAATTTCTTTGTTAATTTTTGAACGATTTCAAATGGATTAAACTTAATACTATCCAGTTTCAGATTTCCTCTTTCAATCTGAGAGAAATCCATAATGTCATTCACTGATGAAATAAGGCTATGCGAAGCTTCTTTTATTATTTCGCAGTTCGCCTTCAAATTTGGATCGGCACTGTCCGTTTCCAGCATATTGGCCATTCCCATAATCGCATTTAGCGGGGTACGTAATTCATGACTCATATTGGAAAGAAAATATGATTTCATATCATTCATTTCCTCAGATTTTTGCAATGCGATAGTTTGTAATTCTTCTTTCTTGGTTTTTAATAATCTGATCCGGTTTGCCATAGAAAGTGAAAGGGCAATTATCTCCAACCCGATTCCTAATTTGCTAAAGTTTTCTATCGAAAATGTATTATTTATCCATCCAAAATTTATAAGTATAACTACCGTGAAGCATATAAATAGAATGATAATACCCGCTAAATAATATAGATCTACCTCTTTCTTTTTGATAAATAAATAAACGATTGATACCAATATTAATATCATCCCGAAAAGGGTTAAAATATTAACAATTGGATATGAAAATTTTAGGAATGCAGGTACAAACAGGATTCCCGCCAATACAATTGCAAAAAATCCGTAAAGTAATTTGAAACCATAATGAATTACTTTGCTGTTCTTTTTTACATCCAGAATGATTTCAGAATATCGGCCGAAAAAATAGGAAGAAACAATGGCCAGAATGATGACCGCATGCAAGTTTATCCATGAGTTTCCGCGATCGAAATATTGATGAAAAAATCCATCAAGTGCGAACTGACATAATGCTACAAAAGCAACATACAATGAATAAAATAAAAAGGAGGATTCATTTATCGCAAAAAAGAAAAACAGATAAGTGATAGCGATGATCAGTAAAACACCATAAAAGATGCCCATGATGAACTGATCCTGATAAGTAGTTTGCAACAAACTTTCCTGGCTGATCAGGTTTAATGGTAAACTGTTTTTTTCCCCATCATTTCTTAGTTCGATAAAGGCCCATTTACTTTCTCCGGCTTTCAGCTTTATTTTAAATAGCGTTTTGCGGTGATCAACGCTTCGCTTATTAAAGGGCAATTTATCACCATTATGTTGTTTTAAAATGTTCCCCTTAGAATCAATTAAGTACAAATCAACCTGATCGGTAATAGATTCTGCGGCTTCGAGATAATAAAATATCGGAACATCCAGGCTGTTTTTCAACTCGAATTTTACCCAGTAATTATGATCTGTAAAACCAAGCTTGCCGTAATTTCCGCTTAATTTGCTGTAAGATAAATTATCAGCGTTTGAAAGAACCCGACTGATGCTGTAATTATTGTGCTGGACGTCTGTAATTTCTGCGTATTGCAGAATAGAAGTTTTAACAGGAAGCTCATTCTTTTTAAAAATATACTGCGATCTGGAATCTAGAAAACAGAAGACAAATAAGAGGAGAAAGTATAAATGTTTCAAGCTTATAATTATTTATTCGCGGGTAAATTTATGTTGCAGCACCTTCTTTATTAAAAGAATGGAAATATATTGAAAAATGCCCTCTCTATCTTTTAATGAATTGATTTGTACGAATTACAAAGCAGAAGGTTAATTTATTTTCAGTTTTAAATTCATTAAATTTTTATTTTAAAAAGCATTTTAAATTGCCTGAAGATTTCTATACGATATAAAGCGTCACTTACAAATTGCGAAAGTAGAAGAATTAAGGTCTGAAAAGACCTGTATTGAATTGTTGGAAATTACTTTTAATGATTCAGCTTCATTATTGCTATTTTGAGCTCTTAACTTATATATATGCGGAATTTCTTTTTTCTGTTACTGATAATATCTTTTCAACAGAACACAGTTTTAGCCCAAAATAATTCAGAGCCTGTAGAATTTGTTAATCCGTTGATGGGTACAGATTCAAAGCCTTCTTTATCCAATGGCAATACATATCCCGCAATTGGAGTCCCCTGGGGGATGAATCTATGGACGCCGCAAACCGGAAAAATGGGTGATGGCTGGGCGTATATGTATTCAGCCGACCGGATTAGAGGGTTTAAACAAACTCATCAGCCTTCGCCATGGATGAATGATTACGGTCAGTTTGCTATCATGCCCGTAACCGGATTAAAAATTAATCAGGATGACCGGGCAAGCTGGTTCTCTCATAAATCTGAAATTGTAAAACCGTATTACTACAGCGTTTATCTGGCAGACCATGATATAACAGCCGGGATTACAACCACCGAAAGGGCTGCTCAGTTTGAATTTACCTT
>JBBRCI010000119.1:0-6567 GCA_038204935.1 Sphingobacteriales bacterium | reverse complement strand
AATGTTCAAATAAATTGTAGTGTTTTAAAGCAAATAGAAATATTAAAATAAGGTGAAATTTTTTAGAGCAGATTGATTCAATTTGATTGCCAGGCATTTGCAGATAACTACCATATTGTCGCTACGTTTCCCAATTTAGTTGCGCTAAACATTCCAATATGGGTATGTTTAGCGAACCTATTTCCAAATTGGAGTTTCGCATAATTTTTCGGGCTTGGTCTATAAATCATCAAATGGACTATTAAATTCACTTAATTTTTTGCTGCTCACATGTGTGTAAATCATAGTCGTTTTGGGATTGCTATGTCCTAAAATTTCCTGAATATAACGCAAATCTGTTCCACTTTCCAAATGGTGCGTTGCAAAACTATGTCTAAGCGTATGTAATGTTACCTTCTTTGTAATTTTACACCTGTCCACTGCTTTATGTAAAATCAATTCAAATGCTCTGCTGCTATATTTTCCTCCGTATTGTCCTTCAAATAAATAATCTGTGGGTTTGTAAATTTTATAGTAATTAATTAAAACCTCTCTCAGCTTTGTTCCGAAAGGTACATATCTGTCCTTTTTGCCCTTTGCCTGTACAATTCGAATCAATTTTCGTTTACTGTCAAGATCCTTTATTTTCAAACTTAAAACCTCTCCCAGTCTTAATCCACAGGCATAAGTTATACTTAACATTGCCTTGTGTTTCAAATTGAGGGTGGCAGAAAGTACGGAAGCAACCTCATCTTTACTCAAAATTTCAGGTAATCGGTGTTCGTTAAATGCCCGCTGAAGCTGGCTGGCATCCCAGCTTGCCAATGGACTTTCCTGATAAAATAATTTAATGGCGCCGGTAAATCCCCGCTGATAGGATACCGATAAACCCTTTTTTATAATTACCTGCGTGTTAAAATTAATCACATCGGCATGGGTAATTTCACTAATAGATTTATGCGGATAGAATTTGAAAAATAGTTGCAGCATGTTTAAATAAACAGAGATAGTTTGGTCGCTATATCTTTGTTGCTGCATCCACCTTTGAAACCGGATCAATTCTTGAATAGTTTGCGCTGATAATCCGGAACTCCTGATCTGACTTTCAGACTTATCCAGTTTTCCAATCGTTAATATTCCGATTTCAATTTCTGCTATTCCATTTAAGTCGGCTTTAAGGCGCTCAACTATGGAATTTATATTTCTAAAATGCCATTTCTTTTCGGTCCGGCTCCATTTAGCTCCTGGAATTTGCTTGATTAACTGATAGATTTGGGTATCATATTCAAATTCGGCAAAAAGTCTTTCTTCATTAAAATACAAACCTGAATAGAGTTTTACAGAAACCATATAATTTCTTTTACTCTAATGTAATTGGAAATTATTGTGAAGAGTTGAGCAATATGCTGGCAGTTTTGATCAGCAGCAGTATAATTTGTTTAGGCCTACTTTAGTTCATGTTCGCCCATCCTTCGATCAAAAGGCATTTTTGCCGAACCAGGTCCGAGCATGGTATAAACATGCAACAAGCCCTACACCTTCCCCAACCTGATATGTAATGGAAATTTCAATTCCCGCGTTGTCGGTTTTCCCCAGGCTTTTTCCAGATCTTTTTCAATTAAATTAATTGGGTTTTCGCTATTCTGCCGGATGTAATGCTGCACCCCCGACCAGCTGTTTAAATAACCCACTAAATGCGACAGTTGGCTATAATTTGTAATTCCGGACATACAATCTCTTCAAACGGGAAAGGAATATTCCGGTATTGTTCATCAATATGTTTCGTTCGGCATCCCAATATTTATCTCCCAAAATAGTAGAATATAAATTTCCTATCAATGCGTCTGCTTCTGCATTTATTTGCACTAAACTATAGCACCAAACCGCCAAAATACATCCTGTTTTGCTTACGCGATTTACTTCTGCATAAAAATTATTAAAATCAAACCAATGAATTGCCTGTGCAACAGTGATCATGTCCACAGAATTATTTTCTAAACCAGAATTTTCCGCTGTTGTGATACGGTATTGAACATTCGGTTTTTCAACCGCATTTTCTATTTGCTTTGCGCTGATATCTGTTGCATATACTTCTTTAAAATAATCTGAAAGTATAACAGCAACCTGTCCGTTTCCACAGCCGCAATCCCATGCAGTTTTGTTTTCAGCAATCAGACCAGACAAATATTTAATCATTTCCAGCGGATAAACTGGCCTGAATTGAGCGTATAAAGCGGCGTGGGATGAGAAATTATCTTTAATGGTTAAGAAATATTAGGAACCAATTGAATGTGACTGTTACTAAAAAATCGGTTCCTGCCGGTTATCCCAAAGCAAATAACAACAATTGTTTGATCAAAAACACGGTATAGCAATGAACAGTTTTTATGAAGTACACACTTTCTTACCTGGCTTACATCATCAACAATGGGATAGATCAATGGAGATTTTACGATAAAGGATAAACTTTCTAAAAGTTTTTTTTTCTAATCTTAAAACAGTCTTATTACCCCATTTTTCCTTTAGCTGATCAATGAGGATATCATAGGTTTACTCAGCTTCGGGAGTAAATTTTATTTCAAAATTCATTTTTGTGAAAAATGACTTTTCTTGAAATCATTCAAAGATTTTAGCTGACCGCTTTCATATTCCTTTAAGCCCTTTTTAATACTTTCAGAAATATGAGAAGGAAGCAAAGTTTGTTTTTCAAATTTAACATTCAATGCTTTTAGAACAGCTTTTACTGTTTTCAATTGTTCTTCAATTCCGGATGTATCACAATAGCTTCCATACACAAACTTAATAAAGCTCCATCATATATCCATTAATTAATAAGTGGCTAAAACTGAATATTATCGGAATCATCTACAATATTTTATTTCAAACTTTCTTCAAGAAATTAAACTCCCCACGAAATGTATTTTCATTTTTATATAAAAGTTGTAGTCAAATTATAATTGCATTACATTCGCCCTTCTTAAAACCACTCATGAAATACTTTTTTTTACTTATCTGCCTTGTATTTTTTTCTCTGAGTTCTTATTCTCAGGTTGTTAGAATTCCCAACCTGCGAGTCTTTCTGGATTGTCAATCCTATTGCGATAAGGATTATGTGAAACGCGAAATTTCTTTTGTCGATTATGTAAATGATCGCTTTCAGGCAAACGTGTATGTTTTAATAAACGCCCAAACAACCGGAAGTGGCGGCCGCGAATATAAACTTCAGTTTGCCGGTCAGGAAAGTTTAAAGAATATGAACGATACACTTTCTTACATCCGGCAGGCCACGGCAACAGATGATGAGGACAGAAAGCTTTTTGTGCAAACGTTGAAATTAGGTTTGGTAAAATATATGGCCCGAACTGAAAAGGGGAAAGATCTGCAGATTACTTTTAAATCTGACACAGTTACCGGAGGCAAAAAAGATCAGGCGCCGGAAAAAGACCCCTGGAATTTATGGGTTATAAATCTCCGCTTAAATGGATATTTAAATGGCGATAAAAACTATTCTTCAAATAATTTCAGTACAGGTGTTTCGGCATCACGGGTAACCGAAAAACATAAAACAACCAGCAATTTTAGTTATAGCTTAAACAAAAACAGATTCGGTGAAGGTGCCGATGCTTTTTCATTTAGCAATAAAAGTTTTTCGGCAAGCAACACAACCGTATGGTCTCTGAGTGATCATCTTTCTGCGGGCGCTTATATCAGTGCCACAAGGTCTGACTATTCTAATTACGATGCCTATTTTTCTGTTATGCCCGCTGTAGAATATAATTTCTTTCCTTACAAAGAATCAAACAATCATTATGTTGGCTTAATGTATAAAGCAGGTCCACGATATTTTAATTATAAAGAAGAAACTATCTTTTTACAAATGGAAGAATTCCGTTTTCAGCAAAGCATTTCACTTGATGTCAGTCTGAATCAAAAATGGGGACAAATTAGCGGCTCAGCCGCTTTTGGAAATTACTTCCACGACTTTAGTAAAAATAATTTGTCATTTTCTGCATATACAGATTTGCGGTTATACAAAGGGCTTTCACTTAATTTCAATGGATATTACGCTTTTCAGCGAGATCAGCTAAATATTGTGAAAGGCGATATCAGTAATGAAGATTTGCTTACGCGACGCAGACAGTTAGATTCGAGCTTTTCTTTTTATACCAGTTTTGGAATTCGTTATCGCTTTGGTTCAATTTTCAATAACGTTGTTAATCCGCGTTTTGATGGGGGCGGCGGCGGAATGTTTTTCTAAAATTTCTGCTCCCGAATATCTGGAGCAGAAATTTTAAAATATTATTTCAATCTCTCTTTCAAATCAAGCTTGTGTTTTCTCGCCGTATCTAAAGCGATATCATACCCGGCATCCGCATGACGGATCACACCCATCGCCGGATCGTTATGTAAAACACGTTGAATTCGGCGTTCGGCATCCTCGGTTCCGTCGGCAACTATCACCATTCCCGCATGAATGGAATAACCAATTCCCACTCCGCCGCCATGATGGAGCGATACCCAGCTGGCACCGCCGGCCGTATTGATCAAGGCATTTAAAACCGGCCAGTCGGCAACCGCATCCGATCCATCTTTCATTGCTTCGGTTTCCCGGTTTGGCGAGGCTACAGAACCGGTATCTAAATGGTCGCGACCAATTACTATCGGAGCTTTTACTTTTCCTTCTGCCACCAGTTTATTAAATGCCAATCCTGCTTTTTCGCGTTCGCCTTGTCCCAGCCAGCAAATTCGTGCAGGCAATCCCTGGAAAGCAATGCGCTCCTGCGCCATTTTTATCCAGCGCTTTAAACCTTCGTTTTCCGGAAACAATTCTAGGATCAGTTTATCGGTTTCATAAATATCCTGCGGATCACCGCTTAATGCTGCCCATCTGAACGGACCTTTTCCTTCGCAAAAAAGCGGACGGATATACGCCGGTACAAATCCCGGGAAATCAAAAGCGTTTTTCACTCCAGCTTCCAATGCACGTCCACGCAAATTATTTCCATAATCAAATGTAATAGCGCCACGTTTCTGTAGCTCCAGCATTTGCTCTACATGTTTGGCCATGGTGGCGTAACTCTGTTTTACATATTCTTTCGGATTTTCATCACGCAAAACTTTAGCTTGTTCTACACTTAATCCTTCCGGGAAATAGCCGATCAGCGGATCATGTGCCGAAGTCTGATCGGTTAATGTATCGGGTACTATATTGCGGTCAATTAAACGCTGCAATAATTCAACGGCATTACAAACCACGCCGATAGAAAGTGCCTTGCCTTCTTCTTTATATTTTAATGCACGGTCTATGGCCGTATCAATATCAAATTCAATTTCATCAACATAGCGGGTTTCCAAACGTTTGCGGATGCGCCATTCTTCAACTTCCGCCGCAAGGCAAACGCCTTCATTCATGGTTATGGCCAAAGGTTGTGCGCCACCCATTCCGCCCAATCCGGCGGTTACAGAAAGCGTCCCTTTTAAACTTCCATTAAAATGCTGACGTGCCAGCTCGCCAAAGGTCTCATAAGTTCCCTGCACAATTCCCTGCGAACCGATATAGATCCATGATCCTGCGGTCATCTGTCCGTACATCATCAATCCCTTATCTTCCAAGTCATCAAAATGTTGCTGCGTGGCCCATTTTGGAACCAACTGAGAGTTGGAGATCAACACACGCGGCGCATCCTTATGAGTAGGTAAAATTCCAACTGCTTTCCCTGATTGAATTAACAATGTTTCATCTTCTTCCAAATCTTTCAACGCCTTTATGATCAGATCCAAAGCTTCAGGATTTCTGGCTGCTTTACCACGACCGCCATACACGATCAGATCCTGCGGTCGCTCGGCAACATCCGGATCCAGATTATTCAGCAGCATTCGCAAAGCAGCTTCCTGCACCCAGCCTTTACAATTTAATTGAGTTCCTGTAGGCGTGTTTTTCTTCGTCAGATCTAATTTGGAATTTAATGTGTTCATTCAGTACTGCTTTTGTTACGATTTCAAAATTAATGATTTATCTAAATCACAATTGATTTTTTATATTTGCCTGAGCAAAGCAATGAAAGGTATTAAAAAAACCATCGGCACAAGTATATCAATTTTACTCTTACTGATTTTCTCAGTAACGGTATTGCCGCTTGATGCCTTTCATAATCATGCAGAATTAAAAACAAATTGCAGCACTTCTGGTAAAGTTGAGAACTGCCAGCATAAACAACACATTTATACAAAAACTATCTTCTGCTGGGTTTGTGCAATACATTTTGATAAATCATTCTCAGGGAAACCTATTCTCGAAAAAATTGCTGACCTGCCTGCAATTTCACTTTTTGCAGATAACAACATCACCGGTTATTTTGTAGAACAAATATTCACTGCGCTTCGCGGTCCTCCTTCCCGTTAATTAATTAACGCAAACCTTTCTTTTTTTCTTTCGGGGATTACACTTCATTCTAAAATCAAATAATGAATTTGAAATTTATACTAATTGCATTTATTGCAGTTTTTCAGGGTTCTTTGCATGCCGAGAATCTTATTATTAAAGGTAAAGTTACTGATGCCACTACCAATGAATCTTTACCCGGTGCA
>JBBRCI010000118.1:0-6584 GCA_038204935.1 Sphingobacteriales bacterium | reverse complement strand
GACTCAACAATAGTTGCTGCAGATGCTGAAGAAGAAACTGTAAGCACCACAGTTGACACCGCAAAATACAATCAAAAATTACGTGAGCTTGCAAACGGTGATACCTCTGGTCGCTGGCCGGTTTTAAAACAGCCTTATCCGCTGCCGGGAGCTATTTTACCTAATAAACGTATTGTAGTTTATTATGGAAATATGCATTCTAAAAAAATGGGAGCCTTAGGTGAATATGCACCTAAAGAAATGTGGAGCCGCTTAAATGCGGAAGTTAAAAAATGGGAAAAAGTGGATCCTAAAACCCCGGTTCAGGTTGGTATACATTATATAGCGGTGGTAGCCAGTGGTACACCCGGCAAAGATGGAATGTATGTGAACCGGATGCCCGATAAGCAAATAGATTCTGCATTAACTATTGCCAAAATGCATAACGCAATTCTGTTTTTAGATTTACAGGTAGGTTTAAGTACCATACAAAAAGAATTGCCCCGCTTAGAAAAGTATCTGAAGATGCCTAACGTTCATTTGGGAATAGATCCGGAGTTTTCAATGAAAGGTGGCCAAAGACCGGGTGCTAAAATTGGTTCCTACGATGCATCTGATGTAAACTATTGCACAGATTATCTTGCAAAGCTGATCAAACAAAACAATCTTCCTCCTAAGATATTTGTATTGCACCGTTTTACAGAAAAGATGGTTACTAATTATAAAAACATCAAATTACGTCCTGAAGTTCAAATTGTAATACACATGGATGGATGGGGCGAACCAGAACTTAAAAAAGGAACTTATCGCTATTTTATTGAACGTCAGCCCGTACAGTTTACAGGTTTTAAATTATTTTACAAAAACGACCTTAAAAAAGCACCGAATCGCTTAATGACACCGGAAGATCTGATGAAATTAAAACCAATTCCAAGCTATATTCAATATCAATAAAACTTAAAAATTTAAATAGATCCGCTTACTAAGCGGATTTTTTTATGACCGAAAAATGGGATTTAAAGCAACAATTTAAAAACCAAAATAATTGGTGTAACGTTTATTGAGTATGAATATAGAGCAAGCAACATTTGGTGCGGGCTGTTTTTGGTGTACCGAGGCAGTTTTCCAAAATTTAAAAGGTGTATCAAACGTAGTATCAGGTTATATGGGTGGTCATAAACCAGATCCAACTTATAATGATATTTGTAATGGCGATAGCGGTCATGCTGAAGTTATACAGATGGATTACGATTCTGATGAAATTACATTTGAAGAGTTGCTACTGGTATTTTTTCGCACCCATAATCCAACCACACGCAATCGCCAGGGAAATGATATGGGAACGCAGTATAGGTCTGTGATTTTTTATAATACTCAGGAACAAAAACAAAAAGCTCAGGAAATGATTGACCGATTGGATAAAGCAATGGTTTTTGACAAACCAATTGTTACCGAGATTTCTCCTGTTTCTAAATTCTACGAAGCTGAGAATTATCATCAGAATTACTTTAATGATAATGTAAATAAGCCTTATTGCAGTTTTGTGATACAACCCAAACTGGCAAAGTTAGCTCAGGAATTTTCTGATAAAATCAAACCCGAACTTTTAAAGTCAAAGTAAACCTCTTTTCTTTCCTGTTTTAATTGGATTAGGGAATTCGTTTTCGCAATTTTAACTATGAAAATTTACTTATCAACTATCCTGCTTTTTTTATTAGCAGGATTCACTTTGAATGCTTATTCCCAAAACAATTCCAAAATATTACTCCCAAATGGCTGGTCGTTAAGCCCGGCAGGCAGATCTGTAAGTCTGGGAGATTTGCCCTTAAACATGCAGGTTTCCCGCAAAGGAGATTTAATTGCAGTTACAAACAATGGCCAAAGCAATCAATCTATTCAGTTAATTGACGCAAATTCAGAACAGCTTCTGGATCAGATAGAAATTGGAAAATCATGGTATGGGCTAAAATTCAGCCGCAACGCCAGGTTTTTATATGCTTCAGGCGGAAACGACAATATAATTCTGATTTATCCTGTAAAGAATAAAAAACTAGGCAATGCCGACACTTTAGTTTTAGGTAAAGCATGGCCCGCTGAAAAAATTTCGCCAGCCGGAATTGATGTAGATGACAGTAAAAAAATACTTTATACCGTTTGTAAAGAAGACAGTTCATTACACATATTCGACCTGAAAACTAAAAAGAGAACCAACAAAATAGCATTAGGGGCAGAGCCATATTCCTGCGTTTTATCACCGGATAAAAAACAACTGTATATATCCTTATGGGGAGCAGATCAGATTGCCGTTTTTAATTGCCAGACAAATCAAATCATTTCAAAAATTATAACAGAAAGTCATCCCAATGAAATTACACTAACAAAAAACGGGGATTATTTATTTGTAGCTAACGCGAATAGTAATTCGGTTTCAGTAATTAATACACTAGATCAAAAAGTTATAGAAACTATCTCCGCCTCCTTATACCCAACAAATCTAACGGGTTCAACAACCAATGGACTTGCTCTATCTGACGACGAGAAAACCCTTTATATCGCAAATGCGGATAACAATTGCCTGGCCGTTTTTGATGTTTCAGGACCTGGAAAAAGTCAATCATTGGGATTTATTCCAACCGGCTGGTATCCAAGCAATGTAAAAACCTGGAAAAATAAAATTCTGATTGCCAATGGAAAAGGCTTTTCAAGTTCCGCTAACCCGAACGGACCACAGCCTATAAAACCTGATGACAGCGGTTATCAGAAAGGATCTACAGAGAAAAAAGAAGTACAATATATTGGCGGTCTTTTTAAAGGAACGCTTTCTTTCATCGATAAACCCAATGCGAATTTGTTGGCGGATTACAGCTCTCAGGTCTATTCAAATTCTCCGTTTACTGATAAAGTAGCAGAGCAGCCAAAAGGAGAAAAGGGCAATCCGATTCCTATGAACAGCTTAGATAAATCGCCAATAAAATATGTTTTTTATGTAATTAAGGAAAACAGAACATACGATCAGGTTTTGGGAGATATGAAAGAAGGGAACGGCGATTCTTCACTTTGTATCTTTCCGGAAAAGATTACGCCTAATCATCACGCATTGGCCCGGGAATTTGTTCTTTTAGATAATTTTTATGTAGATGCAGAAGTGAGTGCCGACGGCCATAACTGGAGCACAGCTGCCTATGCAACAGATTTTGTTGAAAAAACCTGGCCGACAAGTTACGGCGGCAGGGGCGGAAATTATGACTTTGAAGGAGGTCGGAAAGTTGCTTTTCCAAAAGATGGTTTTATTTGGGATCACTGCCAAAGAGCAGGAATAACTTATCGCAGCTACGGCGAATTTGCAGATAATGGCAAAGCTAATATCAAGGCTTTAGAAGGGAATATATGTCCGAAATCTCCCGGATTCGATATGGATATTCAGGATGTAGAACGGGTAAGAATCTGGAAACATGATTTTGATTCTTTACTCAGCAAAAATGCCATTCCTCAGTTCAGCACTATCCGTTTATCAAGTGATCATACCAGCGGACAGAAGAAAGGAAAATATACACCAACTGCGGCTTTGGCCGATAATGATCTTGCTTTGGGCCAATTGGTAGACTATATTTCTCACAGCAATATATGGCAGGAATCAGCAATTTTTGTGTTGGAAGATGATGCGCAGAACGGTCCAGATCATGTAGATGCGCATCGCTCACCTGCTTTCGTTATCAGTCCGTACACCAAACGTGGAACGGTAAATCACACCATGTATTCTACTTCCGGTATTTTAAGAACCATGGAATTAATTTTAGGCTTAAAGCCGATGAGCCAATATGATGCTGCGGCTTTACCACTTTTTGATTGTTTTTCTGCAGAACCTGACTTGCAGGTATATGATGTAAAACACGCCCGGGTTAGTTTGAATGAAAGAAATATAGCTTCTAACAAAAGTGCAGAAAGATCAGAAAAATGGAACTTCGCTAAAGAGGATTCTGCTCCGGATTTGGATTTGAATGAAGTGGTTTGGAAATCAGTAAAAGGAGAAAATTCTGTAATGCCTTCGCCCCGCAGAAGTGCTTTTTTAAAGCTTCAGCCAAAAAATGAAGAGGAATAAATAATAAACACAACTAAAAGACTATCATTTTTCGTATGTGAGTAAAAGATCAGAAAATGAAAAAGGTAATACTTCCCGCATTATTATTAATTACTTTTCTTTTTGCATTTACCTACTGGAAAAAGGATTCGGCGTTAATTGATAAGGCAAAAACTTCGTCAGAGAGTTTTGCTTTGGTCGAGCTTTTTACATCGGAAGGCTGTTCCAGCTGTCCTTCTGCAGATGCCTTAATCAGTAAAATAAAATCAGAATACCAGAACAAACCCGTTTTCATAATTAGCTATCATGTTGATTACTGGAACAGACTGGGTTGGTTTGATCGGTTTAGCAGTCCGGATTATTCTATCCGCCAAACCAATTATGCCCGAAAGCTGAGAACTTCTGTTTATACACCGCAGGTTGTAGTCAATGGAAACACAGAATCTGTTGGTTCAAATTCTGCTAAACTGCATGACATTATCAACAAAAATTTAAAATCAGCGAAGCAGCAAAAAATTTCCTTTTCAGCGAAAAGATCAAATCATGAAATTACGATAGATTATGATTTGGGGAAAAATGAGCGGGCTGAAACATTAAATTTTGTTCTGTTACAAAATGAAGCTTCCTCAAAAATCAAGTCGGGAGAAAATAATGGCCGGAATTTACACCATGTCAATATTGCCCGCGAAATCAAATCTTTTACGGATTACAAATCTTCAGGAAGCATAAAAATGCGAATTCCTGACGATCTGCTTAAAGAAGATTTAAGCCTTGCGGGATTTACACAAGGGAAAAATCTCGAAATATTTTCTGCGGAAATTATCTCTTTAAAATAAACCCAACTGTCCTTTATCATCAATATCCACATCATCGGGATTGGTGATTTCCAAATCAATTTTCTTTTGCGGCTTAACTTCCTGCTCCTTTTTTTCCTCCGCTTTTTCTTCGTCAGCAACTTTTAAAAGTGCTTCTTTTGTTCCCTTTTCCTCCGTTTTTTTAACAGGATTTTTAGCTTTTATTTCCGGCTTCTTTTGCTCCTCATCTTCAATATCAATTGCCATTACAGATTTTTCTGAGGCCATATGCTGCACACCACTTTCTGTTTCATCAAAAACTACAGGAACACTTTCCGGACTTTCTTCTGCAGCCTCGTTTATTACTTCAATAAGTTTATCCTCAATTTCCGGTTCTTCTTCTTCCAGCAATTCTATCTTTTTAATTTCATGCTGACTTAAACGATTACCCATCGCCTTCATTCCTTTAACATCAATGGTTTGAGACAGATCAAGATCCAGATGCTCTTCTACCTGACCTTTACCTTTCAGAAATTCCAGCCTGACTTTTGGAGCAGATTTCGAGGAAATCAAAATCAGCTTAGAACCATTTTCTTCTGAAATAACGCAGGTTTTTTTATCGAGGGCTGTATTTTCAAAAGTGAATCTTTTTAAATAATAATTTTTCGATTTTCCGTCGAGATAGATGACCGAATACACTTTCTCCGGATTATATTTTTCAATGATGCGTAAATGGTCTTCAAAGTGATTGCTTAAATCAAAACTGCTTAACTCATAAACCCCATCGCGATTAAGCGTCAGAATTTTATCTTCTCCGTCAAATTCACCTAAAAATTTGCCACGCTCATCTACGTTTATACGTTTCAGAATATCATCATACCAAATTTTTCTTCCTGATAAGGTAGAAACACCTTTACTTTTAAGAATGATTTTTTTAACAGGATATTTCGTAACGATGTTACCCATCGAACTGCGGCCCTTAATAGCAACTTCTGTATAATCCAGATCGAACTGAAGTTTTTTCAACTTGGTATGCGGCTTCAACTGCACATTTATAATTTCGGCCTCGCCGTTCGGGTTAGCTGTAAAGTAAAGTACCTTAGAGCCTTTGCTTCCCTTGGTCAAGTCATATTCCTTATCGCGGGTAACGCCTAAAACAGAAAATCTTTTTACATAAGAAATTCCGCTTTCACCGTCGCGGTATATCATGTTATAAACCGTTCGCTCATCCCCTTTAACAAAAACCTGGGCATGTATAATTCCCTTTCCTACAAAAGTTTTTTCGGCAACTTTAGTTACATTAAATTTTCCGTCTTCGCGGAAGACAATCACTTCGTCTATATCAGAACAATCTGCGACAAATTCATCTTTACGCAAGCCAGTTCCAATAAAACCGTCCTGAACGTTCATGTACAGTTTAACATTGGCTAGCGCAACTTTAGATGCTTCAACTTTATCAAATGCTCTTATTTCGGTTTTACGTTCTCTGCCTGCACCATATTTGCTTCTCAGCTTTTCGAACCAGGCTATAGCATAATCTGTTAAATGCCGGAGATGACGGTTAACTTCTTTGATCTCATTTTCCAAATTTTTCATTTGCTCGTCCGACTTTTTAACGTCAAAACGAGTAATGCTGCTCATTGGTTTATCAATCAGTTTCTTATAATCTTCTGGCAGAATGTCGCGGTAGAACTGAGAAAAGAAAGGTTCAAAAAGTCTGTTTAAAACTTCCG
>JBBRCI010000117.1:0-6669 GCA_038204935.1 Sphingobacteriales bacterium | reverse complement strand
AGGATTTTTTATCATTACGGGAATATCCACACCTTTCAACGCATCAGCAATTTCCTGTACCGTAAAAGGATTTACGGTAGAACGGGCACCGATCCATAAAATATCAATTCCAGCAGCTAAAGCTTCTTCCACATGTTTTGCAGTGGCAACTTCAACTGCTATAGGTAGTCCTGTTTCCTCTTTGGCCCTTTTTAGCCATTGCAATCCAATACTTCCTATGCCTTCAAATTCTCCGGGTCGTGTTCTGGGTTTCCATATTCCTGCTCTTAAAACAGAAACTTTTCCGGTTTTGGCAAGCAGATGTGCTGTTGCTAATAACTGATCTTCGGTTTCTGCGCTGCAAGGGCCGGAGATTAGCAAAGGCTGAGATTTTAACTCTAACCAGCTTTCAAGAGGTTGAATGTTCAAGTTTAATTTCATAATATATCTTTAATAGTTTAAATGTCTTATTTATAATTTTATACAGTATCGTTCTTTTGATATTCGCCCATAATGGTAAAGTTAATAGTATGCTTCAGCACTTTGCGAATAGCACTATCATAGGCCGGTTGTTCCTTCCATTCCACATCCAGATAAAAATTATATTCATTACGTTTCCCCAAAACCGGCATAGACTGGATCTTGCTTAAATTGATCTGTTGATCAGCAAGAATTGTCAGCACTTTTGAGAGTGATCCGACATCGTTTCCTACCTGAAAACATAAGGAAGCTTTGTTGATCTTCAGGTCATCATTTGACTTTGGCGCAAGAATCAGGAAACGGGTATAATTCTTTTTATTGGATTCGATACGCCGCTCCATGATTTCCAGATCATATAATTTGGCCGCCAGCTGATTAGCTATCGCTACTGTATCCGTCAAATTTTTTTCGCGGATGAGCTTGGCACAAGCCGCCGTATCATTGCTTTCAATCACCTGCAGGTGCGGAAATTCATCAAAAAAATCGATGCACTGACGGATGGCAATTGGGTGGGATTGTACATATTTAATATCTTCAAATTTTACTCCCGGAAGAGCCAGCAAATGCAGCTGAATGGGAAGATAAACTTCTCCAACTATCGGGAAATTATAATCACGCAACAAAGTGTAGTTGGGCAACAAACTCCCGGCAATTGAATTTTCAATAGCCATTACCACGTAATCTGCGTTCTTGTTTTTGAGTTCATCGCAGGTTTGCTTAAACGAATTGCATTCTACGGTTTCAATATCCTCACCAAAAAATTTAAATGCCGCCTCTTCATGGAAAGAAGCTCTGATGCCCTGAATTGCAATTCTTTTCTTCTGCATTTTGCTTTAAATAAAAAAAGTCCCGGCTGTTTGGGCCGGGACTTTTTGTAATAATTTATGTATAAAATTATTGCATAGGGGCCCGACTATTACTGTGATAGTAATAAAATCCAAACCAATATGCGTTAGTAACTCTCAATTTATTTGCTTTTGTTATTGTCAAATGTACACGCTAATATAAAATAAATTCTAAAGTTTAAATTTATTTTTTTCTGTTAAGGAATTTTGCAGACTTCTGGATGTCTGAGAATCATCCAAATGGCTCCATCCCGGCGGCTTTATCAGGTATTTAAATTTATTTTTTAAATCAGGTGCCTTCTCAATATCGGTCCATAAATTTTTCCATTCGTGAAAAACTACGCTGACCGGATCCTGCGAAAGGGGCTGTTTGGTTAATCCGTATTTAATCTCCTCATCAAGATCTTCTGCCCTGAATGTTTTAAAAATGCGATCCCAGAGGATAAAAACCATTCCCATATTTTTATCTAAATAAGCAATATTAGAAGCATGATGAACGCGGTGATGCGAAGGTGTTACGAAAATATAGCTGTACCATTTGGGAAATTTAAATTCCAGCTGAGTATGAACCAAATTTCCGTAAAGCTGAGTGATGAGGTATGCGTACAAAATATCCATCGCCGAAAATCCAAATATGGCCAGAGGAATATAAAAGAAAACCCTGTATAAAGGTTCAAAAACGGTAGAACGAAATCCGGTTGTAAGATTAAAATGTTCTGATGAATGATGCGTTACGTGCATGGCCCAGAATATCCTGCTAATGTGCCCGAGGTAATGCAAAACCCAGTAAAGGAAATCCTGTAGTACAATTAAAACCAGCCAGTAGATTAGCACATTCTCAATTTCCATCAACCGGAATTTGTAGAAATAATTAAGAATGAAAAATGTGAGTCCTTTTGAAGCCAGGTTCATTAAGAAGGCCAGACCGCTGAGATAAATATTCTGAAAGGTGTCGGTTTTTTTATAGAAATTTCTGTTCTCGCGGTAGCTGATAAACATTTCTGCCAGCGTTAAAACGATCAGCAGAATAACCAGTAATACTGTTGCACTTTGTTTAATATCCAGCGGAAACATACTATTAGTGAAGATTTATATAGTAATTTAAACTTTCCTTAATATCCTCTTCAGTACAAAAACTGTCTGTACCGCATTTTCCTATTTCGCTTAAAAGCGAGAAATTTATCTTGTTGAAACTGTTTTTCTTGTCGTTTTTCATTAGCTCAATCAAGGCAGGAAGAGAATTCCTTTTGATCTTGTATTTTGGATAAACAGAATTTAGATACCTGCAAATCTCCTGAAGTTCTGGTTCGGATAATCCGTTATTTTTATATGATAAATAAGCCTCACAAATAAAACCTATCGCGATAGCTTCTCCATGCAGCAATGATTTTTTATCGTGATCTAATGAATAACTTTCAATGGCATGCCCAATTGTATGACCAAAATTAAGAATTTTCCGTAAACCCTTTTCAAAAGGATCGGCTTTAACAACTTCGTTTTTTATTTCAACCGAACGGAAAATCTCATCTTCCGAAATGTCTTCGGGTTTTAAGTTCCTTAATTTTTCAAAATAATCACGATCGTAAATTAAACCGTGCTTTATCATCTCGGCAAAGCCGGAATATAGTTCACGTTTTGGGAGCGTTTTTAAAAATTCAGTTTCAATGAAAACTGCCTGTGGCTGTGTAAATGTACCAACGATATTCTTCACCGAGTCCATATCAATCCCCGTTTTACCACCCACAGAAGCATCAACCTGAGAAAGGAGTGTGGTTGGAATATTGATAAAATCTATTCCTCGTTTAAAGGTTGAAGCCGCAAAACCGCCGATATCTGTTACAACACCGCCACCCAGGTTAATTAAAAGGCTGTTGCGGTCGGCGCCAAACTCTAAAAGCATTTTCCATATTCCGATGCAGAAATCAATATTCTTGTTTTCTTCACCGGCATCAATTTCTATCACGTCAAAATGAATTTCCGGTAGCAACAGATTCTGCATCGCCGGAAGGCAAAATTTCTCTGTATTGTTATCCACCAGAACCAGAATTTTTGAATAATTGCGCTTCGTTAAAAACTCAGGAAGTGTATCCAGACTGTTCTCAAAAAAAATTGAATAAGAAATACTTTCAATTGATCTCATACAACTTTGATCTGTTTGCCGGAAAATTCCACAATATCTCCCCGTTTTACCTTTAATCTTTTGCGCAAATCCACCTCGCCATTGTATTTTACTTCCCCTTCTGAAACCACAATCTGAGCTTCGCCGCCGGTTTGTACCAGGTTGCAGGCTTTTAATAATTGTATCAGAGGAATAAATTCTCCCTCCAGTTTAAATTCTAACATAAACAAACTTACAAAATTTACACTTGCGTATAATAATTGACCGTAATTTCTAACTTTGCGCCATGCCGAATACTCCATCTCAGGTTCATCCGCCGAAAGGCAAGAATCTGTCTTTTGAAAATACTGAAATTGCGTTCCGGGGAGCGTCGAAAACGGATCTGAACCGGGCCTTCTGGTTGTTTAAAATGATCAGCAGTAATTTTTTAACCAAAGTGGGTCCGCCGCTTACAATTTTTGCTTTAAAAATAGGGTTACCAATTCAAGGACTAATCAAGGCGACCATTTTCAGCCATTTTTGTGGTGGAGAAACTATTGAAGAATGTGAACCAACTATTCTAAAACTTTCCCGCGGAGCCGTAGGATCTGTTCTGGATTATTCTGTAGAAGGAGCGGAGGAGGAGGAGGTTTTTAATGAGACCTGTCAGGAGATAATTAAAACCATCAGGCGTGCAAAAGGCGACCGAAGAATTCCTGTTACTGTTTTTAAGGTTACGGGTATCGGCCGGTTTGCGCTTCTTGAAAAAATAAATGCCGGAACTGAACTTTCTGATGATGAAAAACGGGAATTTAACCGGGTAAAAAACAGAGCTTTCGAGATCTGCAAGGCAGCTTCTGAAGCCAAAGTTCCGGTTATGATTGATGCTGAAGAATCATGGATCCAAAAACCGATTGATGATCTAGCTTTAGAAATGATGCGCAAATACAATCAGGATCGGGTTTTAGTTTTAAATACGTATCAGTTGTACAGAAATGATAAACTGGCTGATTTAAAAGCGGATGCTGCACTTGCCAAACAAGAAAATTTTATGCTGGGAGCCAAATTGGTTCGAGGAGCATATATGGAAAAGGAGCGTAAACGTGCCGCGGAAATGGGATACCACTCGCCAATAAATGCCACAAAAGAAGCAACAGATATTGAATACGATAATGCTGTTCTTTTTTGTGCCGAAAATATAGATGATATTTCTTTTGTTGCCGGAACGCATAATGAAACAAGTTGCCGTCTGCTTGCCGAATTGCTTGACAAAAAAGGAATTCTGCACAATCATCCGCATGTTTATTTCTCCCAATTACTTGGGATGAGTGATAACCTGAGTTTTAACCTTTCTAATGCAGGATATAATGTGGCCAAATATGTGCCTTACGGTCCTGTAAAAGAAGTTTTGCCCTATCTCTTTAGACGGGCGCAGGAAAATACTTCCATTTCCGGACAGATGGGACGGGAACTTGCCTTAATTATTAAAGAGAAAAAACGCAGAAAAAGAGCCTGATTATTCCGGAACGGGAGTATTTAATTTTTTAAGTAATTCTTCAGAAACTTCATCTGCATAGACGCCATACGCATTTATAAATGTACCTTTGATATTGTGCTTTTTGCTTTCGATGGCATATAATATGGAATTATCTCCCGGATCAGTCATGCCTTCAAAACGGTAAACCTTTACGATCTCAAAGTCCTTCGGACTTAAGACTACATCGGCTTCGCTGCTGTGTAAACCATGTTTGTGAAGGTTGAAATTGTGCGTAAAACCTTTCGATATTAAATCATTCAGGGTTTCAACTAAAGTTGGGGCTTCGTATGCGCTCATGCATAATTTAACACGCAATAATTCTATTTGTTTCTGGTATATAGACCGAAAATTTAGAATTTTTCTTTGCCGGTAAGCAGATCCCAGAACAATATAAAATCACTGGCCAAACTGTATCCCGGATATTGAAATGTGGCCGGTTTATTCTTCTCAAAAAAATAATGGCCCACCCAGGCAAAGCCATATCCTACAACCGGAATTAAAAGCAACAGCCAGAGCTGATGAAACAGGATGGAAGCCGGAATAAGCAGAATCACTAGTCCGGTGCCAATAAAATGTAAAATCCTGCTGGTCGAATTTCCATGCTGCTGCAGGTAAAATGGATAAAATTCTTTTAAAGAGCCATAACGTTTTTCTTCCATGCGTTGAATTTAACAATTTGCCGGCTCATTTCTTAACTATTTTAATAGCCCTGAACCATACATGAAATCTCCCAGAGTTTCTGCAGGCAATAACAGATGCGTTTGAAAACCTAATTCACCGGCGGTCTTTAAGTGCTGCGGACTATCATCAATAAACAAAGTTTCCGCCGGATCTAGATTGTTTTCTTTCAGAACATATTCAAATATATCGGAATTTGGTTTTCTCATTTTCATGAGATGAGAATAATAATCTTTTTCGAAAAAGCTTTCATTAGAATCCAGATTAAATTCTGATTTCAGATAATCCATGATCCATTTATAATGGATGGCATTATTATTACTCAATAAAAAGGTACGGTATTTTTCTTTTGCCTTTAGCAGGATATCATGATTTGCGGGCGGCACACCAATCAAAAGCGTGTTCCATGCCTTATCAATCTGTTCATCGCTCAACTTAGGTCTTTCAGTGATTCGCCTTATGCCATCACGAAACTCAGCCGAAGTAATCATTCCTTTTTCAAATTCATCAAAAAGCGGATCATGACCTGTATGCGCAAAAAAGCGTTCTACATTTTCAATTCCCAGTTCTGTAAAGCTGTGCTGCGTGCGTTTAAAGTCGATCCGGAAAATAACGTTCCCGTAATCGAAGATGATGTTTTTAATATTCTGCATGGATGTTTATGATTCTGCAATATCGCAAAAGCTAATTGAGAATAAGGAGAAAAGGACAATGGATCAAAGATTTCCCTAAGAAAAAAACGGTTCCTTTTTAATAAATCTAATTTAAGTGCTGAAAATCAGTTGCTTGAAGTTTCATATTTAAATTTTCAATTTTTCAGGAATAGATTTTTGAAATCCGATGCAAATACGTAAAATTGCATTCGCAAAAAACGCATGTTTTAGCAGCGCCCATAGCTCAGTTGGTTAGAGTAGAAGACTCATAATCTTTTGGTCGATGGTTCGAGCCCATCTGGGCGCACAAAGCAACTCTTAGAGTTGCTTTTTTTATTTTAAGGCTTTTTGGGCGAGAAGTTTACCCTGACGCAGGAAGGGAGCCCATCTGGGCGCACT
>JBBRCI010000116.1:0-6966 GCA_038204935.1 Sphingobacteriales bacterium | reverse complement strand
ATCAGAAACATCGCCGATGCCGAAAAAGAAACTGTTTCCGGTTTTTTTATCAGTCAGGATGAATCATATCTAATTGATAATATTAATAGCCGCATCACTTTTCAGCAAAAATTATTCGATCTTAATCAGGATGATATTTTGCGTAATGAAGGTATTCTATATCTAAAATCAACTATTTACGGCAAAGTTTTCGGGCTAAACTGCAATTTCAATTTCAGAAATCTATCTGTTGAATTAAATACTCCACGAGAATTGCCGGCTATTCGGGAAATGAAACAAGCAAGTATGCGCCAGAACGTAAACTCTCTAAGAGGGGAAATATTAGCTGATACTACATTTCGTCGGGAATATCCCTTATTTCATTTGGGCATGGCCGACTGGGCAATTTCCTCTTCTCAGCAAAGCACCGGCAATACCGAAAATCGTATAAATTTAAACCTGGGAGGCTTAATTGCGGGTGGCGAAACAACGGTGCTATTAAACTACTCCAGCACAGAACCAATTAATCCAAAGCACCAATTTTATCAATGGCGATTCGCAAATAATGAGAATCAGTTGATCAGGCAAACTACTGCCGGTAAAATTTATTCACAATCTACATCTTCTATATATGCGCCAATTATTGGTTTTCAGCTAAGCAATACGCCAACTACTTATCGGAAATCTTTTGGAACATATAATATTAGCGATCATACAGAACCTAACTGGATTGTAGAGTTATATGTGAATAATATTTTAGTGGATTATAAAAAAGCGGATGCTTCTGGTTTTTATACGTTTGAAGTGCCCCTTATTTACGGTAATTCTGACGTTAAATTAAAATTCTATGGCCCTTACGGCGAAGAAAGATTAACCGGGCAAAACATTGTAATTCCATTTAGTTTTATCCCTACAAAGGAATTAGAATATACTTTTAGCGCCGGAATTGTTGAAGATGATGTGCATTCGAAATACTCGCGGGCAGAAGTAAATTATGGTTTAAATAACTGGATCACTGTTGGTGGAGGTTTGGAATATCTTTCCTCAATTTCCGGAAGAAAAAGTATCCCATTTGCCAGCTCGTCTTTTCGCCTGAGCTCAAATCTATTATTTAATTCGCAATTGGATTATGGCGTACGATTTAATAATATTTTAACATATAACCTGCCGGGAAGTTTACAATTTGAAATGAACTACGCAAGTTATACAAAAGGGCAGCAGGCCGTTAATAATAACTTCAGGAATGTGAAAAAAGTAATGCTTTCATTACCTGTTCATGTATTGGGTTTTAAAGTTTTCTCGCGGATGACATATAACCAGGTAAAGCTGGAAAACAGTAAATATTCATCAGGAGAAATGATGTTTACGGGAGTTGTAAAAGGAATTGGAACTTCTTTAAGCACCAATATTTTGATGAATGATTTTTCAAAACCATTTATCTATAGCAATTTGTCTCTTTCCTACCGGATGCCGTTTTCCATCATGGTTAATCCGCAAGCGCAATATAATTACAGTCAGAACCAGATCATTTCTATGCGTTTGGGAATTGAAAAGAATGTGGCCAAAAATGGTTTCCTGAATTTAACTTACGAACAGAACTTCAAAAGCCAGTTAAGCAATTTTAGTCTTGGCTTTAGATACGATTTTAATTTTGCGCAGGCTTCGGCATTAACCCGCCAGGGGAATTACGGATCGTCGTATTTACAATCTGCACGTGGAAGTTTAATTTATGATTCTAAAACCAGTTATATAGGTTTAAATAACCGGGCAAACGTTGGCAAAGGCGGACTGATAGTCAGTACCTTCTTGGATATAAACGGAAATGGAAAAAGAGATGAAAAGGAACCGTTGGTTAATGGCTTAAAGTTCAAAGCCAACGGCGGACGGATTGTTAGCAGTAAAAAAGATTCGGTTACTCGAGTTTTTGATCTTGAACCTTACGTTGATGTTTTACTACAGCTGGATCCAAATAGTCTGGATAATATTTCATGGCAACTTGATCTAAAAACGATCAAAGTGTCGGTAATTCCAAATCAATTGAAGCAGATAGAACTTCCTGTAAGAATCTCTGGAGAGATAAGCGGAATGGTTTATTTGAGGCAGAATGAAAAAGATAAAGGTATAGGCCGGATTCTGGTTTGCGTTTACAGCACAGACGATTTTCTGGTGGCCCGAACTCTAAGCGAATCTGACGGTTATTTCAGTTACCTGGGATTAAAATCCGGAGAATATTACGCCACTATAGATACCGGCCAGTTACACCGGCTAAATATGAATATTTCGGCAGAGAAAATCCCTTTTAAAATTAAAAATACAACTGAAGGAGATGTAAAGGAAAATTTTGAGTTTATCCTTCAGAATAAGCAAATAGTAATTGAAGATAAATTTGAAGAAAATTCTGTAGAAGAATATGTTGTTCCGGCGGAAGAAAAAACAGCTGTTCCTGCTAAAGTTTTAAAAAAATACAGACCAGCAGCTAAATCAAAACCTGTACAATCAGCGCCAAAGTCTAAAAATAAAGCAGAGATTAAGCCGATTAAACCAGGAAATACCAGATCTTCTATTGCCTGATTTTATTCCTCAATATTTCTTTCTCTAACTATTACGGCGGGGTTTCCCTGATATATTTTATATGGATCCAAATGTTTATTGGCGGTAGAATTGACTGTTAAAATAGCATGCGATCCTACTTTTACGCCGGGACAAACAACGCCTTTGGCACCAATCCAGGCACCATCTTCAATAATAACGGGCAATGTTATGAGGTCGAAACTGCTTAACTTATAATTGTGATTTCCGGTCAGTATCATACTGCCCTGCGACAGGCAAACATTGGCGCCAATAGTTACTTCCGCAAGGTTTTCAATACTGCAATTTTCACCAATCCAGGTATGATCTCCAATAGTTAATTTCCAGGGATATTTAATATTTACAAAGGGCTTTATTCTTACATCACGGCCAATTTTGGCGCCAAATAATTTCAACATTGCAACCAGAACAGAACTGAAAGGAATTAATCCGGAACGGAAAAAAACAGTATTAAAAAAGTACCAGAGGTAGATTTTAATTGCGGGTGCCCCGGGATCGAAATCTTTTCTGTCAAAATGCTTTTTTAACTGAGTTTTGTTCACGGTAGTCGGCTGAGTATTTTAATTGAGTGTTTTGCTTTGATTCTGATAAGTATTGGTCCACAGAAAAATGCTTCCCAGCAAAATGATATACAATATCCAGTTAAATAATGTATGATGATCCATTTTAAATGGAAGTGATGAGCTTTTCCAGAATAGAGTAATCAGAATAAACCGGGCAATATTCAATAACTGAATACCAATTAATCCCAAGATTAAAAAAAGGCTTTTGCTTTTCAGTGATTTTCCGGGCCAGGCAATGATAAATGCCGCAAAGAAACTCATCACCCCAAATCCCAGGCAGGAATATACCACATTAATGCCTCCGATTCCATACGCATGCATAGTAAATTCGGAAGTGTAAATGGTGTAATTTAGTGCTCTTAAAATGAAGGCCGATACGCCTATAAGCATCGCACGAAAACCGCGGATATAATTTACGTGTTCATCCAGAAACGAGCTGTAATAATTTCCCGGAGCTGTGATGCCCATATAGAAAATATTAAAATAATAAAACAGCACAAAAAACACAGTGAAGAGAAATACAAAGCGAAAAGAAGGATTATTCCAATAGTTTATGATTTGATTTTTAATGCTCATTCTTTTTTGATTTCAATATTTCTGCAATTTTAACATCTACAATTATACGGAACCAAAAGCCTTGAAGAAAATGAAATAAAATTCCGGTTCTTCCGTCGAGTATTCCCAATTGAAAAATCATTCGATATTTAAAGTATAAAAATGGTCTTAGAAATAAGGGTAAACGCCACCATAATTTTTTTAATGAGGCAATTCGTTCATCCGGACTTCCCCAAAAATTAGGCTTTATTGTTTGAAAACGAAGATTATTCATTCGTTCAACCTCTTCCTGCGCAACCAAATCGCTGTAATGGTTATGCTTGCTTATCCAAAAACTGATTTTATTTTCTTTTAAATTTTCTTCCAGAATATGCCCGTTTTTCCAAACAATCGTTTTTCCATTTGCGATGAAACGATGATCCATATTCTCATTCAGATCCGAATGGCCGCTGCCCTTTCTAAACATTTTCAACAGGTATCTGGGATAATATCCGCCGTAGCGAATCCATTTACCCTTAAAAAAGTTTTTCCGGTTAAAATATATCCCGTTTATTCCGGTAAAATCGCTGTCGCGGAAATTTTTTAAACGCTCCAATAATTCTGGGGTAACAATCTGATCGGCATCCAGCCCGATAATCCAGGGAGTTTCTATTTCGAACGTTTTTAATGCTTTATCCCATTGTTTGGGATGGTTTTCAAAAAGATTATACTCTACCTTAACAGAATAAGTTTCACAAATTTCCAGAGTTCGGTCTGTGCTGCCGGAGTCGAGAACAAATGTTGGGGCGTTTAAACTCTTGATAGATTCAAGTAACCGCGGAATATGTAACTCCTCATTAAAAGTTAAAATAATGAAAGAAAAATCGGGCATCCGCTAATTAGGTTTCGTTTTTTCAAATGTAATTATTCTTTTGAGTCATCCAGTTTAAGAAAAAATCAATCGTAGGTATGTTTGCCGGTATTCCAGCCTTCCTTCTTCAGATATTTTTCACCGGATTCACGGGCACCATCTTCAATTTCTGTTCCCATAGAGTCATTCCAGCGGTTTAAATATCCAAACAGAGAAACTACGCCCAGAATTTCAACGATATCGCCATCATCCCAATATTTACGCAGATTTTCGGCAATCTCATCGCTTACCGCATTAGGAATTATAGAAGCTGCGAATGCAAAATCCAGTGCGGCCCGTTCTGCTTCAGAAAATGAAGGATGAGTTTTATATTCCCAGATATTTTCCATTTGTTCCGGAGAAGCATCATAACGCTCGGCGGCACGGATAGTATGCGCCTGGCAATATCGACAACCAGCAACATTGCTGCTGATATAACCTATCAATCGCTTTAAAGCACTGCTAACATTGCCCTGGTTTTCCATCACCGCTTTATTCATCTCAATAAAAGCCATCGCAATCCGGGGACGGATATGCATGGTCTTTACGCTGTTGGGGCAAAAGCCTAAAGTTTCGTTGTAAAATTCAACCAGTTTTTGTAGTTCGGTATCGTTTTCTGTGGATTTTGGGAATACTAATGGCCTTTTCATATCCCATAATTACAAAAAATAAGGGATATAATAACCAGAAAATCTTTCAGAAATTTATCCTGCAGTTTTTAGCTGCATTTTATTTCTCTGCTCAAAAACACAATAAATAACTAATATGAACAGGATAGTAAACAATACGGCAGAAGATCCGATAGTTCCCAAGTCAAATCCTCCCTTTTCATTAGTTTTTGTTAACAGGTCGCCAAATGTTGCCCCAAAGGGACGGGTAAGGACAAAAGCGATCCAGAATAATATTACGGCAGAGATTTTTGTAGTGTATTTCAATACAACTACCAAGGCGATAAGAGAACCAATTAATAGAGCCCCACCACCAAAGCCTAAACCGGAATCATCCGCTAAATAATCGCCCAAAGCGGTACCCAATGTATTTGAGATCAATATGGTGAACCAATAAAAAAGCTCAGGACGGAAGGTTTTAATATCTGTTACAGAAAGAGAACCTTCTGTTTTCCACCAGATGGTTAGCATGGCAATAAGCATAATAATTAAAATGGCAGAACCGCTTGCATATCCCAGTCCCATTGTTCTGTCCATATAATCTGAAATAGTGGTTCCTGCGGTGCTGGTGGATATAATTACCAGCCAATATAAAATGGGATTGTATTTTTTTGAGATCAGTTGAGCGATAAGGGTAACAATGAAAAAACTGATGAGAATTAACGAACTTACTCCATAACCCAGGTTCCAGGTCATAGATAACATATCTCCGGCAGTTTCGCCAAGAGTAGTTGCACAAATTTTCATGATCCAGAAAATAAGTGTGACTTCTGCTACTTTTCTCAAAATTTTGTATTTGATTGGGAGAAAATCCTCCTCGAAAGCAATCAAGGCAAATAGAATACCAAAAAAGATGTTTATGAACCGAATCTATTTACCATTTATCTTCTGATAGATCCACTTTCTGGCGAAAACAGCTATCAGGATAAATGCAAGAATTAAACCTAACTGCAAAGGTTTGGTAATAAATTCTTCATAAGTGGAAAGTATAATGGCAATCACGCAACCCAGAAATCCAATGAAGCATAGAAATCCATATTTTACTTTCTGGTGCCAGGCCATCAGGTTGACTGCGCCAAATGTAATTAAGAATATCAGGCTGGCAGCATCAACCAATGATCCCAATGATCCTATTACAGAAAGAACGGTGGCAAAACCGGCAATTATCAGTAATGCGTAATAAGGCATGTGTGCTTTGTTTTCCTTTTTCAAAATGCCCGGCAGATCCTTCTTTTCTGCAACAATTTCTATTAACCGCCCGGTAGAAAATAAAGTGGCGTTTATTGCCGAACCTGTTGAAAATGCTGCGGCAATTGTGACTAAAATTAATCCTGTTAAGCCAAACGCCTGTTGCCCTGCAATAGAAAGTGCTACTTCTTTTTGTTCAATAATTGTATGTGCGCCAACAAGCATTGTGGCACCAAGAGTAACCAAAATATAAATTATAATTACTGCGAAAACAGCCGTGAGGGTTGCGAGAGGAAGATTTTTCTTCTGGTTTTTAATGTCGTCAAAATCATAGGAGAGGAGTTGAAATCCTTCGTAAGCCATAAAAATTGTGGCGGCGCCAATTATCGCCTTATGCCATGCTCTTTCCTGTATTCCGGATGATAATTGCTCCGGTGCCCAATGCACAATGCCGAATAAGGATAAACCAAGCAGGACAAACAATTTACCCCAAACGGTTACAATCTCTACTTTTGATGCATCGCCCACGCCACGT
>JBBRCI010000115.1:0-7046 GCA_038204935.1 Sphingobacteriales bacterium | reverse complement strand
ATATCCGGTTCCATTAGTAGAAACTACAACAGTTGGATTGCTGAGCTGAGCCCTTATTTCACCAGCCGGAAAAGCTGCGGAATGAACATTCACATAAAACAAATCATTTAACAGGTCAGCTTCCTGAACATCAGTTAAAGTGATGGAAGTTTGCAAAGGAGATGAAGTTATATCTCCTAATGAAATTTCAACAGGTCCGCTTACAGCAACTGCACCTTTGTGAATATGCCATGCGATGGGCGTAATTCCGGAGTAGGTTATTGTGAATGAAAGAATATTTGTTGATTGATCATAAGATCCTACAAAATTTCCACTCGCGGTTGAATTGTTTGCAGGAACCTCCTGAATCCCGCTTAAATTAACCGAATAGTTATAAACGGTTTTGCTTACTTTTTTATCCTTTTTGCAAGCGGGCATTAATAAGCATGCTAATACCAACATTGAAACTACATTAATTAAGCTTTTCATAATCAATAGTTTAGTTAAACACTAATCTAATTACGGTTCAGCTTAATGAAACGTTGGTTCCAAAAAAGAAAATTAATGAAAAATTCTAAACGGACAACTCTTCAAATGCCGCGGAGAGACTACGTTCAATTCCTTTTCCTTTAAAATCTTCAGCTCCGGGAATACTTTCGGCTTTTAGAATTTCTTCTTTGCCTTTTCCGGCTTTTACCTGACTCTTTACATAGATTAAAAGCTTGTCCAGATAATTTTGCATGGCTTTTAAATCTTCTTTATTACCGGTAACATTCTCAGATTCTGCGGCATGCCCAAAAACAAATAAGGTATCATTGTCATAATGTTTACAAGCATCATCCAGAACTACTATCCAATGGCTGATTGATGCACCTGCGGATTTATCAATAAACGGAAACCTGCGATTAAATACCAAATCGCCCATATGGGCAATATTGGCATTCTGAAAATGAATTACGGAATCTCCGTTGGTATGTCCGGCACCAAAATATTGAGCTTTAATAGTTTCGTGCCCAATTTTTTTCTACCATTTATCCGCAAAAGTTGTATCCGGATACAATTGAGTTTCTTCTTTATTCTGAGCTTGTGCCACCCGTTTTTGGTTCGCTAATGAGTTTTCATGAGCAACAACATGTTCTGCCAATCCTTTGAAAGCTATATTTCCACTGGTATGGTCACCATGATGATGCGTGTTAATGAGTAATTTGAATGGCATTTCTGATATTTTCTTCAGTTCAGAAATCAAATGATTTGCCGGATCTGGAAATTGTGAATCAACAACAACTATTCCTTCCGGGTTGGTCATCCAGACAATGGTTCCGCCTTGTTCTGTAAAGATACCCACATCATTTCTGAGGAGTTTGAATTTATATTTTTCGTCCTCAAAAAATCCTGCAAACCCCTTATTTTGCAATAATGCCGTCAGTGCTAAAGACATTCCGGTAGTCTGAACAAACTTTCTGCGATCCATAAGTATAGTTTTTTGTAAGTAATCTAATAACAAAGCCCCAGAAAGGGGCTTAAAATCAATTAAAAATTAAATATTTAAAAGAATCCTAAAAGTCATCATCATCGTCATCATCGTCATCATCATCATCATCATCATCCAAATCAAAGTCATCATCATCTTTAACAGGAATTAATTCATCATCGTCGTCATCATCATCATCTTTAACAGGAATTAATTCATCATCGTCGTCATCATCGTCATCTCTCGGACCAGATTTTGAGTTTTTAAATGAAGAAGAAGAAAAGACACCGGCATTTTCACCAAATGCTTCATCCTCCTGCGTTTCAATTTCACTATCCTTAAGGCCTTTATTGGCCGGATCTTCAGACTCCTTATATGGATTATTAATCATCGAGGGACTTAATTTCTCTTCCGGATCATTTAAGTCAGAGTTTTTGAATGTAGCCATGGTTTTTTAATTGATATAATTAAACATTACTTGCTAAACACCTGAATACCTGTTAATTGTTTTAAACAAAAATAATTAATACAATTTATCTGGCAGAATAATTCAGAAAATAAAAAAGAGCCTTTCGGCTCTTTAATTTCTTATATAGTTCCTGGTTCATGATCAACACCAAAACCTTTATGGCGTGCATGAGAAGGATGAGTATGACTAAAATCATTATTATGTGAAACGTGGGTTATTTCATCTATTTCCTCCTTTGTAGTATTATGTTCGGACTTGTCTTTTTCTTCCGACTCTAGTTTCTTCCTTTTAATTTCTTCCAATTCTTCAGGAGTTTTATTATCTGGATTTAAATTTTCATTTTCCATAATACAAGATTTAAGATTTATGATACAATGCCTTTAGAACAAAACTTTCTGGAAATTGATTTAAATTTTATAAAACTTTGTTAGGCTTTTTCTAAACAGATTTCTTTTATTTTATTTATAACGTAATCTACCTCATCAATAGTATTGTATTTACTGAATGAAAAACGGACTGCCGGGCGGTTAGGGTTAGCGAGAATACCGTTTAATACATGGGATCCGATATTTGTTCCGGAACTGCAGGCGCTGCCACCTGAAGCAGAAATTCCGGCAATATCTAAACTAAATAACAGCATTTCTGCCATTTCCATCTCCGGAAAGGAAACATTTAGAACAGTATATAAACTCTTTTCAGGATCTGTTTCGCCATTAAACTCTACTCCCGGAACATTTTCTTTAAGCTGCTCCATCATATAATTTTTCAGTTTCTGAATATAAACCTGATGACTTTCCATATTCTGGTAAGCAAGCTCAAACGACTTCGCCAAGCCAACAATTCCATATACATTTTCTGTTCCGCCACGCATGTTTCTTTCCTGCGCTCCGCCATAAATCATCGGATTAATTTTTATATCATGGTTGATATACAAAAAACCCACACCTTTCGGGCCGTGCAATTTATGTGCCGCACAAACTAAAAAGTGAACTTTCAGCTTACTTAGATCATAGGGATAATGACCCATGGTTTGTACCGTATCGCTATGAAAAAGAGCATTGTATTGCTCACAAAGTTCTCCTACACGTATAATATCCGTAATGGTTCCGAGCTCATTGTTTGCATGCATTAATGAAACCAAACTGCGCTCGTTGTTCTTTAATAACTCCTCAAGCTGATTCAGATCCACATTTCCTTTACTGTCTACATCCAGGAAACTTAATTTTATCACCCCTGTTTTTTCAAGATTTTCTAAAGTATGCAATACCGCATGATGTTCTATTCTGGAAGTGATGGCATGTTTAATTTTATGATCAACAATGCCACACCGGATAGCTGTATTATCTGCTTCTGTTCCCCCGGAGGTAAAAAAAATTTGTGAGGGGGATGTATTTAGTAATCCTGAAACTGTTTTGCGTGCTTTTTCTATAATCGTGCGCACCTCGCGACCGTGAGAATGAATAGACGACGGGTTTCCATAATGGGTTTCCATTACATCAAACATTACCTTTAAAACTTCTTTATCTACCGGTGTTGTAGCAGCGTTATCAAAATAAACACGCATTCCCATTTCTTCTTTTTATTAATTTTTTCCTTGCGGAGATTAGTTTTGTACTTGCAAAATAGAATTGATCTCATCAATAACTTCTTTGGCAAGTTTTTCTGCTTCAGCTTCTGATGATGATTCTGAGTAAATCCGAATAATTGGTTCTGTATTAGATCTTCTTAAATGAACCCATTGTTTGCCAAACTCAATTTTTAAACCATCAATGGTGCTGTACGGTTGATCTTTGTATTTCTGCTCAACTTCTAAAAGCAGAGCATCAATATCCATTTCAGGCGTTAAGGTAATTTTATTTTTAGAGATAAAATAAGCAGGATATGAGCCTCTCATTTCTGAAATTGTTCCGCCTCTTTTTGCCAGATGCGTTAAGAATAAGGCAATTCCTACCAATGCATCTCTTCCGTAATGAGATTCAGGATAAATGATTCCACCGTTTCCCTCTCCGCCAATAATAGCGTTTGAATCTTTCATTTTATTTACCACATTCACCTCGCCAACCGCGGCAGCAAAATAAACCTGACCGGCAGATTCGGTAACATCGCGTAAAGCACGTGTAGATGATAAATTAGAAACTGTATTTCCGGGAGTATGCTTTAAAACATAATCAGCAACAGCAACTAAAGTATATTCTTCGCCAAACATTGCTCCGTTCTCGCAAACAAAACATAAACGATCTACATCCGGATCTACGGCGATTCCCAGATCTGCTTTGTATTTTAAAACTTCTTCTGATAAAGCTTTCAGATTTTCTGGAAGTGGTTCCGGATTATGCGGAAAATGCCCATCAGGTTCGCAATATAATTTATGAACCGTATTTACACCTAATGCTTTTAACAACGCGGGTACAAATATTCCGCCCGATGAATTTACACAATCAATTGCGATTTTAAAATCTGCCGATTTAATTGCTTCAACATCTACCAACGGAAGCGCTAAAATTTTATCAATATGTTTTTGCAGATACGAATCATCGTAAGTTACTTTACCCAGATCATCAACTTCCGAAAAGGAAATATCGGTCTCAGCCATTTCCAAAACAGCTTTTCCATCTGTATCCGTAATAAATTCGCCTTTATTATTCAATAATTTTAAAGCATTCCATTGCTTCGGGTTATGACTGGCGGTTAAAATAATTCCACCACCAGCGTCCTCATCCGGAACAGCAATTTCCACGGTTGGTGTAGTTGAAAGTCCAAGATCAACCACATCTATGCCGATACTTTGCAAAGTACCTACTACAAGATTCCGAACCATCTCTCCCGAAATACGGGCATCTCTGCCGATAACAATTTTATTTTTGCCTGAATTGGCTACTACCCACTTCCCAAATGCGGCAGAATATTTTACGATATCAGCAGGAGTTAAACCATCGCCGGCCTTACCGCCAATAGTGCCTCTGATACCAGAAATAGATTTTATTAATGTCAATTTTTTCAAGTTTAATGATGGCAAAAATAACAATTAATGCTCAACCTTTAACAAATACATGGCAATCCCCGTATCAAAACACTAAATGTCTATATTTGCCCATCAATTTGTATAAAGATTTATGCCTAAAAAGTGGTTTCAAAACTGGTTTAACTCACCATATTATCATATACTTTACCATCAGCGTGATGATGAGGAAGCCGAATACTTTATAGATAATTTGTGCGCTTATTTGAAACCAGCTGCAGATTCAAGGCTTTTAGATATTGCTTGCGGGCGGGGAAGGCATGCCATATATTTAAATAAAAAAGGTTATGACGTAACCGGAATAGACCTTTCTTTAGCCAGTATAAAATATGCCCAAGGCTTTGAAAACTGTAAGCTTCATTTTTTAGTGCATGATATGCGATATCTTTTTTATATCAATTATTTTGACTTCGCATTTAACCTATTTACAAGTTTTGGATATTTTGAAACTGAAAAAGATCATGTAAATGCGCTGAAAACATTTCGAAAGTCTTTAAAAAAAGATGGTATGCTGGTTCTGGATTATTTTAACCAGGAGAAAATCTTAAAGCATTTAACACATCAGGAAACTAAAACAATTGATGGTATAGATTTTTATTTAAACAAAACAATTGAAGGAGATAAAATTGTTAAATCAATTACTTTTGAGCACAGAAATAAGGATTATGCTTTTAAAGAAGAAGTGAAAGCTTTTTCTTTTTCAGATTTCGAACGTATGTTTAAAAGCAGCGGATTTGAAATTGTAAACCATTTTGGAGATTATTCACTTCAGCCATTTGATGAATGTAAATCAGATCGCTTAATTTTTATATGTAGGAAAGCGAATGTCTGATCTGTTGCAATTTGACCAGAATTTATTTTTTGCCATTAATCAGGGAATGTCTAATCATTTTTTTGACTGGTTAATGCCATTGGTTAGAAACCGTTATTTCTGGGTTCCATTATATCTGTTCATTTCCATTTTTTTTGTCAGGAATTACAAAAGAAGAGGATGGTCATTATTAATGTTTTTCGCCCTTACTTTTGCGGTGACCGATTATTTTACCGCTTCGGTTATTAAACCCTCTGTCCAGCGTATTCGCCCCTGCAATGAACCGGATTTGAGATCGGATGTTAAAAATTTAATTCCCTGCGGAAGTGGTTACAGCTTTCCATCCACACATGCGGCAAATCATTTCGCGTTAGCAATATTCCTAACCAGTATGTTTTATAGCCGCTGGAAATTCATTCTGCCCATAACCGTTTTTTGGGCTGCTGTTATTAGTTTTGCGCAAATTTATGTGGGTGTTCATTATCCGCTTGACGTTTTATTTGGAGCGGCAATTGGAGGCATGATGGGATATGTTATGGCAGCAATTTTAAAAATCACTTTACCTTTCAGAACATGGAAAACTGGAAATTAATTTTATTATTTGCCAGTGCTTTTTTAGGCGGATTAGGGATTTTCCTGTTTAAACGAGATAATACACAACGCTTAAAACTCATCCTTTCTTTTAGCGGCGCCTACCTGTTTTCTATAACAGTATTGCATTTGATGCCCGAAGTTTATCAAACCGGAGATCCAAAAATCGGACTCTTTGTTTTGGGTGGTTTCCTGCTTCAGATATTAATGGAACAATTTTCTGAAGGAATTGAACACGGACATATACATAAGCATAGTCACGCTCAGTTTGCTTTCCCTTTCGGGATCATGATCAGTTTGTGTTTACACGCTTTTCTGGAAGGAATGCCTTTGGCACAAGGGCATCACAACGAACTGGTTTTCGGTATAGCATTACACCATATTCCGGCTGCTTTTGCATTAGGAAGTGTGTTGCTGCAAAACCAGGTCAACAAATCCGCTGCAGTATTTTTTCTATTGCTGTTTGCCATTATGTCCCCTTTAGGATATTTTTTAAGTTTTGAGATCGGGCAGGGATTTTTTGTGGGAATTGATACTTATTTCGACCGGATTATGGGCGTTGTAATTGGAATATTTCTACATATATCCACAACTATTCTGTTCGAATCCAGCGTCGACCATAAATTTAACCTTAAGAAAATTGTGGCTGTTTTATTAGGTGTTGGTATAGCCTTGGCGGGATTTTTAATGTATTAGAAATTAATTA
>JBBRCI010000114.1:0-7073 GCA_038204935.1 Sphingobacteriales bacterium | reverse complement strand
AATTTCTGATTTGATCATATGAAGAATATTAAAACTTATCTCTATTTGTTTTTCGGGATGGCTTTATTTGGTAGTGCAACACCTCTCAGTAAAATAATATCGCAAGATTTTTCGGTATTTATTGCGGGCATGCTACGTGTTTTTCTTGCATTTTTAGTACTGCTGCCATTTATTAAAATTAGCAACTATAAAAATTATAAAGGCAAAGATCTTTGGGTTTTAATAGGGATTGGTTTAATAGGGGTTTTAGGGTTTACCTTTTTTATGCTTTCCGGAATGAAATTAATATCCGGAGTTACCGGAAGTATTGTGATGAGCGCTACTCCGGCCATAACTGCAGTTTTATCTGTTTTGATATTTAAAGACGAGTTTAACTGGAAAAAAGGATTGGCAATTTCCCTGGCCATTGCCGGCATTTTGGTCTTGCAATTAGGCTCTAAAACCAATAATCATGGTAATGATCAATTGGTTGGGATATTGTTAGTTATCGGAGCAATTTTTTGTGAAGCAGCTTATACGTTAATGGGTAAATCATTAACGCAGGAATACGCTCCGGAAGAAATCTCAGGGTTTTCTGCTTTAATAGCTTTTATCGGATTTATTCCTTTTGCTTTCTGGGAATATCATTCCGGAATTTTTGAATCTGTACCTTTAGTTAGCTGGATTTACCTGATAATATATGGAGCCGCAACAATGGGTTTGGGATCTGTGCTTTGGTATAGAGGCGTAAAACAGGTAGAAGGAAGTACGGCCGCTGCCTTTATGGGAGTGATGCCCCTTAGTGCTCTGTTGTTATCTTATATTTTATTAAATGAATCTTTTGAATGGATTCACCTGCTTGGATTTATAATGGTATTTGCGGGAGTATTATTAATTATTAATGTACACATGAAGATGAAGAAAAAGTAAAAATTATAGTTCTTCATTATCTTCATTTGCTTTGTCAACTATAGTCTTAATAGCTTGATCTAGCTCCTGAGCACTTTCAATGATCATGTTAAACAAACTTTTCAGATTGGGTTCAATATCCATGTTTTCTAATACTAATCCCAGACCTAAAATATTTGCTACAGGTTTTCTGATAATGTGAGATTGGTTGTATGCTATCTCCCGCAGTATTATTTCTTTCTGATCTACAGAATGCAATGCCGACTGAAGCTTATTGCTGTTATTTTGAAACTCAGTTATATCAAAGCCAAGACAAAAAATTCCTTCCGGCTGATTTTCATCATTAAACATAGCTTTATATTCCCATTGGGTGACGATATAATCTCCTTTGCCATCATGTTTTCTTAACGTTGCCGGGAAAGTCTGTTCCGGATTTTCAAAACACAATTTTGAAACCGTTTTACATATATTTAAATCATCCGGATGAATAGTTATGTGGTAAGGCTGACCAATAATTTCGCCATGGATACCTCCAAATGCTTTTTTATATTTACTGTTTACGTATGAATAATTCCCATTCATATCTGCTGTAATGATATAATAAAAATTAGAATGGTCCAGTAGCCTTTTCGTTTCCTGATATTGATTCATTAAATGTCTTTTTAATTAGCAGTTTGCAAAGATATTTTTTTAGATAAAGCCCAAAAGAAAAAATATAAAAAAACCTGATTTAAATTATTGAGCAGGCTTCTGGCATTTTTTTTATGATGCAAGTTTCTTTTAAAATGGCTTTTTTAATACCTTGATATTAGTTTAAATTTAAATTGAAAATGGGACTTAGTGATCAAATTATCTGGATGTTGATTTTAGGCTTACCAATTGCCTGTATTTCATGGACAGTAACGCACGAAGAAATATTCGCCGAATGGCGCAACTACTGCGTTAAAGGCTCAAAAGAATGTAAGCGACTTTGGCAAAGAAAGTTTTTTTACCTTTTTACCTGTGAATACTGTTTTAGTTTTTGGGTAACCGCATTATTTCTGATCATCACCAATTTCCAGCTTTTATACGTCGGCTGGAGAGGATATTTAATTGCTGAATTCTCATTAATGTGGATCGCAAATGTTTACATGAGTGTATTTTTACAAATACGCTCAGGCATCAAAAAAGAGAAAACCCAGACCGAAGTTGAGGAGCAAAAAATTAATAGAAAATCAGATTTAATTTGATTTTTTATCTTCTTCTTCCCGAAGCAATTTAAATGAAGTTGCTAAAAATCTTCCATTCACAATTTTACCGCTAACTTCTGCTTTTCTAACTTTTTCGCACAAGCCATCATTTGCATGTGCATCTCCATGATCGTCAATATTTGTTCCGTCTACAAAATAAAAAGAGCCGTTTATTTTAACGGCAAGATCGCAGCTTTTACCTTTCATATCAAATCTGCATTCGCCGCAGGCAGTTTCTACAATTTGATTTTTAATTTCTTTTGCCGGAGATACAGCAACGGTTGGTTTCGATTGAGAAAATGCAGTGGTACCGCAAATGGTAAATAATAAGATAAAAATTAGATTTCTCATGATTGAAATTTGAATTGGTTTGTAAAAATAAACTATTGTCCAGATTTATCTATACTCATTTTATGGGATTTTGTTTGTTTTATTAATTTATTGCTGATCATGAGGAATGCACATAAGGATGAAGTAAAAGCCATTCCTGAACATATCAGAAGTATAATTTTATAAGCGGATATAAAACCTTGATTATAGAAATTAATTATCTGTTGTTTATATTTCACACTTATGCCTTGCGGGAATTCAGCATTACCTAAATTAATTGTTTCAGCTAATATTGCATCTTTAGCTTCTTTGTTTATTGGAAATTTTTCAATTGCCCGTTCCATAAATGTCGTGAATAATAAAATTGCGAACGCACCTAAAATGGCGTTGGCGAAAACTCCGGAAATCCGTGATACTGCATTGTTAACTCCTGAAGCTATCCCTGAGAAATGACTGGCTGCAGAGCCCATGACCGTACTGGTTAATGGCGTTACCGTTATTGACATTCCCAATCCGAATAATAAGATTCCGGGAAAAAAACTGATCCAATAATCTGAAGGGCCATTGGTTTGTTTAATAAAGGCCAGTAATAATAATCCGATTCCGGCTATCGCAGGACCGGAAATCATAAACCAACGCGGACCGTATTTGTCGGATAATTTTCCCGCAAAGCGAGCTAATAAAACCATTAAAATAGTAAAAGGTAACAAAGTTAATCCGGCCTGTAACTGACTATAACCTTGAATTTGAATTAGATTTAAGGTTATAAAAAGGATTCCTCCGCTTAAGCCCGCGTATAAAAAAAAGGTTAATAAGTTGGCGCCGCTGAAATTTATATTATTAAATATAGAAAGCGGCATCATGGCATTTTTGCGACTTTTTTCTAAAAAAATGAACAAGACAATAAAAATTGTGCCCGCTATCAGGCTTAAATAAACCTGAGGTCTGGCAATTCCAATTTCCGGTATTCTTAAAAAGCCAAAAGTTAAAAGTGCTAATCCGGATACGGTTGTAATTGCACCCGGGAAATCTATACCTTTTGCAGATTCTTCATCCTTGGTTTCGTGTACCTTTAACCATAATATCAGAACTGATACAATTCCTAATGGTATATTAATAAAGAATATATATCGCCATAAGCCGGCATCGGCAAGTGCCCCGCCTAAAATGGGTCCGCCCATGGTAACCATGGTAGTAGCTGCCGACCAGGTGCCAATTGCTTTTCCTCTTTCTTTAGATGAAAAAGTACTTGAAATTAGGGAAAGACTGCCTGGAATCATTAATGCACCTCCAATGCCTTGCAATGCCCGAAATAATATTAAAAGTTTAACCGTGGGTGCAAATCCGCAGGTTGCAGAACCGCTGATAAATATCAAAATTCCAATAATGAATATTTTTTTTCTTCCAAATTTATCGCCTAAAGCTCCGCCTAATAAAATTAAAGAGGCAAGCATTAATAAATAGGAATTCAATATCCAGAAAAGATCTGTACCACGGGCATTTAAACTTTCCTGTAAAGAAGGTAAAACAACATTTAATGCCGTACTGTCAATAAAAGCCATTGAGGAAGCAAGAATTGAGGAAGCCATAACCCATTTCCCCTCTGTACTTGCCAGTGAAACAGTTCTCATGTTTTATTTAAGAGGATTAATATTTATAAAAATCATGCTTTGGAATTATCAAATTCCTCTATATCCCAATTTGCTGCAGAAGCTCCTGCCTTGTAAGCGCTTTCTAAAAATGAAAGCAAGGCTTGATAAGGTTTTTTTTCTTTGATCAATTCATCATAAGATAAAATTGCCATGGGGCTATTATTGGAGTCAACCCATTGTGCTGAAGCCGGTACTAATTTCACCTGATCAATTCCGGCAGGTGTCGGATAAGTATATGAATAAAAGGCAGCGTTTCTAACATTTTCATCACCCGGCCAAAAGCCAAAACTAATTACTTCATGTGAATATGCTTCTTTTTCTACAATTCCGACACCTTCCATTTCCGGACCTCTTTTACCTGAAAAACGGGTTACCGTTAAATCCATGTGGTGCCAGTATAAATGAACCGGACAAGTTTTTCCTAAAAACCTGCCGCTGAATTCTTCCATCGATGTATTTACCATGCGGAGAACTTCCCAATATCTTCTTACATATTCAGGATCGTATTTTTTATAACTGGTATTTTCTATAAATGGCTCTTTACTTAAATTATCATAAGGTTTGGCCAGAATTTTCACTTCAATGCCCAGCTCTTTTAAATTAGACATTACACTTTTATAAAATTCTGAAACGCTTAGCCCGTCGTGCAGTTTGAAAGTTTTTTGTTTTCCATCACAAACGGTAATTTCTAATTGATGTTCAATAAAATTGAATTCTATCTCAAAAATTTTATCACGATAGGGAATTTGCCTTGTTGTTAAACCTTTTGCTGAAACATATAAGGTCACGTTCCACCAATGATTTTTACGGGGCATCAATTTTAACCTGATTTTCCCTATAATCTGAAGAAACAAGTGCAAGGTCTTTTTTGATTCTTCCCATTCTTTAAGAGGTAAAGGTTTAAAAGAATTTTCCATACTATAAGAGGTTTGTGTTATAAATATAACGAGAAATGGCATTTGGTTTAGTGTCAGCAAATATAAAATGACTAGAACTAGCTATTTCAATTTTGCTTATTACCGCCGATATTCAGGCAAATAAGCTACCCTCCGATATTTAATTTATTTTTCTTTTAAATCCAGAACAAATCATGGAACAGGAGCAATTAATTTCTATTCTTTCCGAACTAACCGGTCAGCTTCAAAGCAAGGAAAAGCAAGCTGATCATGGTATTTTGGAACTTCAAAAAGCCATTGCCAGTGTTCTAATTAATCAGGAACCCATCGTCAGACAAAAGAAGTTCACTTTTGAAAATTCGGAAGTTTTTCAGCAGGCAAATATTACGGCACAAAAAAGAAACAATATTCGGGAAATTGCTGGCCAGGTAATAACAGAAAACCAATCGGAAGATCTCCATGTTTTTGTTAGAAATGTTCCGGCCAGAACAACGCAGCTTAAAGAAAGTATTTCTACTCAGATTGCGGGCAGCCGTGTTTCTAAAACTTTGGGACCGTTTGATAAATTGGGCGGACAGGAATTATATTTTGACTTTATAAAATTTGAAAGTTTGATCCCCTTATATATCGAAGGACAAACTTTACCCGCAATTCTCTTTAAAGCTTCGTTTTTAAAGAACCGAAAATATGTTTTTGGTAAAACAGATATTCAGGTTTCAAGAACTTATAAAGTAGTTCCGGTATCGGTATGGATAAATGCCCGAATTTTTGATATATCATCTCCAGAAGGGTTTTTTGCAGGGCTAAGAGTTAAAGGAGGTGATATTATTTTAGAGTCTGACCCATTTTTAATTGACGGTAAATTAACAGTAAATGCTCAGACAAAAATTACGGTTAATTTAAATCTGGATCAGAAAGTTGTTTCAGATGCTGATCCTGAAAGCCCTTTTGGATTGGATGCACGTTCGGCACAATATCAGCTTCCTGATCAATTTTCATTATCGTTTAACGGCGTTGGTAAGCAAATTATCAGCTTAAGCGACTGTTCAAACACAATTTTTGGTCAGCATAGTAATTTTGTTTTCTCAAATGATCAAAACACGGTTTATAACCCTGCACTTAACCGCGTTGCAATACCATTAAAAAGCGATCAAACAGAGTTTATGGTTTCTTCCTGCCAGTCGCCATTTATTCAGATCAGTGGAACCGCACCTGTTTTAAATTCTTGGTGGTCAATTCCAACGGCTAAAATCGACATTGCAAGTCCTTACGAAGCGGATGGAAACGGTGGCCTTGTTCAGGAGTTAGGCGAAGGTCTGGTTTCAGTTTGGCCGGGCTTGCAGGGGCAGCTTTTAAATAAGAACCCATTTTTAATTTCTGAGCCGGGAAGGATTTCAATAACGGATTTGCTTTGCAATGGTACAAATTCTTCTCAGCAATTTAATTTGTGGAAAGATGAGAAGAACACCTTCGGAACTACAGCGGAACTAAGTTTTAAAACAAAAATTCCTTTTTTCTATAATTCTGCTGCCAAAGGCGATGAGCTCTTTCTCACTATCGTAGATTCTGATTTAAAAATAGATCGCCCATTGAAAGTAAATGGGGAGGCAGTAAAAGTAAAATCAAAGAATTCAGCTTTGATGATTGCGCTTAGCAAATTAAAAAAAGCTATTACAATTTATGATGACAACATTTTATGGGACAATAAACTTCCAGCTGAAAAAATACCGGTTATAAAACCATTTGCTCTTGCACTTCATAATGCTTTATTTACTGTCACACCACCAAATGGAGCAGTATTAATGGGACAAATGGGTGAAGATTATTTAAATATCGTAAAGGTGTACCTTTATTTAATTTTTGGCCTTTATTATTATTTGCCAACATTGCCTGATCCGTATGCAGCAAATTTGGGTACACTTAATAGTCAGTTTAACCTGCAACGTAATGGCGTGTTAAGCAACAGAGCACCGGGAGTTTGGTTATGGCTGGTTGCAAATATAAATTGGGATAAACCTGTTGAAGAGTATAATAAAACAGGACTTTCATTTACATTTTCAAAGCTTGCATCTGCTCTA
>JBBRCI010000113.1:0-7238 GCA_038204935.1 Sphingobacteriales bacterium | reverse complement strand
CTGAAATAGCATCTGTGTGAAGTTCCAAAATTGCTGAACCATATTCCAGTTCGCAAGGCTGCTGGATTTTGCTGAAAGGCAATTTTCCTTGTTTCCTTATCGGGACGAATGGAATTCCTAATCTGCCGGCTAACATTAATCCGAAAAGAAATCCACGACTCTCAATTCCGGCGATCACATCAATTTTTTCTCCTTTTAGTTTTTCCTCAAAAGCGTCTACAATTTCTTCGCAAAGTTTAGCATTTTTAAGAATGGGTGTAATATCTTTAAAAAGTATACCGGGCTTTGGGAAATCAGGAATATCTCGTATTGCGGCTTGTAATTTAGATTCGATCATTCAAAAATTATATAAGGCTCAATTTTACGCAAAATCCCATCATTTAATATAGCAATTTTTCTAAAATCTTCAATTGATTTATACAATCCGTGTTGCTTGCGGTAGTTTAATATCGCATTTATCTGTCTATATGTAAGATAAGGACTTCGTTTTAAATCATCAAAAACTGCGGTATTAATATTGGTTTTCGAAATCGAATTTCGGTTAACCTTAACCTGAGTTTTCAAATTATCGAACATAACAGAATCAAGGCCATATATTTCTTTTAATTGTTCTACAGAATAAAATCCACCCAAGCGAGTTCTATATTTTAAAATCCGAATGGCGAAGGCCGGACCAATGCCTTTTACAGTTTCTAAACTTGCAGAATCTGCCGAATTAAGTTCTACAATTTCAAATTCTTTCTTAGCTGGATAGGGAGTTTGATTTTTTTTTGCAAATGATTTCGGGTGATATTCTTTTCTATTGAAGTAGCCTTTTTCGATCTGGATATAAGGTTCGAGCTTAGAATATTGAGCCGCTGTGATAGAGTATATTTTTTGCAAATCTTCCTTTTTATAGAACTTCCCTCCTTTTGCTTCATAATTTTTAATAACCTTAATTTGCCTGTTGCTCAATCCTAATTTAAGCCATTTTTCTTCCGCTAAATTATTGGGGTCAAAATCAAAATATATTGCTTTCGCTGAAGTTGATCTGTCTATCCTATTATTTGTGAAGCTTTGATCTGATTTTCTGGCTGAAGATTCAAAATTGGCCACTTCCTGCCTAAATTTGCTGCTGTCATACACTTCGGGAACTTTAAAATATTCGAAGATGTAGGGAAAAGTGAGTACAAGAATGATCAGAAGACAAAGGACGAGAATCCCATTAAATTCTTTTTTAGAAAAACTGAAATAAGATTTCAGGAGGTTTTTCATATTTCAGTTCAATAATATATTGATCATAAAAATTTATCCCTCCTGTTGAAGATAAAAAAACTAATTTGATTTATCTATTTCGAAAAGAATCCAAATTAAAGAAATTAGGTATATTTTTGAGAAATCTACAGAGCACATTAAATTCGCCTCCGCATTATCCAATCATGAAAATTATTACAAAAGAAGAATTCGCTAAAGCTACCGGTATCAAAAAATTGCACATGCCTGGCCTGGCCTCCTTACTGATGGAAGTAATGAAAATAAATGATGTCAATGATATCTTTGAAAAAGCAGAGCACCTTTCAGGACCGGTATTCGTAGATAAAATCCTACAGATATTAGGCGTTAAAATTGAATTTGACGAACGCGAGTTAAAGAATATTCCGAAAAATGGTGCTTTTATCGCGATAGCAAATCATCCATACGGTGGCATCGAAGGCTTGGTTTTACTAAAAATACTTACAATAGTAAGACCTGACGCTAAATTAATGGCCAATTTTATCCTGAAAAAAATTCCAAATCTAAGTGAATATTTTATTGCTGTAAATCCTTTTGAGAACGTTGAACATTCCTCAAGTATCAGCGGAATAAAAAGTACAATGGCTTTGCTTAGAGATGGAACTCCTATCGGGATTTTCCCTGCCGGAGAAGTTTCAACCTATAAACTGCAAACGCAGCAAATAACAGATAAACTCTGGCACCCGGTTGTGGGCAAATTAATTGCCAAAGCAAATGTGCCGGTAGTTCCTATATATTTCCACGGTAATAACGGATTGCTTTTTAACCTGTTAAGTTTTATTCACCCAACTTTACGAACCGCAAAATTACCTTCAGAATTATTTAATAAACACGGGCATACCATTAAAATCCGGATCGGAAAATCCATCAATGTTTCGGAGCTTAATTTTCAGAATAATTCTATCAAATTATTGAATTATTTACGGGCGAAAACCTATGCGTTGGGCACCGGTTTAGAAAATGAAAAGAAGATATTTAATCCAAGAAATATTTTCAAGATCAAAAAAAATCCTGAAAATATAGTACCCGAAATACCTGCTGATATTATTGAAAAGGAAGTTTCTACTCTGGAAATCTTTAAGGTGTGGGTAGAAAAAACCTATGAAGTTTATATTGCTCCGACCTCCAGCATTCCGAATATTATTAAAGAAATTGGACGTTTAAGAGAAATTACTTTTCGTCAGGTTGGCGAAGGAACCAACAAGGAAATCGATCTGGATGAATACGATATTTATTATCATCATTTATTTATTTGGGATTCACAGGCGAAAATGATAGTTGGCGCTTATCGCATTGGTCGCGGGGACGAGATATTTTACAGTTTTGGCAAAAATGGATTTTATTTAAATGAACTGTTTAAATTAAAAGAGCAGATTTATCCGGTATTGCGACAAGGTTTGGAATTGGGCAGATCATGGATCAGGAAAGAATATCAGCTAAAACCACTTCCTTTATTTCTTTTATGGAAAGGGATTTTAAAATACTTATTAAACAATCCGCAGTACAAATATTTAATTGGGCCGGTTAGTATCAGCAATACCTTTTCAAAATTTTCTAAATCTTTAATTGTAGATTATATAAGCCGCAATCATTTTGATCTGGAACTGGCGCAATATGTAAAACCACGTAAACAGTTTAAGGTAGATTTTTCTAAAATTGACACAGAGCTTTTGATGGAATCAAAAGAAAATTTAAAAGATCTGGATGATCTGATCTCAGAAATTGAAACTTCCCACATGAAAATTCCGGTTTTACTAAGACAATATATTGCGTTAAACGCGAAGATTATTTGTTTTAATATCGATCCAAAATTCTCTGACAGTTTGGATGGCTTCCTGGTTGTAGATTTGGAAAAAATCCCGGCAGAGATGCTTGAAAAACTGGGGAAGAATCTGTAAAAGTTAATTTTATTTAAAATCAATTAACCTTGCTATTTGGGTATTTATTTCGTTAATTTAATATTAGTTAAATGTTAACTTAATGTTAACGAAATGAAATTAGATTATTCCCACATACGGCTAAGCATTTTTTTCTGCCTTTTACTTTCTTTCACATTTGTTCGTGCTGAAAATAAAGGGAAGATTTTATCATTCGAATTTTATTCGGGCACTTTCAACGTAGAAATAGATTCTTCCTTAATTGTTGACTATAATTCAATTCCCGATGAACAATCCATTCAACGTTTTTACGATCAGTTAAAATCATCAGATTACAAACCTGTAATTGAATCTTTAAAAAAATATAAGGAGAAATATCAGTTAAATGATTGGCTGTATTATCAGTTAATTAGAAAAACAGCACAACAAATAAGTCCTAAATTTGATAATTATCCACGCTATACTTTGTATAAATGGTTTTTTCTGGCCGAATCTGGTTTTGATGCCCGTTTGGCTTTAACCGCAAAAAATCAAATATTATTTTATGTGAGAAGTGATGAAGATATTTATGACATCCCTTATTTTGAAAAGGATGGCAACAAATATGTTTGCCTTAACTTCCATGACTATCATGACATCAGCTATCAGAATGATCAGATAATTCCGGTGAATATTATTTTCCCTGAAAGCCGGTCTCTATTCTCTTATAAGGTTAGCAAAATGCCCGATTTTAAACCTGAGGATTACAAAGAAAAATTGATCAAATTCAATTATCACCAGAAGGAGTATCATTTTAATGTTCTACTAAACCCTGAAGTACAAACTATTTTCGCAAACTATCCGGGCGTAAGTTTTGAAACTTATTTCAATATTCCTCTCAGTAAAGAAACCTATGGTTCACTTATTCCTCTATTGAAGCAAAATCTTGATGGTAAGAGCCAGAAAAAAGGAATAGATTATTTGATGCGGTTTACGCGTTATGCGTTTCTTTATGAAACAGATGAAGAAAACTTTGGAAAAGAAAAGCGATTATCGCCCGAACAAACTTTATTTTCTGAATATAGCGACTGCGATGACCGGGCTGCACTATTCTTTTACCTGGTAAAGGAGATATATAATTTACCAATGATCGCTTTATTGTATCCTACACATATAACTATGGCTGTTGAGTTTAATAAACCGCTTTCAAATTCCATAACTTATAAAGGAAAAAAATATTCAGTTTGCGAACCCACTCCGCAAGTACAGGATTTAAAGATTGGGCAAATATCCAGTAAGCTAAAAGATGCTGCTTATACTGTTGTATATCAGTATGATCCTGCAAAATAGATTTAATGAAAAAACCCGCAAGCGGGTTTCTCCAATTAAATAATCAGTAATATTAATAGGTAGATGTTATTTAATTCACTTTACCGGGCGCATCATAAGCACTAGCCTGTGGGTTAAAGTTTGTCCATGTTGCTGTCCAATCTGTAGTTCCAAAAGCACCACGATAAGCTACTTTTTCAAAAAACGAATCAGAAACTTTGACGTTTGTAAATACAGCTCCAGATTCTGCAGCAGAAGCAGATTTTACTGTAAATACTGGAGTTCCTGCTTTTGCTTCTGCAACTAAGTCGGCAGAGTATTTAAAAGGTGTGTTTAATAATGCATCAGCAAATTTGGTAGCGTCAAAAGTATTTTTAGCTCTCAATGCTGTTTCGAAATCAGCTTTATTTTCACCCTTAACTTCGTTGCTTTTGAAGTTTGAACCATAGATGAGGTTGTTCTCAAAAACCAGATTTCCCGCAAGGTAATTAGCGGAGGTAGATTTTGCTACCGCAACTTTAGAATCATCAATGTAAATTCCTTCAGTATATCCTGCAAAAATGGAATTTAGAATACTGATTGAAGAGTTTCTGCGAATTTGTACAGCATGCTGATAATTTGCATTTACTCCGCTTAAAGAAGCTCCGGATAATGGACCTAAAACAGTTACGTTACTAAACACTGCAGAAGTTTGTGGAGTTTTAACAGATCCAGAACCATCGTTATCAGATTCAAAACCGTTCGATCCGGAAACGTCAGCAATTGTAGCATAGCGTTGTGATAATGCAAACTGAACTTTACCTGAATATCCAAAATCAGTATCAAAGTCATCATCCAAACCACCGATGGCCAGAAGGTGCTTTGCATTTACTGTTCCACCAAACCACTCAAATGAATCATCACCTGAACGCGTAACCTGAACATAATCAATAGTAGTTCCAGAACCAACAGAACCAAAAGTTAATCCGTTAATTTCGTTATCCGGAGATAAAGGTACACCTGCAAACTCAATACGAACATATTTTAATGTTCCTGAGTTATCAGCTGGGTCAGTTCCACCATATGAAGCTTTACCTGATGCATCAGTAGGAATACCTTCAATCGGTTGATTACTACCCTGGTTATTAGGTGCTTTTCCTAATAAAACAATTCCACCCCAGTCACCAGAAGCACGAGCACCTGCAGCCTGGTTAGAGGTAAATACAATTGGCTTATCCACAGTTCCGACAGCTTCAATTTTTCCACCACGGTTTATAACTAAAGTTCCTTTTGAAGCTTTGTCACCTTTAATTAAAGTTCCCGGCATAATTGTAAGAGTTGCTCCGGAAGTAACGTTTACTATATTCTTTAATAAATATATTTTATCCGCAGACCAAGTGGTATTGCTAGTTATGTCTGTTGAAACTTCAACAGTAGTACTGATGGGTGGTACAATGATGGTATCATCTGTATCATCAACTGTACTTTTCTTACATGCCGTTGTAAAAATCGCGGCAGCCATTGCTAATAAAATTAATTGCTTTTTCATGTTAAATTTTGCGTTTTATTTATGCTCAAAAGTAAATTTGCAAAGTAACCCCAATATAAAATCGGGGTAATACTTATGTTAATACTGTTAAGGTTTTGTTAATTAAAATGAGTAATTGAATGATAAAGAAACATTTCTACCTGTTTTGTACCTGCTGATTGTTTCGTCGGATGAGTTTTCCGAATATTTTTTATTCATATCTCTATCGAAATACAATACATTATTGTTATTGAATAGATCATTCGCATTTAGCTTCAGTTCAGCTTTAGATTTCATAATCCTATAGGCAATCTGAAAATCTACAACATCACGGGGTGCTTCATAAACACTTGGAAATTGTTGCCCTCCCGCATTGGTTATTCTTCTGCCGATACGATTATATAATAGATTTAAATTTATCTTATTACTTAAAGCTGCATATTGCAAACCTGCATTAATTACATAAGGCGACTGACCAACCATTGGTCTCTCCTTTTCAATCAGATTATCTATATCCGGATTTTTTACTACTGATTTAATCAATGATAAATTGGTATAAAAAGTAGTGTTTTTGAAAATATCTGATGAACCTAAAATCTCAAGTGTTCTTCTGTATTCAAGCTCCAATCCGTAAACATTCGCCTTATCAGAGTTGAAATAGGAAACGTCTGGTGTAGAATTAGCATCGAGAATACTAGCTTCGATTGCATTTTTAAACTTTTTGTAGAATGTCGATACTGAGAAAATTTGTCCCGGAGAAGGGAAGTACTCATATCTTAAATCTGCATTATCAATAAGCGCCCGTTTTAGGTTCGGGTTTCCGGTTACGTTAGTTCCTCTTTCATAATCATAATATGCAAACGGTGCCAATTCTCTAAATTCCGGACGAGCTAAAGTTTTAAAATATGCCGCTCTGAAATTGCTTTTCTCATTAATACTGTAAGTATAATTAACAGATGGAAGCAGATCAGTAAAGTTCTGTGAAACTAAACCCTGAGATTTAGCTGTGTTTAAATTCAATTTATATTGCTCGATACGCAAACCATACACAATTCTGGACTTGGCTCCTATCCGATTGTCCATCATTCCGTAAGCGGCATTTACAAGTGAGTTTGCATCGTAAGAATCTCCATTATTGTTAATTTCATCCAGTACATATTTACCCTGACTTATCAGATCTGAACCAAAAATTGTTTCGATAGGTCTGCTTCTTATCTCATTGTCAGATTCTTTCAACTTCATTCCTAAAAAGCGAACATCAAAATTTCTTACCC
>JBBRCI010000112.1:0-7371 GCA_038204935.1 Sphingobacteriales bacterium | reverse complement strand
AGGGGCTGATCCTGGACTAAAACAGTTCTTTTCCCTTCCAATAGGATGATGGGAGAATGAAAGTCGTTTAAATACTCAAAAAATTTATCTGAAGCTAAACTCATAATTTCCTGGAGTTAGAAAAATTAGCGGCCATTATTTTCTTCTTCAAGATCAAAAAGTGCCCTTGATGAAATTCCTACAACTAAAGTTTCTGTAAATGATACTGCAATATATTTGATTAAGCATTAAATTTCCAAACCGTGTTAGAGTGGATTTTGAAAACGATAAATTTAATATAAATGCCAACCCGGTCATTACTCATACTACTTGATTGCCTGAATATATTTATCTATCTCCTCACTTTCCCCGAAAATAGTTGCAGGGTGATTAAAAGGCGGCCTTTCCATATTCTGAGGGCTTAACATTTCCCCATTTTCTATTTCATCAGCAAATTGAGGAGTTGATCGGAATTTGCCTTCTCCACGAAATTTTAAAATGATGGCTTGCACACCGGGTAATATCGCAATCTGCAACCCGGTTTCTTCGCTCTCATAAAAGTCGTTACGGTTTAGCCTCATCCTTATCTTTTTGCCCTGCAGCCAGCTTTCCGGGCAGTAGCCGTTCCATAGCTGATCCAGTGTTTGTTTTTCCATTTTTAGAATGATGTGTTTTTTATTTAGCACGAATAATTATGTATCAGTTTACCTTAAATTATTTTTCTTAAATAAATATTTAACCTGTCAGGAATAACTAAATTAATCCCAACTACCCTTTATTTTGCTTCCCAAAATGGGATCATTAGTTACATTCAAGTAAACATCTATCTCCTGTTGCAACTCTTCAACATGTGAAATGATTCCCACAATTCGATTTTCTTTTCTCAATGATTTGAGTGTGTCAAAGGCCACTTGAAGCGATTCTTTGTCCAAGGATCCAAAGCCTTCATCGAGAAAAAAGAAATTTTGTTCCGCCTTATTTTGCTGCTGTACACTTTCTGCCAGAGCAAGTGCAAGCGAAAGCGAGGCCTGAAAGGTCTGACCGCCCGACAAAGTTTTCACACTTCGTGTTTTGCCATTATTCAGATAATCCCGCACCAGAAAATCGTTTTTAGCAGTTACTTCCAGACGAAGCTGCTGGCGAGTAAGTTTATAAAAACGTTCATTTGCAGCCAGACACAGGTTTTGCAGATATACAGAAGAAACATAACTCACAAAACCGCTTCCTTTAAACATATTTTTCAGGATACTTATGTTTGATGCACGGTTCTGAAGCTTTTGTAGTTCGGCTCCCAGAGATATTTTCTGTTCATAGTCACTGCGAAAGCGGTCCAATTCAGCTTTCTCCTGGATGTATTTCTCGTTCGCATTTTTAAGCATTTCTGCTAATGGCTCCAAACTCTCAGACAGTTCAATATAAACCAACAGATCAAATGATTTTCCGGCACACAGCTTTTCCAGTTCTTCGGCGAGCTTTCTGGCCGCAAAAACGTGGTTTTTATAATGAGAAACCTGTTCTTTAAGTTGTTCGCAATCAAACTCATCCGCTAATATCAATGTCACTACTTCAAAATCCTGAAAAGCAGAGTTTTCTAATACCTGCTTCAGGCCGCTTAAAACATGCTGATACCGTTCTTCATCAGCGGCTAAATTATCATCAGCGGATTTCTTACGTTCCCCTTCAGATCCTTTTTCTAAACGAAGATCAGTTATCTGCCTACTCAGTTTTTCAAATCTTTCCTTAACGCTGATAATTTCCCGACTCAAGTTTGTAATTTTCAATCGGATTTTTTCTTCCGGGATATGAATATGATCTGCAAAAGTGAGTTTCTTAAGCTGCCCCTCTAAGGTTGCGGTTTCTGCTTCCTTGGCGATCAGCTCAGTCTGAATTCCTTCAATAGCTTCTAGAAACTTTTTATGATCATCATTCGCCGTCTTAAATATACTCTCCTCTGTTTCAAGACTTTTATCCAGTTCCAGAATAGACGTCTCCAGTTTCCTGGCATTCAGAATCTGATCTTCAACTTTTTGCTGATCATTTACCGTAAAACCTGACCAGTTAAAACTTTCCAGATGTTCTTTTTCTGCAAGCAGTTCAGCATTTAACCTGCCCTTTAGGGTTTCAACTTGCTGTATATGCTGTTGTTCGCGATAAGTAATTCGCGATAATTCTCCTAAAATGCTTTCATAGGATTCATCAAGATCTTTGTGCCGGTTTATTTCTATGTTGGCATTGTCTAGTTCCTGTTTGACATCTTCAACAACCAAAATATTTGGGTGATTTGTAGATCCGCAAAGCATACAGGATTCCTCATTGCACAGTTGGGAGCTGAATTCCCCGAGCTTCATCTGTAAATTATACTGTGCTATTTGATTGTGCAGAGACTCTTGCTTTTCCTTTAGTTCCTTTCTTAACTCCTTAACCTGTTCGGAATAATAATCAGGGGCTACCCCTCTTTTTACATTTACTAATACAGGATGTCTTAGCTGTTTTATGATATCTTCTGAAATAAGCTGTAAGTTACTTTCATGAGTTTTATGTTCCAGACGCATGTCGGTAATACTCCTACATTGCTGGTCTTTTTTTACAAACCAGGCCCGCAAGTTTGCAAGGGCAGTTACATCCGGAATGGAAGTTCTTTGTTCTCTGAGTTGCAACTTTAAAAGCTCAATTTTACTTTCCGAGTTAGTTTTTTCCCTCAAGGCTGTGGCAACATGAACCTGGCCATCGGCAATTCTAGTAGTTAACTTAACTATTTTTGATTTTAATTCAAGAAGCTGAAGAATATATTCGTAGTCGCTGAGAATTTCTTTCTGTTCATCATGCTTTGAATATGCTTTGTTCACTGTTTCAGCTTCCTTTTCAAGTAGTTCCAGATCATCGCAACATTTTTTATAGGATGCTTTCAATCCGCTTATCGCGTTTTTTCGTTCTGAAATACCATTTTCAAGTTCTTTCTTCCGGTTTAAACTATCTTTAAAATGAAGTCTGCAATAATCATAATCGGCTATTTTTTTTGAATGCTGCTCATAGAGCTTCTCATCGAAAAGTAGATCGGCGAGATTTTTTCGGCTGCTTTCCAGATCCTCAAACTGCCTTTTCTGCTCCTCCAGCTCCTTTAATTCGGTCTCTTTTTTTGATAAGTCCTTTCTTTGAGCATCCAGGTTTTCCGACAATTCCTTTACAAGTATATCCTTTTGGGAAATAATTTCAGGTGTAGCAGAGAGGTAGTGTGAAAGCTGGCCTGATAGTACCTGAATAGCCTCATTATTTTTTTTCTCGAGGGCTGTGGTCTGATAAAAAAACTCAAATTTTTCAAGTTGAAATATCTCTTTCAGCATATTGGTACGGTTCATATCCGTTAGCTGAAGAAATTCCTGGAACTTTCCTTGCGGGATTATTATTGTCCGGCGGAAATTATCATAGCTCAAACCGATGATCTTTTCTGCAGAATTACTTTCAAGAGGAATCCATTGGTTATTATCCTTTTTAAAGGCTGAACGGTCAAAGGAATCCACTTTTTCAAAATCTCTTTTATTACGCTTTCCCTTCACTAAGAAGCGGTATTCCTGCCGGTCGTAATTTTTAAAAATGAAATCGATAAGCAATTCGTCTGATTTTAGATTCATCATATTATAGCCTCGATTTTCCCTTAAATTCAGTCGCTCCGTTTCCCCGTAAAGGGCAAAAGAAATTGCTTCCAGTATAGATGATTTCCCGGAGCCTACCGCCCCGAAAATACCGAATAACTGTCCTTCAGTGAGTTTGTTGAAATCTATTTCCTGGGCTTCCTGATAGGAATAAAGCCCTTTTATAGTTAATGAAACTGGTATCATAATTCTATCCCTTCTGCTCTTACTTCTTTAAATAATTCTAATAATTCTGCATTAGGTAGCTGCCCAAGCTGGTTATGCTGAAAAAACTGAATGAACAATTCTTCTATATTTTGGCTCAAATCAATGCCTTTTACCCCGTTTGAAGCCAGATCCATGTTTTTCACTTCAGGAATAATAGTAATGATGCCATCGTGGGCATTTATCAATCGCTTACGATCCTCTGCGGTCAGATACTGATCGGTTTCCAATGTTAATTCTACCAAGGCCTCTGGATTTTCATTCAGCCAAATCAGTGCGGCATCCACACCTTCAAACTTTCTCCGGTAAAGGGGCCGTCCACTGCTTAAAACGATTTTTGAATAGCTGACCGCCTTTCCCGGTTCAGCATCGATCATCACCACATATTTCTGTTGCTGAGCTTCGCCAAAACTGTAGCCTAATGGACTGCTGCTGTAAACTACCGGACATGGCGATTTATCAATTACCTGATAGCGGTGCAAATGTCCTAATGCTGTATATTGAATTTGTGCGGGAATATTCTCGGAATAGATGGCTTGAGCTCCTCCAATGTGAAGAATAGGTTTTTCGTCCTCGGGCTCTTCGGGTGCTTTTTCTCCCTTTTTCATCATATAAAGATGTGTCATCAAAATATTTACTCCCAGTTCATCACAATATGTATCAGCAAGCTGTTTCCAGGAACGCTCCAAAACCTGCCTCAGTTCTTCATCTTCATTTTCCAGACCCAGGAAAGTTTTTAACCGATACTCATTGGCATATGGTGTTAGCAACAAGCGAAGCGGGTACGAATAGTTTGGGATCTTCAGCTCAATAAAACCAGGCTCACTTCGGATCACACAAATACCTGATTCAAGCTCACAGGTTGCTACATGTGATGATGGATAACCAGTAAAAATGATTCCGCATTCTCTTGCCAGAGGGTCTGGTGCTTCGATCCGGTCAGGCGAATCGTGATTACCTGCGATAGCAACCACTACCCGCTTCCCGTTATTAGAAAGACGTTTAAGAGTTTTATAAAAAAGTTCAACAGATTCTGTAGGAGGATTGAACGCATCAAAAAGGTCTCCAGCAATTAAAACTACATCTGCATGTTGCTCATCTGCAATTCCAATGATCTCCTCCATCACGAGTTTCTGTTCTTCCAATCTTGAGAACTTTTCCAGCTTTTTACCCAGATGCCAGTCGGCAGTATGCAATATCTTCATAGTTTATAATTTCGTAGTAAACAAATGTAATGGTCACAGATGCAGTGTATCTGCGTGGATTAGAAATAGTAAGTCAATTACGCTTTCGGAGCGGGAAATAGTAGTAAGTGAAAACTTCTTATAAAGAAAGCTCAAAAAATTCTTTATCCTCATTGTCAATATAGGTAATTGAACAACTGTCATCATAAGGATCGATTTGTGTTTCTAAAGAATTTACCGGCGTGTGTCCCACTACCTGATGATAACTTTTTAAGTAATCGGTTTCCGTCTCCTGTTTATCGGCCCAGATAATTCCCCCAACTTTATTCTTATCTTCAGGACACATTCTTAAGCCTGAAGGCGAAAAAAGAATACGACGACCTGCCTCTGAAAACAATAAGCAATTCAACTTTTCGCTGAGTGAAAAAATGCGATTAATTCCTTTCTGCTCTTTAATAATCCTTATTTCAGTATGTATTCTGCCATTATAACTTCGGTACCATTTATTGGAAATGCCTGCATGTGTAAATAAGGTAGTTTGATATTGATAGGCCATCTGGAACAGATCTGAATTTTTAAGATAGATTGCCTGCAGATCTTCCAGCATTTGCGGTCTGAAGCCTGAAAATATGCCAACTTCCTCATGATACATATAATGGATATCATGATTGCCCAGCAGTAAGACCACTTTATCCGGATATTGCTTTTTAAAATGAATGATATTTTTCAAATTATCCAATATCATTGAATTGCTTAAATCATCTTTATCATGGGTGTCAACATAATCGCCAATAAAAACAATCTTATCAAAATCGGAAGGTTGAATTCTGGATAACACTTCCCGGCCATGAACATCTCCTATGGCTAAAATCTTAAATGGCATATCTATAGTCGTCAATTTATATAATTGTACCTCGAGTGTCGCTTAATAATTTTTAGAACTTTCGTTAAAAATCGTAATTATACATAAATCTCTTTATGAATAGATCAAATATAAGGGTGAAGAATGCAGTTTATATGCGTTGTTAAAATTTGCATGATCAACGGATATTTCAGCCGATTTTTTAAGAATACTTTAATAAATCTTTATGCCTTTTGGCATCTTAAAGAAATGCTCCTTATGAAGAAAAAAGTTTGTACGTTGATTTGGATAATCTTGTAATTTCAAAACAGGAATCTAACAGCCGGATGAAAAACTGTATTAAAATGGAAGTTCCGTTCTTCCCCGTCTCCAAATATTATAGCAGGATGATTAAACGGCGGCCTGTCTATATTCTGAGGACTTAACATTTCCCCGCTTTCAATTTCGTCAGCAAATTGGGGTGTTGAACGAAACTTCCCATCTCCACGAAAGTTTAAAATAATGGCCTGAACACCTGCAAGCACGGCTATTTGCAATCCGGTTTCTTCGCTTTCATAAAAGTCGTAATTGTTTAGCCGCATTCTTACTGTCTTGCCCTGGAGCCAGCTTTCCGGGCAGTAGCCGTTCCATAGTTGATCAAGTACTTGTTTTCCCATTTATGATAGATTGTTATTTTCTAAATGTTTGCTAATTACTTCCGAATGATCCCAGTAAAAGTCAAAAGGTTAACCGCAATGTATCTGCATAGCAATTATGATTTCCAAAGCGACTGATTATCATTTGTCCTAAACTTAAATTATTAAATCTAATTTGTTTTAAAAAAAGGGTGAACGGTAGGTATTATTGAGGGAACGGTATTTTTTTTGCAGAAGTCAATTTTAATTGATCTATCCCTTACTTTTGTTAAAGTATTCCGGAAATACACAAGTTAAAAAATCAACTCTTAGAAACAGACACACATCCCTTTTATTTTCATTAATGTCATGCTATTCTACTGGACATGTATTTCATGAAGATAAGCTTAGATGTCCCACACTTGCAAGTGTGGGACATCTTTTTGCCCAATGAAGCAATCTTTCATAACCCACCATATTCAGCACTCCACAAGTTCTGGACAGCAGTTTCTTTATGATAATATAATAAACATTTATCTTTAACTAAACATATAAACAATCATACAGACTATAAATAACTACATTTAAAGGCTCTCAAAATCCATTTAAACAACAAAAACCTTCCTTTGGTAAACTTTATAAAGTGCGCCCAGATGGGTTCCCTTCCTTCGTCAGGGTAAACTTCTCGCCCACACGGGTAAAAATAACAAAAGCCTTCCCTGCGGAAAGCTTTATAAAGTGCGCCCAGATGGGCTCCCTTCCTGCGTCAGGGTAAACTTCTCGCCCAAAAAGCCTTAAAATAAAAAAAGCAACTCTAAGAGTTGCTTTGTGCGCCCAGATGGGCTCGAACCATCGACCAAAAGATTATGAGTCTTCTA
>JBBRCI010000111.1:0-7403 GCA_038204935.1 Sphingobacteriales bacterium | reverse complement strand
GGCGCTTTATCTAAAGTTGCGGCACCTTTTGCATAATTAACAATGGCTTCTATTTCATGCTCCTGATAACCCTGATTTCTCAGCGCTGCCGGAACACCCTGATTGATGATTTTAAAGTAACCACCACCGGAAAGTTTTTTGAATTTTACTAACGCGAAATCTGGCTCGATACCGGTTGTATCGCAATCCATAACCAAACCAATAGTTCCGGTTGGGGCAATTACTGTAGTTTGCGCATTGCGGTAACCATATTTTTCACCCAGTTCAACTGCTTTATCCCATGAATTACAGGCCGCCGATAATAAATAATCAGGGCATTTTTTCTGATCAATCCCCTGCGGATTAATTTCTAATCCCTCATAATCATCAGTATTGTATGCCGCATAGCGGTGATTTCGCATTACGCGAAGCATATGTTCTTTATTATCCTGGTAACGACTGAAAGTTCCTAATTCACGGGCCATTTCTGCAGATGTTGCATAAGCTGTACCGGTCATGATGGCGGTTATGGCAGCACCCATTGCTCGGGCTTTTTCACTATCGTAAGGAATACCAGCAACCATTAATGTAGAACCTAAGTTTGCATAACCCAAACCTAAAGTGCGGTAATCATAAGATAACTGGGCAACTTCTTTAGAAGGAAACTGCGCCATCAACACAGATATTTCTAAAACAACTGTCCAAACGCGGCAAGCATGCTCAAATCCTTTCACATCAAAAATCAATGTTTTTGGATCGAAGAAATGCGCTAGGTTGATAGACGCTAAATTACAAGCTGTATTATCCAGGAACATATATTCTGAACACGGATTGGAAGCGTTGATGCGTCCGCCTTCAGGGCAGGTATGCCATTCGTTTATTGTGGTATCATATTGAACTCCCGGATCGGCGCAAGCCCATGCCGCGAAAGCGATATCCTGCCAAAGCTTTTCTGAAGAAACGGACTTAACCGGTTTTCCGCTGATGCGACCAATCAGATCCCAGTTCTTACCTTCTTCCAAAGCATTGAAAAAGCTATTTGGAATACGTACGGAGTTGTTAGAGTTCTGACCAGAAACGGTGCGATACGCTTCTCCTTCGTAATCTGAAGAATAACCTGCGGCAATTAATGCGGCAACTTTTTTCTCTTCTTCAACCTTCCAGTTGACGAAGCCTTCAATTTCCGGATGATCCAGATCAAGGCAAACCATTTTGGCTGCACGACGGGTTGTGCCGCCGGATTTGATTGCTCCTGCTGCACGGTCGCCAATTTTTAAGAACGACATTAAGCCGGAAGAATAACCACCGCCAGAAAGTTTTTCGCTTTCTCCGCGGATAGCGGAAAAATTAGTTCCTACACCGGAACCATATTTAAAAATTCGTGCTTCGCGAACCCAAAGATCCATAATACCGCCATCATTTACCAGATCATCAGAAACTGATAAAATAAAGCAGGCATGGGGTTGCGGCCGTTCATAAGCTGAAGTTGATTTTTCTAATTTTTCTGTAACCGGATCCACAAAATAATGACCCTGAGGTTTACCCGTAATTCCGTAAGAACTGTGCAAACCGGTATTGAACCATTGTGGTGAATTTGGCGCTGCCAACTGACCAACAATCGTGTAAACTAATTCATCATAAAAAACAGATGCGTCTTCTTTACTTGCGAAATAATTATAACGCTCTCCCCAGCTTTTCCAGCAGTCTGCCATACGGTGCGCAACCTGCTTAATACTGGTTTCAGAACCTGTAGATCCGTCGGGTTTAGGCACCCCGGCTTTACGGAAATATTTCTGAGCTAAAATATCAGTTGCAACCTGACTCCAGGTTGCCGGTACTTCTACATCTTTCATTTCAAACACCGCATCGCCGGCCGGGTTACGGATCACCGATGTGCGTTTTTCGTAGGTGAAAAGATCATAGACGTTTACACCTGCTTTTGTAAAGTACCGCTGGAAGCCTAAACCTTTTCCGGCGCCTTTAACTGATTTGTTTGTAGAAGTTTTGGCCATTTTGGATGTATTTTAAAATTTTGTTATGTGAGGGCTCCGGCTCGGAAAAAAGTAACGGAGTTTTAAATCAAATTTATCTTTCCTAAAAGGCAAAGCCAATGCAGAGTTTTCCACAGCCTGTTGGGCTATCTGTCATCGGGGAACCAAAAAGCTTGTATAAATTTGATTTTTAGTGTTTTATCTGTGTGGAAAACTCAAAAAAACAAGTGTTTGCTTAGAATTGTAACACTCTATAGCATAACTAAAAAAAGCCATGAATAAACACAGCTTTTTAAAATATTTAAAGATTTTTTTATTGGAAATTAATCCACCAAAGTAACCTTGATCATATTGGTTTTGCCTTTTTTCTCAATCGGGATGGCAGCCGTATTAATAACCACACTTCCCGGCTCAATTAGATTTTCAGCTTTCAGAATTTTGTTTACTTCACTGATGGTTTTGTCTGTACTTTCAAATTTATCGTAGAAAAATCCACGAACGCCCCATACCAAACTCAGTGTATTCAGCAAGTTTCTGTTACTTGTAAAAATAAACGTACCGGCTTTCGGTCTGTGACTTGAAATTTCAAATGCCGTATACCCGGATGAAGTCATGGAAATAATTCCGGCTGCGTTGGTTTTTTCTGCCAGGTAAACCGCAGATCCGCAAACCGAATCACTCATATATGTTGCAGAATTGGTGTTCAGTTCTTTTGGCAGATTGAACGTATATCCGTTCTCTTCTACGTTCCTTACAATCTTCTGCATGGTTTCGATCACTATAACCGGAAACTCTCCAACGGAGGTCTCACCGCTTAACATTACAGCATCGGCACCATCTAAAACTGAGTTGGCCACGTCATTCACTTCGGCACGTGTCGGGCGGGCAGATGTGATCATACTCTCGAGCATTTGGGTTGCAACGATAACTGGCTTACTTGCCGCACAGCATTTACGGATGATCATTTTCTGAAGCAATGGAACCTGCTCCATTGGCATCTCAACACCCAAATCTCCACGGGCAACCATTACGCCATCGCTTACGCTGATTATTTCGTCAATATTTTCAATCGCTTCCGGCTTCTCCACCTTCGCAATTACACGGGCAGTTTTTTCACTGCGACCGATAATTCTTTTCAGCTCAATAATATCTTCAGCAGAACGGACAAAAGAAAGCCCGATCCATTCCACATCATTTTTCAACGCAAACTCCAGGTTAGAAAGATCTTCCTCGGTTAAACTCGGAATAGAAACTTTGGTATTCGGCAGGTTTACTCCTTTACGGGAAGTTAAAATACCACCGTAAACAACCTCGCAATGAACTGTATCATTATTATTGGTTTCAATAACACGCATCTGGATCTTTCCATCATCCAGTAAAATAATTTCGTTTGCACGAACATCTTTCGGGAAACTTGGATAAGTTATATAGATCTGCTGATCATCACCAATCATTTCTTTGGTGGTAATGGCAATTTTATTTCCGCTTAAAAGATTAATTCCACCATCCTTTACAAGTCCGATCCTAATTTTCGGGCCCTGTAAATCGGCAAGAATGCCCACATTGGTTTTATATTTTTTATTTATATCGCGAATAATATCAATAACTTTCTGATGGTCAGCGGTACTTCCGTGAGAAAAATTAAGCCTGCATACATCAACCCCTGCCTTAATCATGCTTAATAAAACTTCTTTCTTAGCCGAAGCCGGACCCAGAGTGGCCACAATTTTAGTTCTGTTATGAACTGTTTTCATCTGTTATATTTTAAATTAAATAATATTATACGATTCTATCGGTGTACAAGGTACACCAAGACTGCTAAAATATGAGATTTTCTTTAGATTTAAGTTTCCGGGGATCAACTTCGGCGGCAACAAGTATTTCAGAGATCTTATTCAAACCAGAAATAATGCCTTTCAGCTCTTCTTCTTCAATATAATTGCGGATCAATAAAAAGTAATCAACCTTTTTCATTTCCGGTATTAAAAATCCTTCAGTACCTTTATTGGCAATCAGATTAAATTCAATGTCGGTGTGTTCCTGTAAATATACGTAGCGGCTAAAGAAAACAGGCTCAACTTCTGAATTAAAAAACAATTCCAGTTCATCAATCCGACACAGATCGAAATTTAATTGTTTATTAATTTTGAAGCACAAACGGTAATCTTTCAGCGGTGCAGTTATTGCTAAAAGCACAAAATCAAGGTCCAGTTCGTATTTAAGAGTAGTTTTGTTCAAATTTAATTTTTCTACTAAAATACAAATGTAAAACCCTTTATGCTTAAATATGCATGATAAGTTGAGCTAAAAACAAAAAGGTTTGATTATTGCCAGAATTTATTTTTCTTTGCACAGAAATATTTAATCATTAAAACATAAAACTATGTCTGATATCGCTTCAAGAGTTAAAGCAATTATCGTTGAAAAATTAGGTGTAGACGAAAGCGAAGTTACACCAGAGGCATCTTTCACTAATGATCTTGGTGCTGATTCATTAGACACCGTGGAATTGATCATGGAGTTTGAAAAGGAATTTAATGTAGCTATCCCTGATGACCAGGCTGAAACTATTGGCACCGTTGGTCAAGCTATTACTTATTTAGAAAAAAACGTAAAGTAATTTACGCCAAATCAAATAAATGGAGCTAAAAAGAGTTGTTGTTACAGGACTAGGTGCGCTTACTCCAATTGGTAATACTGTTCCCGAATACTGGGACAATCTTATCAACGGGGTAAGCGGCGCTGCTCCTATAACAAAATACGACACCACAAAATTTAAGACAAAATTTGCCTGCGAGGTAAAGAATTTCAATCCTGAAGATTTCATGGATAAAAAGGAAGCCCGCAAGTTAGATCCATTTGTTCATTTTGCGCTTGCCGCAGCAGATGAAGCCATTAAAGATGCGAAACTAGATTTTGAGAATCTGGATACCAATCGTATCGGTGTAATCTGGGGTTCTGGAATTGGTGGTTTAAAAACCTTTTTTGATGAAGTGGTAAACTTTGCCAATGGCGATGGAACCCCCCGATTCAATCCATTTTTTATTCCAAAAATGATTCTGGACATTGCTCCGGGTCATATTTCTATTAAGTATGGTCTACGCGGACCAAATTTTTCTACTGTTTCTGCCTGCGCATCGTCTACCAACGCTTTAATTGATTCTTTCAATTATTTGAGATTGGGCATGGCCGATGTCATCGTATCCGGTGGATCAGAAGCTATTATTAATGAAGCCGGAATGGGCGGATTTAATGCTATGCACGCACTTTCTACACGTAACGATTCTCCAACCACAGCTTCCCGTCCGTTTGATAAAGACCGTGATGGTTTTGTTGCCGGAGAAGGCGCCGGTTCTATCATTTTAGAAGAACTGGAACATGCGAAAGCCCGCGGTGCTAAAATCTACGCCGAAATTGTAGGTGGCGGAATGAGTGCTGATGCAAATCACATTACCGCTCCACATCCTGAAGGTTTAGGCGCAAAACTAGTAATGACCAACGCGTTGAGAGATGCAGGTTTAACCACTTCTGATGTTGATTACATCAACGTTCACGGAACTTCAACTCCGCTTGGAGACATCAGTGAATCTAAAGCAATTGTTGATCTTTTCGGCGAACATGCTTACAAACTGAATATCAGTTCTACCAAATCTATGACCGGGCATTTGCTTGGTGCAGCAGGAGCTATTGAAGCTATTGCAGCAATACTTGCGGTTAAGAACGATATCATTCCTCCAACGATTAATCATTTTACTGACGATCCGAATGTGGATCCGAAATTAAATCTTACTTTCAACAAAGCTCAGAAACGTATAGTTAGAGCCGCATTAAGTAATACCTTCGGATTTGGCGGACACAATGCTTCAGTAATATTTAAAAAGTACGAAGAATAAGCGCTTGAAATTTACCATTGTTGATTTTGACTTGATGATAAGTATTTGTTTCTCTATTCTTATCTATCAAAAAAATTAATACATGCCGGTTTCTAAACTTTATAAACTTTATCTCTCCCCGCACAGAAACTATATCAAGGTTTTAAAAAATCTTTTAGGTTTCGTACCCGGAAATTTAAGTTTATACCGAATGGCTTTCCGGCATAAGTCTGTTGCTGTGGCCACGAAAAACGGCTCCAAAAATAGTAATGAGCGCCTGGAATTTTTAGGCGATGCCATTTTAGGTTCTGTAGTTGCCGAAGTACTTTTCAAAAAATATCCTTACAAAGAAGAAGGCTTTCTAACCGAAATGCGATCAAAGATCGTGAGCCGCTCCAATTTAAATCAGCTTGCACGCAAACTGGGATTGGATGAAATTCTTGAATTTGATAATCGCCTTGTTAATTTCCCCAATAAACAGGGTTCGCTTTTGGGCGATGCCTTTGAAGCGTTAATTGGCGCTGTATTTTTAGACAAAGGTTACAACTACACCCGTGATTTCCTGATCAACCGCATTATTAAGCCACATGTTGACATACATCAGCTTGAACTGACGGAAACCAACTTCAAAAGTAAATTAATTGAATGGTGCCAGCGCCACGGAAAAGATATTACTTTCGAACTGATTGAAAACGCCGAAGGTGAAAACGCTAAATTATTTACCATCCAGGTAATTGTTGACTGCGAAAACCTGTCTATCGGCCGCGATTACAATAAGAAAAACGCAGAAAAATTAGCCGCAGAAAAAGCTTGCGAAGCTTTGAATATCTAAGCGAAGCCTAAAAATTATGAAGTTTATCCGGCGTTTTGCTTCAATAATTCATTTAATCTGGTGCGTGCTGGTATTCGTAATTTCCATGATTCTGGTATTGCCTTTTATCCTGATTTCAACCACGCTTTTCAAAGGTAAACAAGCGCATCAGTTCGGATTTGTATTTTTAAAACTATGGGGATGGATATTTTCTATCCTCAGCCTGTTTTTTGTGAGCCGCAAAGTAAGCCCGAACCTGGACTTAAACCGATCACACATCTTTGTAAGCAACCATAATTCTTACCTCGATGCTGTCGCTTTGGTAAAATCATCACCGCAGGCATTTAAACCTTTAGGTAAAATAGAAATGCTCAAAGCCCCTATTTTCGGGATCATTTACCGCCGTATGGTTGTAATGATAGACCGTAAGGACAAGGAAAGCCGCATGCGTTGTATTGAAGATCTGAAAAAAGATCTGGCTCTGGGATTATCTATATTGATTTTCCCTGAGGGCACCATGAACCAAACAGACGAACCTTTGGCCGAATTTTTCGATGGTGCATTCCGCCTTGCAATAGAAACGCAGACAGCTATATTACCTATAGCCATTATCAACGCTCGTAAATTAATGCCTCGCAAAAATATGCTGCTTGTAAAACCTGGCGTTATCAAATGCATATACGGTGACCCGATTGAAGTAAACGGTTTAAACCAGGAAGATCTTCCTGCTCTGAAAGAAAAAGTGCATGG
>JBBRCI010000110.1:0-7574 GCA_038204935.1 Sphingobacteriales bacterium | reverse complement strand
CTTTAAATATTTATTACCGATCCCACGGCTCGAATTGCAGATCGCATTTTTGAAAGCTTTTGGCCAAAACTGTGAAGCCTTTCAGTTACTCAGTTGTTGTTTAAATTTTTAATTGTATTCGTGGTCTCGCTAACGCTCGTCATTGGTTCTTTTTTTTCAAGAAAAAAGAACTAAGCCAACCGCCGGCAATGAGGCGGACTGTCTTTCAATAAATTCTTGCTCTAACACTTTTTGCAGTAAGTTTAAAAGCATACTTAAACCTGTAAACTATTTTCTTTTGTCGCCTTCCGCGGGACATACTTTCTTTCCTGCAGCGGAAAGAAAGTATGCAAAGAAACGCCGCGGCTTCTTTTATTTGCTTTAAAGTTTCTGCTTAGACTTGTTCATCACAACCGCAAATAAAAACAGGCCGAAAAAGAGCGTATTTAAAATCATTGCCGAGGCCAAATTGCCACGCTAAGAATGCTAACTAAGATCTGTTAACTGAAAATGAAATTTGACATTTCCCAGTATGATTAAAACAAAATCAGGCCAAACAAAGCAAAACTTCATTTTGGCCTGAAACCAATACTATTTTAAAAAGATTAAGCTTTTATATACAGAACACTTTTTACTGCTTTTACAACTTTCGCGGCATTTGGCAAAGCTTCCTGAATCAACGTTGGTGCATACGGAAGAGGCACATCAGCGCAGGTTACACGTAAAACGGGAGCATCTAAAAAGTCAAATGCATCTTTCTGAACTTTAAAAGTTACTTCAGTTGCAATAGAACCTAAAGGCCATGCTTCTTCTACAAAAACCATACGGTTTGTTTTCTTAACTGAGGCAATAACAGTTTCGTAATCAATTGGACGAACAGTGCGTAAATCGATAACTTCTGCGTTAATTCCTTCTTTAGTCAATTCTTCAACTGCAGGCATAACTACTCTGGAAAGCATTTTACCAAAAGTTACTATGGTAACATCTGTGCCTTCTTTCACAATATTTGCTTTCCCTAAAGGGATGTAATATTCTTCTTCAGGAACTTCACCTTTATCACCGTACATCACTTCAGATTCCATAAAAATTACCGGATCCGGATCGATGATAGATTGCTTCAATAAGCCTTTTGCTTCATACGGACTTGAAGGGATAACTACCTTCAAACCCGGACAGTTTGCATACCAACTCTCAAAATTCTGAGAGTGCTGTGCACCTAATTGTCCGGCGTTACCGGTTGGACCACGAAATACAATTGGAACCGAAAACTGACCACCGCTCATAGAAAGTACCTTTGCGGCAGCATTTATCACCTGATCTATAGCAACTAAAGAGAAGTTGAAAGTCATGAATTCTATGATCGGATGTAAACCATTCATGGCAGCACCCACACCTATACCGGCAAAACCTAATTCGGAAATTGGCGTATCAATAACACGCTTAGCGCCAAACTCATCCAGCATTCCCTGGCTAACTTTATAGGCGCCGTTGTATTCTGCAACTTCTTCGCCCATTAAAAAGATTTTCTCGTCTTTACGCATTTCTTCGCTCAACGCTTCCCGAAGTGCTTCTCTGAACTGTATTTCTCTCATCTGTGAAAATTCAAATTTTGGAACGCAAATATAAGTTTAATGTTTGAAATCTAAACTGTGTTCTGGCTACACTATTCAGCTATCTTTTCTGCGAGATGTAAGATTCCGATAAGCATCCCCATCTTATTTATTTAGTTATTCTCTTGTTCTTCCATATTTTCCAGCAAATGCTCTGTTTGTTGAAAATTGGACCTGACAAATGAACACCAACTGCAATCTTTTTTACCGCAACCTCTGTTAAACTCCAGATTCTTAATTTTTGTATACGTTTCTTTAATCTGAGTTCTTACTGTTTCTAAGTCTTCCGGACGAATAGCCACTTTGTGTTTGATGTATTCATCCTTTTCGGGCTCAATAAAATCAAATTCAGAACTTATAACTTCCCAGTCATTTCTTCGATCGTTATCTACCAATAATTTATAAAAAACTGCTTGCCGCCAGTAATCTCCGCCTTCGGGCAATTTCTCATTAGGTGCTGCAAATTTGGCTTTCGCCCGATCATATTTTCCGGTTTTATAATCGACCACATTAACCTGCTTATTATGAAATTCGAGTTTATCAAGCACACCTTTAACCGGAATTCCGTCTACTTCCACATTCTTAATGCTGTATTCTGTTAGCGTTACTTTTTCCCAATCGTTAATATATTTATTATAATATGCCGGAAGTATTTTATCGCCGTATTCCATCCTTCGTTTAAACTGTTCGCTGGTAAAAGCTTCCCTGTTGCGATTCATGTACCATTTAAAATCATCAATAAATTTAGGAATTCCATGAAACTCATCCCCGTTATCTGTCAGAGATCGGAACAATCTGTTTAAAGCAAAATGCACTGCCGAGCCAAAGGTCATGGTTTCATTTTTTCCGCTAGGCACCTGAATCAGATTCTGGAAATAAAACTTCAGTGGACAATCCAGATAATTATTTAAATGTGTAACGCTTAATGCATAATTTTCCAGCAAATGGCTTACAAACTCTTTATCAATTAAACCAACATCTGCTTTTTCTTCTTCAGTAAACTGAAGTATATAATACTTATCAATAATGCTTTCATCCAATTCCGGACGGGTGATCTGCAAATCAGTTGAAGCTAGAATTTCGCCGATAAAGACTGTTGGCTCCAAGTCTTTTCCTTTGTCGTCATTCTCCGGAAAGGAAATATATAAATGCTTTTTTGCCCGGGTTAAGGCTACATAGAAAAGCCTGCGCAATTCTTCTTCATCGTTTGCTGCAGGTAAAGAAGAAAATATAGTATCGGGCATTTTATAGCCGGAACTATTTTTACGCTTTTTCTCCCACACATTTTTGATGCTTCCAATTAAAAAAACATATTCAAACTCCAGACCTTTAGAACCATGACAGGTTATGAAATTTACACCAGTTTCGTTAAAAATGGTTTTCTGCAAATCAAGGGATAAATCATTTTCATTTAAAAGATCCAGCAAAGCAACAAATTCATGAAGTTTTAAATCCGGCTTTTTCCGACTTTCTTCTTTCAGGAAATTAAAAAGAGAAGAAAGAACCTGCATTAACCAGGTCTTCTCCGGCGATTTTAAAACGTAAGCCAAAATTCCGCCACGAACCATGATCTTTTCAAACAGACTTTGAAGCGTTACATTATGCACTTCTTTTATCCAGAATTCCAGATCGTCACTTAATCGTTTTATTTGCTTATGACTTTCAGAGTCGAAAAGTGTCTGTCCGGTCTTAGCGGCAATACTATAAATCCGTGAACGAATAGAAATTTTTTCTCCTTTGCTTCCGCGATTATGCTCATTTACCTCTACACTAATTCTGGCCGCATCCATTGGTTCGATATTGTAGAAATCATAATGCATGATGTTGAACAAAATCTGATCTCCACTATTTGGTATTTCGGTTTCTAATGCCAGATATCGCAGTATATTGATCAGTTTTTCGCCGAAAGGCTGCTTTAAGATATTTACTTTCCGTTTACTGTTTACCGGAATACCTTTTACATTAAAATATCGGGCGAGTTCTTCTCCGGAGCGATGCTCTTTATAGATAACCGCTATTTCCGACGGGTTTACGCCGTCTTCAATAAGGTTAGAAATTCTCGACGTAACACTGGCAAATTCTAAAAACTGACTTTGAAAACCATGAATTTCAGGTTTAACAAATGAACCTTCGTAAACGGCATTTCTTGAAATTAAATTTTTGCTTAGTCCTTCAAGTTTTATGCGTTCACTATTATTCTCAATTAAAACCCGTGCTGTATCTAATATATGTTGCGATGAACGATAGTTATCAGTCAACATTACGGAGTATAAAAACTCGGCGTAACGCTCACTGTAATCCAAAATATTCTGAATATTTGCTCCCTGGAAACGGAAAATTGACTGATCATCATCTCCAACCACAAAAATATTGGGACGGTCCCAATAGCTGATCAGCATATTTATCAGTTCATTTTGCGCACCGCTGGTATCCTGATATTCGTCAACCAAAATGTATAAATAGCGTTCCTGGTAATTCAGCAAAAACTGCTCATCATTCTTAAAGGCATTTAAAACCCAAAGAATCATGTCGTCATAATCATACCTTCCGGTTTCCTGCATCATCTGCTGGAATTTCGGAAATTCATTAACCGCAGCTTTCAGCTTATCCAGATTTTCAATTAATGTATAATAGCCCGGCTTTAAGGTGCCGGCCTCTTTATTCATATATTTTTTAACGTATTTATACTCTTTATAGTAATCATCACCCTGTTCACAATCAGTAACCAGGCACTTAAATTCATCAATTTTTTGGTCGATATATTCCGGCGACCAATCCTCTCTTTTCATTACCGAAAAAAGATTTTGCAAGCGGCTTATTTCAAAATAAACATCCCCTCTGTATCGCTTAAGAGGATGATCTTTCCCGAAGCTATCTACCAATTTTTGGAACATTTCCATTCTCTCCAGATCAGAAATGGCATCCAGTTCCATCTTTCCAAAATAGTCCAGGTTTTCCTGAATAATATCATTACAAAAAGCATGGAATGTGTAAATGTTAACACGATAAGCTTCCGGACCAATAAAATCGAATAAGCGCTTGCGCATGGCAACCGCTCCGGCGTCTGTATAAGTAAGACATAAAATATTGTGTGGTTGCGTATCTGTATCCATCAATATTTTACCAATCCGGGCAGCCAGAATTTGTGTTTTACCTGTTCCCGGACCGGCAATTACTAGAACCGGACCTTCAATTTTATTTACCGCATCCAATTGATTACTATTTAATTGGGCAAGTGCTTTTAAAAAATTATCGTTGTATTTTGAATGAATTTGCATGGACTTTATGGGATTCGCGAAAGAAAAAAATAGTCATTTATAACTATAGATGTTGGAATTTGAAGTTACAGAATTGAACTTAGTAATGAGAAGAATTAGTGTGGATTTGCTTAGAAATAAATTTTTACAACTTTGATTCATCTTATAAATAAAACAAAATCAGCTTCATTGCTTTAATTAAGTAGCTATTTAAAAATTAATGCAGTTTATTGAATTCAAAATCAATATTAAATAAATATGAACAACGACTTTAATTCTTTTCTGGATAAAGCTTCTAAATCATTACACGAAAGCTGGATCGATTTTGCCAAACAAATTCCGGGTATAATTCTGGCAATTATTATTATTGCAGTAGGAGTTCTGATTGCGGGATATGCATCAAAAATTGTAAAAAATGGAATATCCAGAAAGACTGATGATCCCCTTATGACCAACTTTCTGAGCAAAACAATTAAGCTTGCACTGATTCTTGTTTTTATATCTCTCTCTTTAAAAGTTGCTGGTTTAGAAGGAATTGCCACAAGTTTGGTGGCCGCAGCCGGAGCATCTGCTTTGATACTTGGTTTTGCCTTTAAGGATATTGGAGAAAATTTTATCGCAGGTGTAATTTTATCGTTCAATCGCCCCTTTAATGTAAATGACACGGTTAGCATTGGAGATATATTCGGAAAGGTTAAAACGATGGAATTCAGATATACCAAACTGAAAACTTTCGATGGGAAAGACGTGTATGTTCCTAACAGCGATGTGATTAAAAAAGCGGTTTTTAATTATACAGAAGATGGTTTTATCCGTCTGGATTTTGTGGTTGGAATTGATTATGAGGACAGCATCGAAAGAGCTGAAATGTTAATTCTGGAGGCTATAAGGTCTTCGCCTGAAGTTATTGAAGATGAATTTCATGAAACATTTGTAGCTGTTGACGAGTTGGCTGTAAGTACCGTAAATCTGAAAATTTATTTTTGGGTTGATACCCTGGAATACCGAAAAGAAGCCCTGAAAATAAAGAGTAACATCATCTCGAAAGTAAAAGAGGTAATTCTCAAAAATGGTTTGAATTTACCAGCCGATATTCTTGAAATTAAGCTTTATGGAAGTCAGAAAGCTATTCCGATTATGATTCAAAAACCAAAGGAGAAATAATTACTTCCGTTTGTATTGATAATCTATAACTATACCATTTGCCAATATTTTATTTTCTGAATAAGTTATTTTGGCGCCCGTTGGAACCTGAACAATTACCGCAGATGAATGCGGATTCAAAGTAACACTTCCAGTTGTTGAAACATTTTTCGAAATAAACTTCCCTGAAACAGTATTATACAGATCTGTTTTATTGTTTTCTCCAATATTTATGGAAACCGTTTTGCTTTCGTTATAAGGATTATAATATAGGTAAGATGGATATGCTTTATCGTGGTAAAAATCTGTAGCTAAAAGATCAAGTTGTAAAATAGCAGGAACATCTGTTTTCTGAATAATTCCTCCAAAAACTCCTACATGCGCACTTCCGTAAACACTGTATTGTGAAACTAGTGGATTTTTACCATCCGGAACCCAATTCGGACCATCGCCTTGCGCAACCGGAGATTTGACATTCTGAAATTGAGGAAAAGTGGATTGCTTCACAATACCTTCGTAAGCAATAACCCCTTTAGTTACCGAAGCAAATTGAGGAATAGTTTCATTTTCATCTGGCATATATTCCGGGTAAAATAATTTAGAAGCATTGGCCGCATTCAACATCCATTTACCAATGGCGTTGGCATACCTCTGGTTGTATCGCACCATGGGGATTAACGGAATCGCCGCATCATACGTGTTCATTAAAAAGCCATAGCCTCCGTGATCTACGGTACTTCCAACAACTCCTGAAATATCGGTTCCGTTCCAGTTCCCCACCAAAACACCCCAGCCTTCACGGCAAATGGGTGTTCCGTCAAAAGTCCAGCTGAGCATTTTATTTTCATCCAAATTATTCCCCAATTCTGCATTTATACGAGCGGCCATATATGCTCCAAAAGGCATTAATACTTCGTAAGTCGGATTTAATTTTTGAGATTCCAAAGCCTTCATCGCACTGATTGCACCTTTTAAATATCTTGGATCTCCGAATTTTTTATAGGCAGAATATAAAACCCAGGCATGCCCTGCGGCCGCATCCGGCTGAGCGCAGATTTGTGTTTTCATGGGTTTCATTTTGCCATAATCAAAGTAAGAATAATCGTAATTCCCATTTAAAATAGAATCTGCTTTATAAAACTTATCCGCAATCTGCCGGGCTATGGTTTCAAAACCAGGTTCATCCGGATATTGGTCATAAATAGCGTAGAATAAAACATTAGGATAAACATCATACCACCAGTCGCGACCGTAACCTCCACCCAAAAGTGCAACTTCAGGCGCCGTATTATTCATCATAATGTCCCAGCCGGTATCCTTATTAAAATAATTTTTAAGCATCCCTACATAGTTGATATTTTCCTGATTGCTTTTATCTATCCCAACTAAACTTGCTCCCATTATTGCTCCCATTACACCCAATGCTTCATGAAACATTCCTTTGTTATGATCTGGTCCCTGACGGACATCTCCAACGGCAGTATACAGACCAACTACGTTCTGCGGATAATTTTTCTGACTGCTGTCACGCCAAACCATTGGCCAGTAATCGCCTTTGGCATTAAAATCATAAACGGTACTATCA
>JBBRCI010000109.1:0-7749 GCA_038204935.1 Sphingobacteriales bacterium | reverse complement strand
CAATTAACCACGTTTTGTTTTCAAACCGAAAAACTCCCGGATTTAAGAGACAGGTAATTTGCAAGCCATCTGTACTTGGCTGCAGATCTAAAGGAGATAAAAGGGGATTGTCTTTAAAACGGTGAGCTATATCTTTCATTTTAATCTGAGTAGAATTTTATTGGTTTAAAATTAAAGAAGCCTTAACGGTTGGAAACTCATTAACCCGCTGCATGGTTAATAATGCCTCAATGGTTGATTCTGCACCAGAATTAGTATTTATAGAATTACCTATATCAATTCCGTCAAAACACCTTCCTGTACTTACAGAATACATTGCCTTTCCGGCAGAATTATTACCAACAAACCATGCAGAAAGCTTGCCTGCCAGATCTGCATATTTTTCGTTTTTAGTTATCTCGTAAGCATCTATAGAAGCAAAAACAATAGGGCGGATCGCATACGCTATCTGTTCATAATCTTTTACGTTCTGAGGTGTAAAAACATTATTCACATTTACAATTTCAAATGAATATTTAAAACCTTTTGATAAAAGCCAGGGATAGAAATTATCTACTTCTGCCATTGCTTTATTGATATATTCCGGTTCATTCAGGTATTTACCTGCCTGAAAAAGCGCATGTGCCTGATCACTTCCCCATCCGTGCCATAAGTTTCCTGAACTTAAAAAACTGGAATAAGGAAAATGAGTGGCATCCCCGTGTTGGGTTATAACAATTCCATCGGCAAGTTTGCGTATATACTCTTTTATTATAACATCTCCAGTTGCCTGGGAATACGGAATTAAACCGAGAATAAGCAGAGCGCCGGTGTCGGTTCCTCCAGGTAACCATTCCGGAATAATAATTCCATTTTGAGAAGATGTTGTTTTTGGTGCGTTAACTAAATCTCTTTTGATATTGGCTATTAGTTTGCCAATAGACACATCAACTTCATTGGAAAGTTGAGCGTTCATATTTTTAAGTTTAGGGGATATTTCTATTAGAGCATATAAAGCACGCCATGACCACCAATTTGGTCCCGGCACACTTGTTGAACCTGTTTTGTTAATAACATTTCCCGGTAGAAGGAAATTATAAAAATATCCGTTATCCGCCTGCATATTTAACATGAAGCGCACAAGGTTCAAGGTTCTGACTTGCGTTGGCTGATCAGAAATAAACTTATTACTTCGAGAATAAAATAATACTGCTCTGGATACATCATCTACACAAGTAAATCCTTCGCCATCAGCACCTATTAGATTATATGCTGGTGCGTTTGAATAAATGTAAACTGCTTCTGCCGTATTGTTATTTGAAAAAGTAACCGGAACAATCAGACTTTCTAAATGTGAGGTGTTAACTAATTCTGTAGTATTGGTAATTTCACCAGCAGGAACATTAATTACCGGTGTAATTTCTTTACCTGTTTTATTACAGGAAACGGATATAAAAAATACTAAACAGTAAGTTAGCAGTGAATTAGTTTTATTCATTTTTATTAAATGAATTCGATTTTCATTTTTCGCGATAGCAACTAAAAGAATAGCTATATACTTTAAAAGAAAATGAATAATTAAAAACGCCTTCCTGTTGTGAGATTTAAATAGGAAGGCGCTATATGGTTACAAAGTGCTTTCTATAGTATAAATAGAAAGAATTTCCGCAGGGGTTAATGCTTTGTTATAAATACGAAGATCATCCATAGCTCCGATAAAGTAAGCTGGAGCCCAGTAATAATCATCAGAAGTAGTAGTCAGTGTAGTTACAGGAATACTATTCGGATATTGCTGCCCAATACATAAATTTACAGGACTGCTTAAAGCTTTAATTGCTCCCGTAGGTTGTACCCATGAAGTTGTTTGAGGAGCTCCGTTTATGTAGAATTTTAAAGTTCCATCTACATAAGTAGCAGCAATGTGAGTCCATGTTCCATCTGCAACAATTCCACCTTCAGAATCACGATCAAATATACCAGCAGTAGTTTGTGCAGTCATAAAAACTTTATCAGCACTTTGCAATTGTAGTTTGTAGCCAAACCAACGGTTTAACGAAACAATCATGTTATTTTCATTAGTACCATTTCTTTTAACCCATAAACTAATAGAAATTGCTGCAGGATTTAAAGCTGCTTTATATGGAACTTCAATATAAGCACCATCAGCGAATGAATAAGCCATATTTGCACGACCAAAACGATCTGCAACAAGAGCTGGTAAAGTAGTTCCGACAGTCGCTACAGCGGCACTAGCACCAATCCAACCACCTTTTAATGTACCATTATTCGCATTTGCTGAGGCATCATTTGCATTTCCATCAAATTTCCATTGCGCCAGTAAATTGGCTACAGAAACTTCCTGAATTAATTTAGTTTGAAAATCTGCCATCGCCTGATTTAGATTAGTCATAGCATTTGCTACAACAGAAGCATCTGTAGTTCCGCTGTTTTGCACGGCAGTTGCCAGATCGATGCTTGTTTTTAAAGCCGCTTTAGAGCCAACAGAATAATTTCCGGGTTTAGTTCCTTCAGTTGAGCCTGTATAAAGAGCATTAGCTGCTGCTATAGATGCCGAGAGCTGCGTAACATCTGCAGGAGGTGTTTCATTTTTCGACTTTTTACACGAAGGTAAAACAGCGATTATAGCAATCATCATTGTAATTGCTGTAATAATAGAGGTTAGTTTTTTCATTTTTTAAAATTTAAAATCTAATTGAAATTGCATGATTATTTATTATTGAAATTTTGGTAATTCACAGTTTTTTATTGGCATTTCTTTCACTTTGCGGAATTGGGAAGAACTTATTTACATCATAATTGAAGTTGGGAATATTGCGCATGGCATTGCTTGCATACTCCTTTCCATACCTGATCATATCAAAATACCTGTGAAATTCTAAGGCCAACTCTGATCTTCTTTCTATTCGAATAAGGTCACGAAGTTGCTGCTGATCATTTGTTGTAATATTTGGAAGTAAGCCTGCTGGTATCGGACCTGGTCCGGCATAACTTTCCCGGGCTCTTATTCTGACCTTATTAAGGGGTATTAGTGCTGCGGCGCTATTACCGGATTCGTTTAAAGATTCAGCTTCCATAAGCAAAACATCGGCTAATCTGATTGCTTGATAATTTAGGTTACCATTTCCTTTTAAATTTGCCGGAACTTCGGAAAGTGGTTGTATATGCTTTTTGCTTAAATATCCGGTTGTAGACCATTCAGGCTGAAAAACTGTGTCAAACCAAGGATGACCTAACTGACCAATAGTATAATCCAGTCTTGGGTCAGCATCGCCATTTGCAGATACTTCAAAATTATCTACCAAACTTTGTGTTGGATAAAAAAATCCATACCCATTTTCTGATCGTGGAGCAAGCCATTGATTCAAACCGTTTCCCAGTATAGGATTTGATTCGCTTGAATGCTGAATAGAGAAAATGGCTTCTTTATTATTTTTATTCTCTGCTTTGAAATTGTCAGAAAAGTTAGGCAGCAATTCATAACCTAAAGTTTCAACTTGCTGGGCAGTTTGGGCTGCAAGCATCCATTTTTTCTCAAACAAATATGTTTTAGCAAGTAAGGCTAAAGCTGCTCCTTTAGTTGCACGACCTACGTCATTAGCTTCCCAACTTGCAGGTAAATCGGCAGCTGCCGCCTGGCAATCCGCTTCAATCTGGAGGTATATGGTGGCTTGTGGAATAGCCGGACTTTGTAATTCTTCGGGAGTTTCAACCTTTAACCGCAAAGGGATATCGCCGTACGTTGTAGTTAGAGTAAAGTAGTAATACGCCCTTAGAAATTTAGCCTGAGCTATCACAGATTTTCTGACTTTTTCTGATATGCCCGCATTCGCATCACTTAAGCCATCAATTACGACGTTAGCTTTAAAAACGCCTTCATAATTTCTTGCCCAAACAGCTTCGATTGCAGAATTAGTAGGAATAAAATTAAAATTATCTATCAGGCCAAAATCAGCCTGATCTCCTTCGCTTCCACCTTTAATTGCATCATCAGATGCTATATCTCCTAAAACCCAAATAGAATTTTTAGCCGGATCTGTAAAGGTTAAAGGAGCGTAAGCTGCATTAACTGCCGCAATGGCATTGGCATCTGAAGTAAAATAATTAGTCGACTGATAATCTCCTAAAACTGGTTGGTCCAATACTTTTTTACATGCGGTATTGCTTAACAATAATGCAGACAGTAAAATTGCACTGAAATATTTTCCTTTCATTTTCATTTTGCTGTAGATTAGAAATTAGCGTTTAAACCGATTGTAATGGTACGTGCCGAAGGATATGTCCCCCAATCAATACCAACCGCCCGAGCCCCATCGCCACTAGAATTATTATTTGTATACATCTCCGGATCCAATCCGCTGTATTTGGTAAAAGTTAACAGATTCTGACCACTGGCATAAACTCGCATGGAGGAGATGCCTATATGTGATAAAACTTTATCTTTTAATTGATAACCCAGCTGAACGTTTTTTAAACGCAGATATGAACCATCCTCCAGAAACCGGGTAGAAGGGCGCTTATTATTGCTGGCACCTGTCCAGGATAAACGGGGATAAGTATTCGAAGTCCCTTCACCTGTCCAGCTATTTGTTACAACTCGTTCGGTAAGATTAAAAGGACGATAAAACCCTTCGATATCTGTAAGAACCTGGTTGTATAATTTATTCCCGGAAACTCCCTGAAAGAATAAATTTAGATCAAAACTTTTAAACTGGATATTTCCGTTCAAGCCAAAAGTAAATTTAGGAAGCGGACTACCGACAAATGTGCGATCATCTTCATTAATCAAACCATCCTTGTTTACATCTTTATACATCACATCGCCTGGCACAATTCCAGGGCCTTGATACGCATGTGAAAATACTTCAGCAGCATTTTGAAAAACCCCTTCCTGCTGCAAAAGATAAAAAGCTCCAATTGGATGACCAACAGCTGTTAAAGTAGCATAATACTGGTTATCAATACGGGCGCCTGCAAGCGGGGCTCCTCCCGCTAAAGAGATCATTTCATTATGCAGCATGGCCATATTTCCGGCTACGTTATAATTCCAGTTATTTCCAATTTTATTGCGATAGGAAAGTTCTAACTCCAGTCCCTTATTTTGTGCTTTACCTGCATTTACAGTTGGTGCTCCTGCACTGCCTGCGCTGCTTGGTTCAGGAAGCTGAATCAAAAGATCGGAAGTATTTTTAATATAATAATCGGCTGTGAGCGTTAAGGCATTTTGTAAAATTCCCAAATCCAGACCAATATTAGTTTGTGTACTCGTTTCCCACCTTACATCAGGGTTTCCTTTTGAAACAATACTTACACCTTGATTAGCAACTCCTCCAAAGGGATAAAAAGATTGAGGCTGGATGATAGAGGTATATGGATAATTACCAATTTCCTGATTGCCTAGCTGACCGATACTGGCCCTGAGCTTCATTGTAGAGATCAGGCTGATGTTTTGCATAAAGCTTTCCTGATCAATTTTCCAGCCTACAGAACCTGAATAAAAATTTCCATATCGGTTATCAGGACTTAGTCTTGAAGAGCCATCTCTTCTAAAATTCAAACTCGCCAAATACCTGTTATTGTACTGATAACTAACACGTCCAAATCCAGAGAATAATGCTGAATGCGCAGATCCTCCACCATTTTGTGATAGCAATGGGCTTCCATTATCAAGATACTGGAAGTTAGGCTCCTGATTGACGAAGTTTGAACGGGAAGCTGAAAAGGCGCTAACCTTATTTTTAATCAATTCAGTTCCAATCAGGAAGTTGAAAACATTCTTTTCTCCCAACAACAGATCATATAAAGCTGTATTTGTCCAGTTAAAGTTTAACTGATTTTCATTTGACTGACCAATTGAACCGCTTGCATTCCAAAACCGATCTATTCCGAAAGTTTTATTAAACTGCTTAAAATCGGTCAGGATCAGGTTCAAACCAAAATCAGATTTTATTTTCAGGTTTTTAACAGGGCTTAATTCGGCGAATCCATTACCTAATACTGAATATTTGTTATAATTCTTGTTATAGGAATCTGCCAAAGCAACCGGATTGATACCATCACCAAAATAATTGGGTTTAGTTGGCAGATCTACATATTGACCATTTTCATTAAATACTGGTGTTGCCGGAGTTCTGAACAACGCATAACGAACAATACTTGCTCCGGGATTGCCGTTTCCAAAACCATCGCCAGAGGAACCTACCTGCCGTGTTTTTGAATAAGACAGATTTACATTAGATCCAACTTTAAAAAACTTAGAGATGCTACTGTTTACAGCCGTTCTTAAATTAAATCGGTCAAAGCCTGAATTGATAATCAAACCATCCTGTTTAAAGTAATTGGTAGAGAAAATATATTGGGAATTTTCCGTTCCTCCGCTTACAGAAAAATTTAAATTATGTTGCATGGCTGGTGTCAATACTTCCTTAAGCCAGTTCACATCCGGCAGATTTTCTGAAATTGATACGGGAATTTGTGCTCTTCCATCATTAACGGCAGCCGTGTTGTAAGCATTAACATATTGACTTGTATTAGCCATTTTAATTAGGTTACCAGACGTTTGAACACCGCTATACCCATTAAAGTTAAATTTTGCCTTGCCGGAACTCCCTCTTTTTGTGGTTACAATTACAACCCCATTTGTTGCCCGGGCACCATAAATGGCAGCAGAAGAAGCATCTTTTAATATATTGATGCTTTCTATATCATTCGGAGAAATCTCATTTATTCCATCGGTGGTTGGGATACCATCAATAATATAAAGCGGTTTGTTTGAATTTATAGAACCAACACCTCTAATGTTAACAGATATACCTTCACCCGGAGCTCCGCTAGATTGTGTAATAGCCACACCCGCAGCTTTTCCCTGCATAATCTGGTCTATTCCGCCTACCGGGATGCTGGCAATATCTTTACTATTGATAATGGAGACTGATCCGGTTAGATCCTTTTTCTTTTGGGTACTATAACCAATTACTACTACTTCATTTAAGGCATCTGAAACGGCATCCATCACAATTGTCAACTGAGTTTTATTGCCTACAATTACTTCCTGTGATTCAAATCCTAAAAAAGTTATAACTAAGGTTGCTGCATCTGGCACCATCAGAGAAAAACTACCGTTTGCATCTGTTGAAGTAACGATGCTTGTATTTTTAACGGTTACAGTTGCACCTGCCAATGGCTGGCCGTTATCTGTAATCACTTTTCCGGTAATCCTGGTATCCTTTACTTTAAGAAATGTTTTAAAGTTGATAGAGGTTGCTAACGCAGATTGCGAAAAAATTAAAAACAGGAATAAAAATAAGTTTAATGATGTTTTCAGCAACTTCACTGAAATATGAATGCGTAAAGGTTTGTTTATCATCATAGCGGTAATTTATTAGTAGCACAATTAACCTTAATGCTGATATTCAAGCCCCTCTAATCTGCCTCTTCAACAAAATTGTAATTGTGAATATTTAAAGGTGAGACAAAGACTCTGAAAGCTTATGTACTATAGTTACATTATGATGTACTATAATCCCAAAACCAGATTTACCAATATCTGCTGTGTATTCAGAACATAATGCAGAAATAAAACAATAAAATATTTGCTGAATATTATTGGTGTAAAGCCTATACCTGCACCTGCTGTTGGGCACGGTATTCATTCGGCGCAAACTGATAACGCTTTTTAAACTCCCGGTAGAAATAGGATTGGTTGTTAAAACCTGTTCTGTAAAATATTTCAGACACGGTTAGATTGGTTGA
>JBBRCI010000108.1:0-7816 GCA_038204935.1 Sphingobacteriales bacterium | reverse complement strand
TGCCATGCTCTTTCCTGTATTCCGGATGATAATTGCTCCGGTGCCCAATGCACAATGCCGAATAAGGATAAACCAAGCAGGACAAACAATTTACCCCAAACGGTTACAATCTCTACTTTTGATGCATCGCCCACGCCACGTAAATTGACGAGGGTAAGTATCGCAATGATGGCGAATGCAAGTGCTCTGGGAAACCATGCTCCCAAACTAAAAACATGTGCTACATAGTGTCCGAAAGTGAAAGCATAAACCGAAATTGTTAAAATGTACCCTAAAATTAAAACCCAGGCGAGACTGCCTGCTAAACCTTTGTAGTTTATTTCTCTGAGAAAAGTAAATGCTCCGCCGCCTTTTTGGTATTTCAGTGATAGCTGCGAATAACTGTGAGCAGAAATTAATGCGATCAGTCCGGCAATTACAAAGCTTAACCAAGCCCACCTTCCGGCAGTTTCTATAATTACTCCTAAAACAGAAAAAATTCCTCCACCAACCATTCCACCTACGGCCATAGACCAGGTGGCATTAAAACTCATTTTCTCTGATTTTTTGCTCAATGTGTTTTAGTTAGCAGTTAGCAGTTATCAGTTAGCAGTTGGCAGTTTTCAGTTGGCAGTTGGCAGTTATTAGTTAGCAGTTATCAGTTAGCAGTTAAAAGTTGGCAGTTGTCAGTTTTCAGATATTGAAAATAAATTACTTTTCTTCCTTCGCTGCTTCTGCTGCTCTTGCTTTCTTTTTGAAAAAACCTCTTAAAAGGAAATTACTTTGGAGCGCTTCCATGTTTTCGTCCAGTTTCTTTGAACTGCTTTCCAGATTTTTCATGGTTGCTTTAACCTGTTCTGCAGTTTTAGCATCATTTAATAATAGGCCAATGGCGTTATCATTGTTGTTTAACTTCGCGGAAGCGTCATTTAAATTTTGAGTTAATTTAGCGGCAATGGTAGCCGTTTTTTGCAACTCATTTACAGAACTCTGCAGTTTGGCAAATAAGGCTGTATCTGTAAGCATTCTGTTTGCTAATCCGTTTTTGGTATTAAGTGTACTGGAAAACTTATCCAGTTCCCTGGCCATCTGATTTGCCGATGCTGTTGTTGCTTTCAGGTTGGAAACAATAATTTTAAAATTATCGGCTATTTGCTGATCGGCAAGTAAAGCACCTGCAGTTCCTTTTCCATCGACTAAATTTTGTGCAAGTAATTTGAAGTCTGAAGTGATTTCTACCAGGTTTTTGTTATTCACCTGTAAAGTATTCATAATTTCATCAGTAGATAAAGACGTGTTTACCTGAAGCTGATCCCCATCTTCTACAAAAGGAAATTTTGGATTTCCACCAGAAATTACAATAATTTTATTCCCAATCAATCCGTCGGAGCTGATACTCGCTTTCGCATCTTTATGAATATAGCGGTGAGCTTCTTCTTCCAGGCTCATAAATACCTGTACCTGCGAAGTTCCGTAGAATTTAATTTTCTTGATCGTTCCAATCTTTACTCCCGAAAACCAAACATTATTACCTGTTTTCAATCCCTGGATATCATTAAATACCACGTTTATGCTAAAGCTTTTAACGAAAACTTTTTTCTGACTTCCCATAGTGAAAATCCCGATAACAAAAATTACCAGGCCCAGGAAAATGAAAATTCCGACTGTTGTTTTGCGGCGAATGTCTGTAACCTGCATATCTTTTTTTATTGTATAAAATTATATTCGTAAAATGGTTTTACCCGGTTATCACTTGTTATAAAAACTTCGTCAAAAGTTCCAACACTTTCAAATTTACCGTCCAATAACATGGCAACACGGTTGCCTACAGCTTTTGCACAGGTAAGATCGTGGGTGATAACAATAGAGCTGGTATGAAAACGCTCCTGAACTTCGTTAATTAAACTATTTATCTCTAAACAGGTTATCGGGTCAAGACCAGCAGTGGGTTCATCATAAAGCATTATTTCAGGCTGTAAAATAAGTGTGCGTGCAATACCAATTCTTTTTCTTTGTCCGCCAGAAAGCTCTGAGGGCATTTGGTCAATGGTATTTAATAAACCTACTGCATCCAGCATTTCTTCAATGGCTTTTTTAACTTCGGCTTTGCCTAATTTTCGCTGATTTCTGATCAGCGGAAATTTTAAATTTTCACCAACCGTCATGCTATCATAAAGCGCACTGTTTTGAAAAGAAAAGCCAATCTTTAAACGCAAGTCCAATAATTCTTTATAAGTGATTTGCTCCAGATGTTTTCCCAGAACAATTACTTCACCTTCATCCGCGGTAAGCAAACCAACAATTATTTTTATTAAAACAGATTTTCCGGTTCCGGATTTTCCCAGAACTACCAGATTTTCTCCACGATAAAGATCCAGGTCAACACCTTTCAAAACATCAAATACTCCGAAAGATTTATACAGGTTTTTGATCTCAATAACCTTTTCAAGTCCGCTTTTAGTAGGGGTTTTTTGCTCCATAATATCAGGTCCGGAATAAGGCAAAGAATTGTACAGAAACAACCTCTTCAATAAATATTAAAAACATACCTATAACTACCGATGCATTTGCAGCTTTTCCGACTCCTTCTGTTCCTTTAGACGAATTATATCCCTGGTAACAGCCAACAATACCAATTGTAAATCCGAATATGATGGCTTTGACAGTCGATGCCGTAACATCCAAAAAAGTAATAGATTCTAATGAGGACTGAAAAAAAGCGGTAGCACTTGTTCCTTCGCTCAGGTAAACATTTAATAATGCACCCAGCATGCCAATCATAGCCGTATAAAAAGTCAAGATCGGGATTGTAATTGTGGAGGCGAGAACGCGTGTGGTAACCAAAAATTTAAAAGGATTGGTTGCAGAAACTTCCATAGCATCTATCTGCTCTGTTACCCGCATGGAGCCTAGTTCTGCGCCTATACTGGAACCTACTTTGCCGGCAGCAATTAATGCAGTAAGTAGAGGGGCAAGAGTTCTTAGCAATGCAATTGCAACTAAAGAGGGCAGCCATGAAGTTGCCCCAAACTCGGCCAGAGATGGTCGGGATTGTTTGGTGAACACCATTCCGGTAATAAAACCTGTTGTTGAAATAAGCAATAAAGACCTGTAGCCAATGTCATAACATTGTCTAACCAGTTCTTTGCCTTCGTAAGGGGGGAAAAAAGCCTCTTTAAAAAATCGGCCAATAAATTTATATACTTCGTATAGTTCTAAAAACATGCGGGTAAGTCTGCCCGGTGCTTTAATTTCTTTTACCTGTACGTTTGTTTTTTCAGCTATGTTCTCCATTTACTGGTGATGAAAACCGGAATCTGAGCCTTAAAATTCCAATTAATGTATTTTTTTGCATGCAAAGATAACAGCAAATTCTAAAGCATAACAGAATTTGATGTTTCAATTTATATTTTAGGAGTAAAAATTTTAATAATCCGATTTGACTTTCGGCCTTGGCAGAAAGAAAGAAGCCATTCAGATTATATTTTATATCTTAAGATATGGATTTAGACCTAAAACGCAGCAAATTCGGCGATCCCGCAAATAAGGGAAATGTACTTAGTCCCGCAGAAGCGGGAAGTTTATTTAACAGTTGGGTTTTAAATCCACGCCTGCAAATGCACATGAGACAGGTTGCCTTTTTAATGAGAGAATGGGCGGCAGAAAAAGAAGGTTTGGATGATGCGGGGCAATGGCGCTGGGAATTGGCCGGATTATTACATGATGCCGACTGGGATCAATGGCCGGATCAGCATTGCCGCAAAATTATAGAAGAATTGGAAAGCAGAAATGTGGATCCTGAAATTATCAGAGCTATAGCATCTCACGGTCCAAATTATTTTAAAGTACAGCCCGAAAGTAATATGGATAAAATGCTGTATGCTTTTGACGAGTTAAGCGGCTTTATTCATGCCTATTCTTTAATGCGCCCATCCGGGTACGAAAATATGGATGTAAAAGGTGTTAAAAAGCGCCTGAAAGATAAAACTTTTGCTGCCAGCGTTTCCCGCGAGGAAATTCAGGATGCCTGCGAAAGAGCCGGGTTAACAATTGATGATGTAATTTCTTTTATAATTGCCCGACAGGGAAACGTGACGAATTAAGACTTAGCTTTTAAAAGTGATAGTAAAAGTGGAGCCTTCATTCAGCTTACTTTCTACCGATATTTTGCCGCCTAAATTTGTAACATGATTGTGAACAAGGTAAAGCCCGATGCCTTTACTATCTGATTGATCATTAAATTTTTGGTGCAGGCCAAATATTTTATCCTTTACAATTTCCATATCAAACCCAATGCAGTTGTCGGTAAATGACAATTCACTTTTGCCATTTACAATTTTTGATTTGATGATTATTATTGGCGCACAGTCTTTTTTGGAGTATTTAATTGAATTACTGATCAGGTTCAGAAAAATGCTGTCCATATAGGTACGGTTAAAAGGCACACTTTCTATTTCAGAAAAGTCAATTTTAAAATCTGTTTTAGATGCTTTGATTAAGGATTGAAGAGAGTTCAAAACCGTTGTTAGCGAATCATTAAAATTGACATTTTGTATATGCTGGTTTAAGCTTTCTTTCTGACTTAAAATATCCACATAATTGTTCAATGTCTCTTTTAAACTTTCAGTTGATTTTTTTAAAACTTCAATAAAATCTAGCGTATCCGGATCAGAAATTTTGGATGAATCTATCAGGCTAAACACCGAAAGCAGATTATTTACCGGAGAACGCAAATCGTGGGAAGTCGTATAGTTGATCTGCTTTAAATCCTGGTTTATTAGGGTCAGATTTGCTAAAAGCGAGTTTCGCTCTTCTTCCTGTTTTTTTTTATGTGTGATGTTTTTCGCGATAGCATAAATCAACTGATCGCCGTCGACAGGAAGGGAGGTCCAGGAAAGCCACACAATCTCACCACTTTTGGTCATATAGCGATTCTCAAAATAATACAACGGATTGCTTTTTATAAGCTCTTCACGTACTTTGGAGGTTACTTCCTTATCATCAATATGAACGAAATCATTAATAGGCTTTGCGTATAATTCATCAAGTGAATAACCTAATAATTTGGAAACAGCAGGGTTTATTCTCTTGAAGAATCCATCATAACCGGCAATGCATAATAAATCGGGAGAGAGCTCAAAAAAAGGTTCTAACCGGTAGGAAGTTTTCTGCTTAGCATCGTTCATCTTAAAATATTATTCAGGGAAATATTATTGATGATATTACAAAATATAGAAGATTTAAAAGAAGATTACGAAAATTAATTTATTAGGTTGGCTTTTGATCAACTATTGAAAGAAAAATATTTTTTTAGGATAAAATATCCAATTACAATATCGCTTATACTTTTTAGAATTATTTTATCCGGATAATTTTTAATTTAGCAGAATGCTGATCATTAATACTCATTCAGAATTTGAATCAAAACTTGGCCTTGAATTAGGAGTTTCATCCTGGCATAAAATTACACAGGACCAGATTAATAAATTTGCGGATGCTACGCTGGACCATCAATGGATACATACTGATCCGGAAAGAGCTGCAACGGATAGCCCGTTTCAAGCTACAATAGCTCACGGCTATCTCACCCTTTCTCTTATCCCATTTTTATGGAAACAAATTGTAGATGTTAGAAATCTGAAGATGGAGGTGAATTATGGCATTGAGCAATTAAAATTTGGTCAGGCCGTAGTAGTTGAAAGTGAGGTTAGGTGCAGGGTAACATTGGCTGCCATTGCCAATTTGAGAGGAATCACCAAGGCAACACTTTCTATAAAACTGGAAATTAAAGATCAGCCAAAACCTGCCTTTACAGGCGATGTATTGTTTCTGTATCACTTTGTTTAAGGTTTCTTTCCATTCCTGAAAAAGCACACTAAAACGCTGAATTAAAACTTTCAATAAAACGTCATTTCGAATGCAATGAGAAATCTCTGTGGAGACAGTTCTTGCTTTAACTTTTTGCAGAAGTTTTAAAAGCAAACTTAAACCTGTGAATTATTATCTTTTGTCGCCTTCCGCGGGAATTACTTTTTACTAGCAGATCGTTGACTTTTTGCAGTAAGTTTATAAACAAACTTAAACCCGTAGAATATTTTCTTCTCACGCCTTCCGCGGGACACACTTTCTTTCCTGCAGCGGAAAGAAACTATGGAAAGAAACGCCGCGGCTTCTTTTATTTGCTACAAAGGCAGTGTAAGGGCTAAAATATCACAACCGCAAATAAAAACAGGCCGAAAGAAAGCGTATTTGAAATCATTGCTGTGGCTAAACCACCAACTCATTACTGGCGACGGAATAATTCTTATTGCTGTAGCTAAACTGCAAACTACCAACTGGATACTGCCAACTAAAATCCACCACTCTTTTTCCAGCCTCCCAGGAATTGGCGTTAAGAAAGGTTTTAAAAATGCTTGTAGAAACTTTCATAAATTTCTGGAGAAAGCAATTCGGAGAAGTGTTGCAGAAACAGTCAATATAAAACTACCATTCCCACGGCTCGAATTGCAGTAGGCATTTTTGAAAGCTTTTAGCCAATAACTGTGCAGCCTTGAATTTTTCGTTCTTTTTTTTCAAGAAAAAAGAACTAAGCCAACCGCCGGCAATGAGGCGGACTGACACTCAGATAGTAAATATTTTGACTTTTTGCAGGGAGTTCAAAAACAAACTTAAAGTTGCGAATTATTTTCTTTTGTTGCCTTCCGCGGGAATTATTTTTTCAAAGTTGTTGCTTTAACTTTTTGCAGGAAGTTCAAAAACAAACTAAAACTTGTGAATTATTTTCTTCTCTCGCCTTCCGCGGGACACACTTTCTTTCCTGCAGCGGAAAGAAACTATGGAAAGAAACGCCGCGGCTTCTTTTATTTGCTACAAAGGCAGTGTAAGGGCTAAAATATCACTACCGCAAATAAAAACAGGCCGAAAAAGAGCGTATTTAAAAACATTGCGGAGGCTAAACTACCAATTCATTACTGGCGACTAGACTACCAACTAAAAACTGCAAATTCCGATTGCCAATCTTTTTCCGGCCTCGCAGGAATTGGCGTTAATAAAGGTTTTAAAAATGCCTGTAGAAACTTTCATAAATTTCTGGAGAAAGCAATTCGGAGAAGTGTTGCAGAAACTTTGGTTAACTAATGCCATTCACACAGCTTGAATTGCAAATGACGCTAGATGTCCCACACTTCCAAAGTGTGGGACATCTGTTTTAAGATGATTCCATCCAATCTAAAGACACAACTCCCCTAAGGTCAAAGCAAACAAAAATCTGTAGAAAATTTTCTTCTGTCGCCTTCCGCTGGAATTAAGCCGTCATTTCGAATGCAATGAGAAATCTCTGTGGATAGAGTAATAGCCAGAAAAATAATCAATCCAATATTGTTTTGCAGCAAGTTTATAAATAAACTTAAACCTTTGAAATTATTTTCTTCTGTCGCCTTCCGCTGGAATTAAGCCGTCACTTCGAATATAATGAGAAATCTCTGTGGATAGAGTAATAGCCACAAATAATAAATGCGATATTGTTTTGCAGCAAGTCCAAAAACAAACCTACAAGAGTAAACTATTTTCTCTTGTCGCCTTCCGCGGGAATTACTTTTTTTCTGCAGGAAAAAAAAGTAATCAAATGCCGACCAACGGGAGACCATGAATACAAATAAAAACAATATGAGAGAATGAATAACTGCCGCGGCTTCTTTTATTTGCTACAACGGCAGAATTAAGGCTAAACCGTCACTACCGCAAATAAAAACAGGCCGGGAAAAAGCGTATTTAAAAGCATTGCTGGGGCTAGACCAGTCACCTATGACTCTAACAAGCCTTGAAAATATTGACGAAT